>CAZJIO010000179.1:0-455 GCA_964546035.1 uncultured Eubacteriales bacterium | reverse complement strand
CAGACTCAAAAGAGTTCTGCGTTTTCAAAAGAATGAAATCGTCCTTTTGAATATCTTGTGCCTTAAGATCAGTTTCCGTAATCATATTGACAACATGGGTTAAATCAAGGACCTTAGCTTGTGTGACATAATCTTCTATGGCATAACAAGACATCCTTAACCCATCTTTGATCATATGTAAAGGGGCGTCAATATGAGTCCCTGTATGCATATTCATGGTGATGTCTGTTTCATAATGATTATTTTTTTCAAAATTAGCACTTTCAATAAACTTAGGTTTTTTGCTTTCGAGATTGTTATAAACCATCATATCTTCTGTAATCGTCATGGAAATATCGATTATTTTCATCTATTCCTCCGTTTAAAAATTGAATTTTGAATTCTCAAGATCTTCTACATTCCACCACTTTCTACCGGTGGCTTGTACCATTAAATCGGCTTCCTTCGGTCCTTCT
>CAZJIO010000178.1:5439-5704 GCA_964546035.1 uncultured Eubacteriales bacterium | reverse complement strand
TAAAACCTGTTTCTACCATAGCAAATCCTGCTTGCATAAAGAATACCAACGCTGCAGCGATTAAAACCCAAATCGTGTCCATTACTAATTTTATTTCATCCATTTAATTGTGCTCCTTATATTTTATTATAATGATTTTATTATAAAGCTTTAACTCCCTGTTCTCCGGTACGTACTTTGATGACATTTTCTACTGGATAAATAAAGATTTTGCCATCTCCTATCTCTCCTGTTCTAAGCACCTTCAACGCCGTTTCTACCACTA
>CAZJIO010000178.1:0-5388 GCA_964546035.1 uncultured Eubacteriales bacterium | reverse complement strand
TGCTTTTGGCAACAAATCAATACTGAATTCTGTTCCCCTGTAGTACTCTGTTTTACCTTTTTGAAGTCCACAACCTAGAACATTTGTAAAAGTCATACCCGTGATACCAATGTCATTGAGAGCAACCTTTAGAGCCTCAACTTTGTTAGGTCTAGTAATGATTTCCACCTTCGTGATCTTTTCCATATTATTCCTCCTTTTTAATAAAAAAAGCCTATACACTTCGTGAGAAGTATATAGACTACTTTGTCTATTGCGTTTCAGTTGTTGATGCGTCATCGCATCTTTAATATGAGGTAATTATAGTATGGTGGACCTACCTTTGTCAAGATGTAATTTTAAAAAATGAAAAGGATTTTATTCTTGCTCTGCATCTTCTTCAATTTTCTGACTTTTTCTAATATCACTCTGCTCTTTATCTAGACCGATGGTTTCTTCAAACATGGCCCAAATTTCATCTCTACCTTGCTTAGTCATAGAGGAAAATGGAATGACACGCTCATCTTCTCGTAAGCTCAGAGCCTTTCTAATAACTGAAATATGCTTACCTAATTGGCTTCTATTGATCTTGTCCGCTTTTGTAGCGATGATCAATGGATTGAGACCATTTCCCCTAATCCAGTTCATCATGACCTTATCATTCTCTGAAGGCTCGTGACGTATATCTACCAGTAAAGCAACTAATTTTAACTCTTGTCGCTTTTTAAGATAATACTCTGTCATTTTACCCCATTGTTCAATAGCTGTTTTAGAAACTTTGGCATAGCCATATCCAGGCAGGTCCACAAAATAGACAAGATCTTCTACATTGTAGTAGTTAATCGTTCTTGTTTTACCTGGTGCACCTGAAGTACGAGCTAATCCCTTACGATAAATAAGACCATTAATCAATGAAGACTTCCCCACATTGGACTTGCCTGCAAAAGCGACTTCTGGTAATCCCGTTGTCGGAAACTGTTCCATTTTTACGCCAACAGCTTCCAGTTTTACATTATTTACAATCATTTCAAATCCTCCGTATCTATGGGCTCTTAAGCCATCAGTGCCTCTTTTAGCACCTGTTCCATACCACTTACATAAACGATTTCTAGTCCATTCATAATCTCTTTACTAATCTCTGCAATATTTCTTCTATTATCCTCTGGAACAAGGACTTTTTTAATACCTGCTCTTTTTGCAGCCAGAAGTTTTTCTTTCAGGCCACCAATAGGCAATACTCGGCCTCTTATGGTTATTTCACCCGTCATTGCCACCAGGTGATTCACAGGTCTAGCTGTGAGGGCTGATATCATTGCCACAGCCATGGTAATCCCAGCTGATGGTCCGTCCTTAGGAACAGCGCCTTCTGGAATATGAATATGGATGTCCTTTTTTTCATAAAAATCCTGTGAAATATCCAAACTTTTACCACATTGGGACCTGATATAACTGACTGCAGCTTTAGCGGATTCTTTCATGACATCCCCCAATTGTCCCGTCAGTTCAAAAGCACCTTTACCGTCCATAACATTAACTTCGATGGATAAAGTATCACCACCTACTTCTGTCCATGCAAGCCCTCGTGCAATACCAATCTGAGGCACTTCTGCAGCTAGGTCGTAGCGATAAGGCGGCGTGCCTAAAAAGTTCTTTACATTTTTTTCTGTTAACTTTGTCATGACTTTATCTTCAGCAAAGATTTGCTTTGCCACTTTTCTGCAAACTTCACCAATTCTTCTCTCTAAGCTTCGTACGCCTGCCTCTTTTGTGTAACCATTAATGATTGTCACGATGGCGCCATCACTAAAAAGTAATTGGGGGATGTCGATCCCATGTTTTTCCTTTTGCTTGGGTATTAAGTATTCCTTCGTGATATGTAACTTCTCATTCTCAGTGTAACTACTGACTTCTATGAGTTCTAATCGATCCATCAAGGGTCTTGGAATATTCCTAACCGAGTTCGCGGTGGCAATAAACAAAACATCTGAAAGATCAATAGGCATCTCTACAAAATGATCTCTAAATTTATTATTCTGCTCGCCATCAAGTACTTCGAGTAAAGCCGACGAAGGATCTCCTCTAAAATCACTGGTCATTTTATCCACTTCATCCAGTAAAATAAGTGGATTACTGGTGCCAGCATATTTTAAGGCATTGACAATTCTTCCAGGCATGGCTCCCACATAGGTTTTTCTATGACCACGAATTTCAGCCTCATCTCGTACGCCACCCAATGAAATTCTAGAATATTTCCTATTGAGTGCCCTTGCAATAGATTTGGCTATGGATGTTTTACCTGTTCCAGGGGGACCTACTAGGCATAAGATAGGGCTATCTGTTTTATGAGATAACTTTCTAACAGCTAGATGCTCCAAAACTCTCTCTTTTACCTTTTCAAGACCATAATGATCTTCATTAAGAATTTTTTCTGCACCATCCAGATCTGTTGATTCTTGTATTTTATTTTGCCAAGGCAAATCAAGTACCCATTCTATATAGTTTCTGCTAACAGCACCTTCGGCGGAGCCAGCAGGTATTTTACGTAGTCTTGAAATTTCTTTTTCTAATCGCTCTACCACTTCTTTTGTCGCATTGAGTGCTCTGGTTCTTTTTAAGTATTCATCCATTTCTTCTTCAGCACTTTGCCCATCACCCAATTCATTTTGAATGACTTTAATTTGCTCTCTTAAGAAATATTCTTTTTGGCTTTTATCAATCTTTAACTTAACTTGATCATTGATGTCTCTCTTAATCTTAGAAATTTCAATCTCTGCATTTAAAATAGTAATGGCTAGCTTTAATCTACCATCTTGATCACATTTGCTCAAGACGCTTTGCTTGTTATCCAATGATGTAATGAGATTGTAGCCAATTGTATCTGCTAACTTACCGATGTCATCAATTGCTAAAATCTTCGTAATCGTCTCTTTTGCATACTTCGCATTTATTTTGGAGAACTCTTCAACAATTTCACGGGACATGTCTAGAAGTGCATCTTTTTGAAGTTCTTCATAGGTAGGCTCCAACTCTTCAAAGGCCTCAATATCTGCAACAATAAAGGGATCTTCTTGGGTAATATTTGTAATACAACCTCTTTTTTCACCAACCACCAAGACTCTGACGATGTCCTTTGGTAGTTTTACCAATTGCTTAATTTGGGTGATTGTCCCGAATTCATACAAATCCTCTTTGGCATTTGGCTCTTCAATATTGGCTTCTTTCTGTGCAACCAGAAATATTTGCTGATCTTTTTTCATAGCAAAATCTAGAGCCTCAATTGATTTCTCTCGTTTGACATCAAAATGCATCACCATATCTGGAAAAATATTAATACCTCTAAGTACTAAGACCGGCAATGATCGTGTATTTTTTTGTAACGTCATGTTATTTCCTCATTTCATTGTCATTCATACGATTACTTTTAACACTCGAATCAATAAGTAAAATTCCCCCTGTATGAGCAGGGGGAGTTTAGATTTCATCTTATTCAAGCTTTTTACTAATCTACATCAACATCAGGGTCAATGCGTGTCGTTCAAGCAGTTTCATTCTCATTACTTCTGGCACGTTTTTTACTAGCAGGCTTTTTAATAGCTTTGACGTTTTCATTCAAAATGAGAACAGGTTGTTCATTTTGATCTATTGTGTCTTTAGTGATGATACACTTTTCTATTTTATCGTTGGATGGTATTTCAAACATCACATCCATCATAACATGTTCGAGTATGGCTCTTAATCCACGAGCACCCGTATTTCTTTCTAAGGCTTTCTTAGCAATGGCTACTAACGCCTCTTCTTCAAACTCCAGTTCAACATCATCCATTTCAAAAATGGCTTTGTATTGTTTTACAAGAGCATTTTTAGGTCGGGTTAAAATATCCATTAAGACACTTTCGGTTAAACTCTCTAAAGTAACATTAACTGGTACACGACCTACGAATTCAGGGATTAATCCGAATTTTAATAAGTCCTGTGGCAACAAGCTCTTAAGAATCACACCTACATCAATATCTTTTTTACTTTCTATATTCGCACCAAAACCCATAGCCTTTTTACCAACGCGCTTTTCAATGATCTTTTCTAGGCCATCAAAAGCTCCCGCGCATATAAACAGGATATTTGTTGTGTCAATTTGAATAAATTCTTGGTGAGGATGTTTTCTGCCACCTTGAGGTGGTACAGATGCAACAGTACCTTCCAATATTTTTAGTAAAGCTTGTTGAACACCTTCACCACTTACATCTCTGGTAATAGAGGGATTCTCTGACTTACGAGCGATTTTATCGATTTCATCAATATAGATAATGCCTTGTTCAGCTTTTTCTATATCAAAATCAGCAGCCTGAATCAGTCTTAAAAGAATGTTTTCGACGTCCTCACCCACATAACCAGCCTCTGTCAAGGAAGTCGCATCTGCAATAGCAAATGGGACATTCAACATTTTAGCCAAGGTTTGGGCGAGTAAAGTTTTACCTGATCCTGTTGGCCCTACCATGAGGATATTGCTTTTTGAAAGCTCAACATCTGCTGATTTGTAATCACTTCGAATACGCTTGTAATGGTTGTAAACAGCAACTGCAAGAGCTTTCTTAGCCGTTTCTTGACCTATGACATATTCATTGAGAAAATCAGCGATTTCTCTTGGTTTTGGAACATTATCTAAAGTAATTTCGTCTTTGAATTCTTGGAATTCCTCTTCAATAATATCTGCACATAACTCTATACATTCGTCACAAATATAAACATTAGGACCAGCAATCAGTTTCCTGACCTGGTCTTGTGTTTTGTGGCAAAAAGAACATCTTAGCGGTTTCTTATCATCAAATTTGTTAGGCATTATTTACACCTTCTTTTTATTAGGATGGATCCTAAATTATCTTTTATCTAGGACTTTATCAATAAGGCCATATTCAGCAGCCCTTTGAGCCGTCATAAAGTTATCTCTTTCAGTATCTGCAGCGATTGTTTCATAGGATTGGCCAGTGTTTTCGCTTAAAATTTCATTTAAGGTTTTACGCATTTCTATGATTCTATCTGCATGTATTTTAATATCTGTCGCTTGACCTCTAGCACCACCTGAAGGTTGATGAATCATCACTTCAGCATTTGGCAATGCGTATCTTTTACCTTTTGCGCCACCAGCAAGTAAAAATGCACCCATACTAGCAGCCATACCGATACACATGGTTGAAACATCTGGTTTGATGTACTTCATGGTATCATAAATCGCCATACCAGCCGTTATGGAACCACCTGGGCTATTGATATATAGGTGAATGTCTTTGTCCGGATCTTCAGCTTCTAAAAATAAAAGTTGGGCTACGATCAGACTTGCAGTCGTATCATTGACTTCTTCACCTAAAAATATAATTCTTTAGACAAATCAGATTATATTCAACACGAAGGCAT
>CAZJIO010000177.1:0-5807 GCA_964546035.1 uncultured Eubacteriales bacterium | reverse complement strand
AATGGGCATCGTCTTTTCCTTCATAAAGAAAACTATTCTTGTAACAAAGCAGCAATCAACAAATCAGCAACTTCCGCCGGCATGCCTGACATCCTCATAAAACCCAGTATAACGCCAATTGGCATCCCAGAAGCCAAGGCCATGAATTGTTTACTCATGAGCCCCTGAGCTTCAGGTCCAGCAAATTCTGCCACTTGCACAAAAAGCTTTGCAATTTTATCAGCTGTACGTGGGTCATTCATCCAATAGCCCAAGCTGTGATCAATGGTTGGATAGGCCTCTACCACAACTTCTGAGGCCATATGAATAACCCTCGAAGTTTTAATTTCAGAAACAGAAGCAGCCACAAGGATTTCAAAATCACCAGTTTCTACTACGAAATCCTTCAAATGTGGCATGTAGTATGAAAACGCACGATCGTCAAGTTCAAAGGTAAGGGTTTTAGTTTCACCTGAGTTCAATGCAACTTTCTGGAAAGCTTTCAATTCTTTGTCTGGTCTTACCAATAAAGACTGTTTGTCCTTGATGTAGACTTGAACAATTTCTTGACCAAATTGGTTTCCCGTATTGGTTACATCCACGGTAAAAGTCACCTTTTCATCGAACTTATAAGAGGTCTTAGCTATTTTAATTTGTCCGTATGCGAAAGTGGTGTATGACAAACCATAACCAAAGGGATATTGCACCGGTACTCCCTTTGTATCATAATAGCGATAGCCAACAAAGATGCCTTCATTATATGAAACTTCCTTGAGATCTCCTGGAAAATAACCATATGCAGGCGTAGATTGAAGGGTTAATGGGAAGGTCTCTGTGAGCTTCCCTGAAGGATTAATGTCACCATAGAGTACTTGAGCAATGGCCTTTCCACCTGCTTGTCCCAATAGCCAGCCTTCCACAATCCCCTTGACGCGACTTTCAAATGGCAAGGCAACAGCTGACCCATTGCTTAATACAACAACAACGTCTGAATGCTTGGCACATACCGCATTAACCAATGCCAAGTGTTCCTTTGCAATATCCAAATTTGATCGATCGTAACCTTCTGATTCGATTTCATCTGTTGTTCCTACAAAAACGACGACCACATCTGCATCTTCTGAGATCTTAAGGGCTTCTTGTATCAAAGTGTCTGAATTTTCACCATTTTCACCATCGTACCCCTTTGCATAGACCACATTCTTACTGAACTTTAAAATATGATCCAAGGCATTTTCTAAGCGATAAGGGTTCATGATCGAACTGCCACCCCCTTGGAATCTAGGTTTGACAGCTTGCTCTCCTAAAACCACCACTTTTTGCTCCGTGTTAAGGGGTAAAATAGAATCCTCATTTTTAAGTAACACGATACTTTCCTGAGCTATTTTTAAAGACATCAAATGATTTTTATCAAAATCTGTTTGAACCGCGTTCTTATTGATAGTGGCTTTTTGAATTAAATTCAGAACATTTGTAACCCGTTCGTCAATACATTCAACGGATAATTCGCCACTTTCAACGGCTGCAAAGACTTCTTCTTTTCTAAAACCTGGACCTGGCATTTCCAGATCGAGTCCAAAACGGATGGTATTGACTTTATTGATAACAGCACCCCAATCGGACATAACCAACCCTTCATATCCCCATTCATCTCGTAAAATATCCAAAAGCAAACCTTTGTTTTCACATGCAAAATCGCCTCTTACTCTATTGTAGGCTCCCATTACCGTCCATGGTTTCCCTTGTTTAATGGCCATTTCAAAAGGATATAGATAGATTTCTCTAAGGGTTCTCTCATCTAGTGTCGCATTTGTTCTCATGCGATTGCTTTCCTGATCATTCACAGCAAAATGTTTTAAAGAAGTCCCCACGCCACCTGACTGAACCCCCTTGATAAAGGCTACCGCCATAGATCCTGATAAAAAGGGATCTTCAGAATAATATTCAAAATTTCTACCACCCAGCGGAGAACGTTTCATATTGACCCCTGGTCCAAGTAATACAGATACACCATAATGTTGGCATTCCTGGGCCATAACCTGTCCTGCTTCATTTAACAGCTCTGTATTCCAGCTAGATGCCATCGCTGAGGCAGATGGAAAATTCGTAGCAGGTTTCATGTTTTGCAACGAAACCCCTTCAGATAATCTCACCCCATGTGGACCATCTGTAACCAAAATAGAAGGAACCCCTAATCTTTCAACCCCATTCAAATACCAAGCATTTTTACCTTCTAAAAGCAGCACCTTTTCTTCTAAGGTTAATTGTTCTCTAATTTGTCCAATATCCATTCATGTTCTCCTTTAGAAAATTGTTTGATACACACATTATATCATGATTTCATTTACATTCAAATGAAAGGAATGTAACTTTTTAAAAGGGGTTTAGAATTTCGAAAGTTTTCGAAATTCTATTGATAATACCTTGACACTGCTTTATAATGAAGTAAATCAGTTTTCACAGAAAGGACACAGAATATGTCGAATTATATATGGAGTAATGAATTTTCGGTAGGTAATTTAGTATTAGATCAACATCATCAAAATCTCATCCATCTATTTAATGAAGCCTATGAAGTCCTTACTCAAATGAAGCCTTCAACCGAAACTCGAAAGCTTGTAAGTGAGTTGACCACCTATTCTATTTTTCACTTTAGTGAAGAAGAAAAAATGATGCGTGCAGCAGGTTATGAGGGTCTTGAAAGCCACATTCTTGAGCATCAAAATTTCATCACCAAGATTCATGCCTTTAAAGATGATATGGATAACAAAACAGAGAGTTTGAACGAAGAGATTTTTCTGTTTTTATACGATTGGTTGATCACACACATTCAGCAAAGCGATAAAAAATATGTGGACATAATCAATAAATAGACGTTGTAGAAGGCTCCATTTTACAATTTGTTCATAATTCGAACATATATAGAGCACACCAAAGTGGTATAATTTAGGTACTTAGCTAAATTGGTCTAAAGGGGGTTTTAATATGTCTCGCATAGCAAGTTATCATGATTTATCCATTTATTCTTCTTATAAGAATAATACTGTTACGGCTGGACATAATAAAAACAGCAGTACGCCACCACCAATTATCCCAAAAATCAAGACTGAAGAAGTTACTTTAAACATCAGTGAAGGCGGAAAGAATGCATTGAAAAATGATGCAAAACCTTCATCCACGTTTAAACTTTCTGAGGCAGAATCGGTAAAAAGAGATCAAGAACAAACATCAACAATAAATGCTTATAAAAGCCGGGCAGTGGCTCAGCAATATAAACAACAATCTAAGCTGTCGACGAGCACAGGTAGCCACATCGATAGCGAACTCTAAATTAGACTTTATCAGCCTCAAACAATTGTGTTTGAGGCTTTATTATTTACATATAGCCGTTTCCTTCCTTATAAAATATAGATTTTTTTAAATTCAGTCGGGGATAGTCCCATTAGTTTTTTGAACTGTTTCGAAAAGGTATAAGCATCTGAATAGCCGAGTTCGAGGGCAATTTCTTTAATCGATAGGTCATTATCTGCCAGCATTTTTTGTGCCATGTGGATCCTCTGCTGTATGATATACTATTCCGGTGCAACACCAAAGTGATTGGTGAAAATTTTTCTAAATTTTTCATATCCCATATTAACATGCGTTGCAACATCTTCTACGGATAAACGATTAAATATATTTTGTTCCATATAATTACAGCTCATAGTAAGCATATTGATTTCATCTGAAGAGTGGGCATTTTGCTTATCTAGAAAATTAGCTCTTGAGATAATCGCTATGGCTTCTGCTACCAATAACGAGAGTTCCAAATTATTTGCAACTTCTAACTTTTTATAAAAATTCAATAATTGTTCGATGATGGTGAAATCTAAACCAACTCTTAGGATGGGCTTGTCTCCTGAAATGATGTTTAGATCCCTTAAATTTTCAAATAACAAGGTGCCTATACAGATATAGATCTCTGTCCAATCGTCAGAAGTTACCAGGGTAGAATGTTTACGTGAAGGATAACGTTGAATAAAATCACCTGGATTGATCGCACATCTCCCATAGATTTCATCATAGTACTCTCCTGTACCTGATAAAACCATTACACCCCCATAGTGATTGACTTCAAAATCAATATGAGATCCGTGTTTTTTATTCTTTTGCATGAAACCACATGCAAGAATACCTGAAGCATTGTTATCGCATAAGGTTCTAAATAAGGACTGGTTGCTCTTAAATTTTTCATTTACAAGGGTAGAAATATTCATGTTAGTACCTCCTCATCTATTATACCAAATATGACATGCCAAATACCAGTCTAAACATTTTTTTGCACTTTGTTCTTAGGTATAATTCATCTATTACTTTCACAATAAAATCACTAGGAGTAATTATGACTTTCAAGCACCACGCTAACACCGATACCATCCTTCGCAGCAGGAATTATTTCATACTAGAAGGCATCACGGGTATTGGGCATTTTTCCTTGACGACTGGCGCCTTCTTAGCAGGTTTCATTTATCTTCTTGGCATTTCAGATCAGCTCAACGGGATGATTGCCGTGATCCCAGCCATTACAGGTATATTCCAGATTTTTTCACCCATGATTTTTGAGCGTATTGAAAAAAGAAAAAACACCATTTTATATATAGCTCTTTTTTTAAGAATTTTTTTATCCAGTGTTTTTTTTGTTCCAATCATTCTCATGAGATTTGGAATAGCGCTTCAAGCTTTCATAATCATTTATGCCCTTGCTTTTTCACTGAACTCCCTCATCGGTCCCGCAATTTCCAGTTGGATGGTTGATTTAACCCCCATAGAGATTAGAGGTCGGTACTTAGCCCAAAGAGAAAAAATCTCTTTATTTATCACAGCACTTTTAACGATTATTCTAGGAAAAATTTTGGACATCACCAAAATATCTGGTTCTCCCCTTATTGGTTTTATCGTTGTTGGGGTTGTTCTTGTGCTTCTTGGTATTCTCAATATTTATGCCCTGATCAACATTATTGAAGTGCCTGGAAAAAACCATATCAACCAATACAAACTAAAAGAAGTGTTGACTCTACCCTTGAAAAGCATTGGCTTCAGAAAAATCATTCTTCTTTTTATTGTATGGAGTTTTGCGCTACAAGTCGGCGGTCCATATGTCGCTGTATACCTGGTAACCAATCTCAAATTAAGTTATACCTATATCATGACTTTGTCTGTACTATCCACCATTGTCCGTGTCCTATTCACCAGTTTTTGGGGCAGAGTTGCCGATCATAAATCTTGGTTTTTATGCACCGAATTATCCATATTGCTCTTAGCAATCGTCCACTTTCTCTGGGGATTTGTAACCCGTGGCAATTATTTTATTCTGGCACCTTTACTACATATTATAGGAGGATTTTCTTGGGGTGGCATAGGTATCTCAATGTTTAACATACAATTTCTATATGCTAAACGGGAAGGTCGAACCATGTATCTTGGTTTAAATGCTGCTATAGGCGGATTATTCAGTTTCATTGCCGTTTGGATTGGCGGTAGAATTATTAAGCATTTTGAAGGAACTGTCTTTCAAATTTGGATATTTAAATTCAGCAACGTACAACTGGTTTTTCTGTTATCTGGTGTACTCTTAGTCCTTTGCCCTATACTGGTTAAGTTTTATATTGAAAAAGGCAATGTGACCGTAGAAACCGATTAAGAAACCTAAATCATAAAAGCCATTAGAGTGACCTCTAATGGCTTATTTTTATGCACGATCTTATTCAATATTTTGAAGTCTTTCTGCTTGGTCTGCAGTGATTAAACTGTTGATGACCTCATCGATGTCACCATCTAGAATAGAAGCC
>CAZJIO010000176.1:2025-5944 GCA_964546035.1 uncultured Eubacteriales bacterium | reverse complement strand
GTAGGGGTTTGGTTTTTTTAGATAGGATTTCGCGCTACCTCTTTACGAGGGTTGCCTATAATAAAGCGCCAAGGCGGGGATCCTGCCTAAAGGAATTATGACAAAGAAAACAAAACATCCAGGCGGAAGACCAAGCGAATATAAAGGCAAGGACACTATAAATGCCGTCAACAAATATCTTAAAAGCTGTAAAGATGAACTTATTGGCGTAGGTAAGATAAAAGTCAAACTTCCAAGTATTGAGGGATTAGCATTATTTTTAAAAGTGTCAAGAGATACGCTGTATGAATGGGAAAAAAACTACCAAGAGTTTTCCGACATTTTAGAAAAAGTCAAGCAGTCGCAAGCAGAAAGATTGTTGAATAACGGGCTATCTGGCGATTACAATTCAACCATTTCAAAACTGATACTTACAAAACACGGATACGTTGATAAGCAGGAGATTACGGGCAAAGACGGAAAGGATTTAATCAGCCCAGAAGCCAAAGAAAAAGCAGATGCGGCAATAAAGTTTTATCTCAATGGAGGAAATTCAACAAATAATTCAACGTGGAATCCCGCAGGAAATTAGAGCTTTATTTGCTTTTGATAGTAAAAATACAAACGAAGAAGTCGCAGTAAAATTCAATCTTTGGGCCAGATACTTTTTCCCCCAATATTTCAGCAGTCCTGATTGCAAAGCCCATAGGGAGATGGATTTGAATAATATAAGGGCGTACAGGAGCGAGATTAGGCAGTATGTGAACGTAGCTTTTAGGGGATTTGCAAAGACCGCGCGCACAAAACTTTTCATAGCTTACTGCATAGCAAACGACCAAGAACATTTAAAAAGATTTATTAGGTGCTTATCAGCTGACTTAGACAACGCTAAACAGTCAGTAACTGATATTTACAATATGTTTGTCCAGCCCAGAGTAAGAGAATTTTATCCTGAAATATTTGAAAAGACCGAGCAGAAACGGGAAGAAACGATGAGTAGCTTTACTACAACGACAGGGATTAAGCTCTTAGCCAAACAGATAGGCGTTGACCAGAGGGGGAAGATTATGGAAGAAGCAAAATCAGATTTGGACTGGTATGACGACATTGAAACCAAGACAACAATAAGGTCTGCCATTACAACCTTCAAGATTGGAGAAAATATGGAAGAAGCGAGAACTGGTTTGGCGATTAACGGCAGTTCAATTTACACTGGCAACTATTTTTCAGAAGCAGGAAACATACACAAATTAGTCCAAAAGAGAGAGGGTAGGGTGGTTCAGATTACGCCCATAGCAGACGAGCAGGGAAATCCCACTTGGGACAGATACAGCAGAGAAGATATTGAGGTTATGAGGCGCACAGATGAGGACTTTGAGGGAGAGAGAATGTGCAAGCCATCGGCTGGGAAAGATGTTTTTATAGACAGGGAAAGGTTGGAACAGATGAAAATACTCCAACCGATAAAAGAAGTAGCAGGATTTAAAATTTACAAAGAGTATAATCCGCTTCATAGGTATGGGGGAGGACATGATGTAGCAGGAGGATTGGGATTAGATAGTTCGGCTTCAGTGTTTATAGACTTTGACACAATCCCGGCCCAGGTGGTTGGAACATTTCACAGCAATACCATTTCACCAGAAGCCTTTGGGGTTGAAGCTTATAACGAGGGCAATAAATTCGGAGGTTGCATACTGGCCATTGAAAACAATAAATACGATCAAGCAGTTTTAAGGGCAAAGCAGTTGGGAGCAAATCTTTATATGCAACAAAGGAATCAGTTAAGCGCCAAATACCAAGTCCCAACAGTTTACGGATACAACACCAACTCATTGACCAAAAGCAAGTGCGACAATGATTTTAAGGAAGCCGTGGAAAGCGGACTTATAGACTTAAATGATCCTGACTTAATTCAAGAAGCTAAATCATACACAAAAAACGATAGCATAGACACAGAGCCAGACCCAAGATTAACGACAAGACACTTTGACTTATTCAGGGCGGCTGCAATAGCTTGGCAAATGAGAAATCACGCCAAAAAAGCTAAACCAAAACCTTATACAATATGGCAAAACGAAGCCGAGAAAAATCCAGCGATATAAAACAGCCCAGCGAAGCTCAGCTTAAAGCTAGAGCTAAGTTTGCCGAGCAAGCGAAAAACAGAGCGGGCTACCAAGTAAGCGTGAAACTTAACGGCAAAGAGTATAACTGCAAAACACAAGACTTGGCAGATGCTTTTGAGCAACTTGGCAAAGAGAACAAGATTATCAAAACCAGGATGCTTTTGACCATAAAAAAAGCTGGCAAAACAGCAGAGAAGATGTTGTTTGTCAGACAAATTAAAAGTCTGTTTAGCAATAAAGTTTACAGGAACTTTTTTATAAAGAATTTGATTTTTAAATAATGGAATACCAAGATATAACAAGTTATATTACCAGCGAGGAGGCATCGTGGAAAACTACTAAGATACCATTGACGGACAATAAAAACTGGTCGATGTATGAGCATATTCAGCGATGCAAGAACGTTGCCAACGCTTGGTATCATACCGGCGCCGATGACGGAAACAGGCCTTATGACGATTTAGTAACCCCGATAATTGATGTGGCTTTCAGAAGCGAAGGATTTGATGTTAAAGATATTCAGCCATTTGTAAACGACCCACAAAAATACTATATGTCTTTCTTGGTAAAGAAGTTCCATCCAAGATGGGCCAGGAAGAATGAGCTTGATACCATAATAGACAAAGCAGTTGAGAGTTCGGTCATTTACGATTTAGTAATATTCAAAAACACAGGCGGAGTGCCAGAGGTTGAGCCATTGGAGGGGATTGCTTTCTGCGACCAGACTGATGTTTTATCCGGGCCTTTATGCTTTAAAAGGGCATACTCTCCATCAGAATTGCAGGGGTTTAAGGATAAATGGGATGCTGAAAAAATAGATGAGGCGATCGTAATGGCGAGGGCAGAAAAAACACAGGGAAACAAAGGAAGCCAAAAAGCCAAAACGCCAGGCAAATATATAGAAGTCTATTTGCTTTATGGTTCGTTGCCAGAGAGCTGGTTAAAAGAAGACGGCGATCCTGATATTTATGTTGATTCTTTTTATGCAGTTACTCTTTTTACAAGAGAAGACGGCAATAAAGACAAGGTTATTTTGTATCGAGGGAAGTCAAAACCTTTAACAGAAATATTTGACGCTTTAAAAATAGACCAGGTTAGGTCGCACGGAAGAGCTTGCGGAAGGTCTATTGTAGAAAGATTGTTCGAGCCACAGGTTTGGAATAATTATTCAGCAATCAAAATAAAGGAAAAACTGGACGCAGCTGTTGATGTATTTGTTACCGATTCAGATGAATTGGGCAACCAAAAACTTACTCAGCTTAAAAGGAACACCATTTTAAAACAAGAACAAGGCAGGACAACTTCAAGGCTTAATGGACAAATTGTGGATATGGATAAGTATATGGCTCATAAGAACGATATGAAGCAAACAGCCAGAATGTTGGGTTCTGCATCAGAGGCGGCGCTTGGTATGAATCCTGCTTCCGGCACTCCATTCAAGCTTCAGGACTTGATAGTCCAGCAGGGAATGGGAATACACGAATACAGGCAGGGTAAGATAGCCACATTCTTTGCCGATAGGCTTTATCCAAAATGGATTTTGCCTGCAATGGTTGAGGAATTAAATAAAGGCGATAAATGGTTAGATGACTTGTCTTTAGAGGAATTACAGTATGTGGCAGAGGGAGTTGCCACCAAAGAAGCCAACAGGAAGGCAGTTAAGCTTGTTCTTAATAAGAAGCCAGAAGATGAAATAACGCAAGAAGATATTGAAGCTTACAGGGATATGGTTAAAGACCAATGGATAAAGGGTGGGAGCAAGAGGTTTATTGAGGTTTTAAAAGATGAGTTCAAGGATTTGCCAATAGATTTGTTTG
>CAZJIO010000176.1:1757-2009 GCA_964546035.1 uncultured Eubacteriales bacterium | reverse complement strand
ATAGCCGGAAAGCAAAAGTATCTGGCGGCCGTAGCCGACAAGCTAAGCAACGTAATTTCTAAGATAATCGCCAACCCACAAGCGTTTGCTCAAGTTCCCGGTGTTGGCGAGCTGGTAAATCAACTGGTTGAGGCATCAGGGCTAAACCCAATAGACTTTACCAAAATAACAAAACCTATTATTAATAGCCAACCACAGGAAGCTCAAATGCAACCTATGGTGGCCCAATAAAAAAAATAACGGGGATATTGT
>CAZJIO010000176.1:1474-1747 GCA_964546035.1 uncultured Eubacteriales bacterium | reverse complement strand
AGGGTAGATGCGTTCTTAGTCGTTCCATCTACTTTCGCTAATATCCCGAACGACTATGAAACATTTATTTGTTAAAGGGCATAAACATTCAGAAGAAACGAAAAGAAAAATAGGATTGGCTAACCTCAATCTCTTTGAAGGGGAAACGTCCATCTGAGGAAACAAGAATAAAATTAAGCATTGCAAGAAGAAAAAGGTTAGTACAACCCACGCAAGGAATGCATTGGAAAATGTCTGAAGAACAAAAAAGAAAGATTGGGATAGCCAATTTTA
>CAZJIO010000176.1:0-1361 GCA_964546035.1 uncultured Eubacteriales bacterium | reverse complement strand
TTGTGAAGATTGTGGCCTGATTGGAAAAAAAGTAGGTAGGCGCTGGAACATTGATTGGAGTAGTATAGACCATAATTATACACGAAACATAAACGATTATGTTGGCAGGTGTCAGAAATGCCACAAAATATACGACCTTATTATTAAAAATAAAAATTAATTATGCAAAATTCGCACCAATATTTAACAGATTTAGAGGTGCAAGCTATTGAGAGGTTTAATGCAGATCCAGTACTAGCAGATGCCGTGCGCAAAGTCCTTTTATCAACAGTGTATGAAGCAGGGGTAATAAAGAAGGGTAAGAAGCTGACGGATTATGCTATTTCCGACATGAATGCCGCTCTAGTGTTGGCTTCAAAAGCCTGCTCTGGCAACAATATTATCTCTGACGAGGCATTGGGACAAGATTTGAGGGGATTGTGGAGGGGCGTGCAATTAGTTAATACTGGCTTTAAGGAATTAGCCAAAATAAAGGTCAAAAAAGAAGAAGGCAAGGGTGAAAAAAACCCTGCAATATAAAAAAATGAAAGTAAAAAATTTAACAGAATCAACATTAGTTATTGAGAAGTTTGGCAAGGTACATGGGGTAGTGGTAAACTCCCATTCTTCTGGGACCATGCAACTTTTTGGTAGTAATACTGATACATTAGCCCCTATTACAGGCGTGATTACATTCGGGGCCGCAGAAAGGTATGTCCCATTATTCGGAGCCTCGTTAGAAACAGGGCTATATGTGGCAGTTGGAGGGACAATAAATTACACAGTTGTTTACGAATAAAGGTCTAAAATAATTAAAAAACAAAACAAAATGGCAGACGAAACACCAGTTGTCCCAGAGACAACAGAAGAGGCTATAGTTGAGACAGAAGTAGCCACACCAGAAGTTCCAGCAGAGGAAACACCGGCAGAATAATTTTTACAATTTAAAAAGAACAACCGCTTTGGAGGGGTTAGCTAGCTCTCTGAACGTCTTGGTTGTTCTTGCGTTCAGAGAACTAACCGACTCCTTCAAGGCAGTCGGTTTTTTGTGGTTATCGCACCTTATTAAAAGTGATTATTATTAAAGTTTCTCACTTTATTAAAAGTGAAACACATTTATCATTTTATGGAAAATGAACAAGAGGTTCTCAATGACCCAAACATTGACACAGCAGACGAAGTTGAGGATACCCAAGAGGAATCCGTAAACGAGGAATCTGTACAACAGGAGCAAAAACCTGAAAAAAAGGAAGAAACTCCTGAAGCAAAAAGGGCAAGGCTAAAAAGGCAGCTTGAACAGCTTGAGAAAAAACATCCTGAGCTTTCAGAGAAGCCTGCTGAAACAGCCAAGCCAAAACCAGACGGACTTGATTATGGCCAGA
>CAZJIO010000175.1:0-5982 GCA_964546035.1 uncultured Eubacteriales bacterium | reverse complement strand
CGGCACCGCGGGTTCGAGTCCCGCCCCTTCCGCAAGTATCGAATTTTCCCTGATAGACCCGTCTATTATTGGAATAAGGTTGATGTGTCCTGCTTCTTTTGCGGCTAAAAAGGTAAGGTACGATTTAACAGCCTGTAAGATACATATATCATGATAATACCTATTCTTTCACTCGATGAAAAAAAGATCGTTAATTCCTTAAGATCTCACTGGAAGTCAGAAGATTCATGTAAAGCTATTGCAAAAGGCCTTAAAGATAGTTGTGAGCTTTACGTTGCAGGTACAGAGTATCTTATTCGAGCCATGCTTTTGTATCAGCCTACTGTAGTAAAATCTATTAATTCCAACCATACAAAAAAGATATGGGTTTATGCTGCCGAAGCTCTCTATGACTCGGCTTTACTCTTATCATTCAATCTGTTCGATACAAGTAAAAATATCAAGTTTAAGAACCTGGTTTGTTTAAATCGTCAGATTGCTGTTTTAACTAACGATGATCTTAAATCTAACTGGAATTTAGATCCTTCTATAGATATTACCGAAACAATAAATCGTATAAAAAACCAAAGAGACAAAAGAATTGCGCACCACGAAAGAGACGGCGTTGAGTCTCTTATGACCTATGACCCTTTAGTTACCCTGGAATATGCTCGCAAGTATATTGAAAATTTTTATTCAATGTTTCTTGATACAGAATTTATGTTAGATTCTCTACCTGATTTGACTATTAAAGTAGCTGATCCTACCTTTGATGCTGTAGGCATTCAAGATGGGCAAAGACGAGCTAAGGCTCTTAATGAGTTGAAGGAGTATTTATCTAAAGCTGAGAAAAAGTATTTTTCTGAGGTTACTTAAGAGCAATTGCTTTGTTGCTCAACACAAACCTAGACTTAATTAAACTGATGGCTTCCTGTCTGTCTTCAGCAGATCCAGTTCTGAGCATATGCTCAAGGTAGTCTCTTGCCATGGTTTCATCGTCATTTTTGACTGCAGATAGTTCAATTTCAGCTAGATTACCTGATAAATATTCTTGATGTAGCACTTCAGATCGAAGTCTATGGAATCGTTCTATCTCTGCTTTGATTGTTTTGGTAATTTTGGTTTTGTTGAACTTAATGTTTGGAAGTTGAGCGAGCAGTTGGCTAACCAATTCTTGCTCAGTGATATATGGCTCATCACAATCGTAATCCACTGATCTTGTGCAGTGGTAATAAATGTATTTGGTCATGCTACCATACTTGAGCTTCTTGGTTCGCTCCTCAGCCGTAACTGAAGCACCACATTTACCGCATGTACAGATGCTTTTAAATGGAAAGGTATTTTTCTTCCAGTCTTTAGGTGTGGTGGTTAAATGTCGCTGGACTTCAAGAAATAGTTCTTTAGAAATTAACGGTTGATGATTACCTTTGTAAAGCTGACCACCAAACTCAAACTCACCATAATAAAAGGGGTTTTTCAGAATAGTAAAGACTTTGCTGAGAGCCAATGGCTTTCCGCTTCTAGTGGTAAACCCAATTTTATCTAACCATCGTTTAATCATTCTGCCAGAATGTCCCTGATGAGCGGCTCGATCAAACATTTGCACAATAAATTGAGCTCGTTGTTCATCAACAATGATTTCGCGAATACGATCATTTTTTATCAAATTGAGATATCCTAGTGGTGCTAATCCTGGTCTAATGCCCATCTCACATTTGGCTTTCAACCCACGCTTTACATTGATACCACGGTTATCATTCTCAAGTTTGGCTTGTGAACAAAGGATCATGAGGAGGAACTTCTCGTTTGGGTTATTCCTGAAACTTTGTGAGTATGTTTTTATTTCATGTAACTTGCCTTGATCCATCAGATCCACTAGCGAGCCTAGATCTCCAGCATTACGACTCAATCTATCCGGAGCCCATGTCAGAATTCCAGTAAATAAGCCTGTATCTATATCATTGAGCAGTTGCACGAATACGGGTCGGTTACCGGATTTTTTAGCAGAGTGGCTTTCTTGGCGAACTTCTACAATGTTGAGCTTTTCTCGTTGTGCTAGCTCCTGCATCTCTTTAATTTGCGAGTCAATCGACATGGTTTGACGCTCATCAGATTCGCTGGATTTGCGAGCATAGAGACAGTACTTGGTATCACTCATTTTTGCCTCCTTTCTTTTCAAGTAGCTGGCTCAACCTCCGTACCGCCCAAGTAAGCTCATCCAAATATTTGCCCTGCTTCGTGGCTGTGTAAAACCTGAGTGCCAGTGCACATTGATCGAGAACATCAATTGCTTTCTGAAGTTTATGATCTGGTATTGTTTTTCTCATCAAGGACACAAGGTACCGCGATTGGTGGGTAAGTCTAGCCTCAGTATTACCAGCCATAGGGATCATTCCTTAGGTCTCGGGTTAACCCACCTCTTCTTCTTGGACCGCCGAATAATTCATCACCACTGATAAACCAAATTCGAGGCATATGTTTATTGGTTTTCATGATTTGGTTGATCAAAATAGAGAAGGCATCAGCTAAGTCATCGTGCTTCTCGACACCGAGTCCTACCATTTGTTCGATCAGATCCTCACAGCCTTCTTTGGGGAATAAAATATTGCCATTGCGAATTAGATGTGAGGTCAGTGCCAATCGAGTTCTCTTGTCAGTTGAACCAATTTTCACACCTTCGACATCCACGTCTTCATGATCCAGCCACTGAGCGAGGGCATCTTGGTATCCCACGCTCTCAATAAATACTTTGGCTTTTTTGCCCGCACACAAGCCTTTACAAGCTATTTTTACTGTTTCAACGGTGCTTGGAAAGTCCAGTCGCTGGTTAATAGGGTTAGGCATGATATAGATTTTTTGTTTATCTTCGTGTCCAAATACCAGTGCCCCCACCATGGCAGTGTAATCGGCTGACTCTTTTTGGCTAATTGCTAAATCAACACCGATTGCAGCGTAGCTATAATTATTACCGCTCCCACTTAGTGGAGGTAGTCCGTCATAGTACTTGATCCATTCTCGCTGAATCACTCGATCCGCATCAGCAATAATGCGAAGCAAGTACTCACGATACCAAGAAGCCTCGTTACCAATAGTTTTTCTTAAAGTATCGATTGCCTCCATATTGGCGAATCGACCAGTCCAGGCGATCTGATTATCTTCTGACAGTAACGGTACAGCCAAGAATCGACCATTCATTTTGCCATCTTCAAAGTGCTGTTTGAGTCGCATCAGCAGGCAGTCTTCATGAAGCAAATTGCCAACGATGACAATCTTGGTACTGTCATCACCAATAGGAAGAACCTCACCCGTTAACCAGTTAAAGGTGCGATCTCGACCTTCTCTGGTTTTGGCGGAACTTAAATCTTCAACGTCATCACAGATTACTAGATCTGGGCGATATCGTCCGTGTTTAATACCACGAATGGATTGCTCGGTAGAAGCCGCCACAATTCTCGCTCCATAGTTTTTGAGTACAATCGAGTTAGCTGCCCACTCATCTGAGAATTCCTCAAAGGGTCCGATATCTTCCTTGAGTAGTTCATTGCTTTCTAGTTCTCGCTTAATGTTGGTAAGGTGCAATCGTGCTTGCTGTTGGGTTTGACTTAAGATAAGAATGAACTTTTTTTGCAACTTTCCCGTAATTGCCCAAATGGGAAAGGACGTAGTCATGAGAGTTATTTTCGCAGATCCTCGAAAAGCTACAACGGCACTAATCCGAGTTAATTCGTCTTCGGTAATGGCAAACATCTCTTTATGGAAGGGTGCAAAAGGATACTGGACATATTCCCCCAGATACAGTGAGAAAAACCAGTAGTGACTTTGTTTAGCCAAAGTGACCCGGACATCTCGGTTTTCTTTGATCATTTGTAGTTCTTGTTGATTGAGTGGTTCGGTCATGTTGACTCCTTTTCTGTAGTTGTACTTTCAATTTCTGGCTCAGTTATTTCATCTACAACAACCGGCGGAATAAGCGTTGCCATACCCAGTGCTTTCATAACAACGGCTTCTTGCTCTGGGGTAAGTTCCTCTGGAGCTCGTTTAAGCTGAGCGGTTACTTCGACTCGTGTGGCGTAACGATGATGGTGATGCTTGAGCCAAAATATAATGGCGGTTAGGTTTTTATCCCGAATGGCGGAGAGTAGCTGAGCTTCAGCTATATCGTTGATTAACAATTCTCCAGCCACAATGGCTTCTTCTGCATCTTTTGCAAAAGATTTGTTCTGCTTTTTCCAGCGATAATAGGTTGAGCGAGCAACTCCTGTTTTCTCGCAAGCCATTTGAACAATAGGTGTTTTCTTGAGCTGTTCTATGAGTAATTTCTTCAATTCTTCTGGTTTGCTCATATCTGCCTCGCTTTCTCACCAGTAAGTTTTTCCCAACGATTAATAATGGTTTGGCAGTACTCTGGATCGAGTTCGACCATGAAGCATTTCCGTTTTGTTTGTTCACAGGCAATGAGTGTCGATCCAGAGCCACCAAAACAGTCATAGACGACTTCTCCACGATTACTACTGTTGAGTATGAGTCTCCGTAGTAGTCCAATTGGCTTCATAGTGGGATGGAATACCGATTTATTGGGTTTGGGGTAGAACAATACGCTCTTGTCTTTGGACTTCACGAACTTGTGTCTGCCGTGCCAGCCATAGGCAATGAGTTCGTGTTGGGGAAGGTAATCTAGTCTGCCTACTACCACACTGTTTTTGATCCAAATTAGTAGCTGAGCAAACTTTATTCCTTCAGTGGCAAATGCATCCTCAAGGGCAAAGAGCATCTTGTCGCTATTAAAAACATAGAAGGCATTTTTGCTGGCTAGATATGGTTTAACAGCCCGAATCCAGTCCTGCATAAACTGTTGATACTGAGCATTGGTTTGAGACTGGTCGTTGGCGATAATCTTTTGTTTGGCGACTGATTGCGTAAAATCTTGTTTGCTTTCTACGTATCCGACTCCATAGGGTACGTCCGTGAGGACGACATCGATTGATTGTTCACCAACGAGCTTTTTGACTATCTGAGGATCTGTAGCATCTCCACAAATCAACCGATGTTCGCCAAGGGCAAACAAGTCTCCAGTATTTATTGACATAGTTCTACCTCCTTGCCAGTAAGTTCCTTAAACCGTTTGATAATCAAATCGCAAAAAACAGGATCAATTTCGCAAAGAAATGCTCGCCGTTTGAGTTGTTCGCAGGCAATGAGTGTTGAGCCTGAACCGCCAAATAGGTCTACGACTACATCCCCAGGTTTTGTGCACCGTCGTAGTGGCTTTTCATGTAAGGTTGGTGGCTTGGAAGTTGGGTGTTCATAGTCTTGACCAGGAAGACGTTTTACGAGCCACAGATCAAGTAAATCGAGAATGTCATCTAATGTGCGATTCCCTGTTGCTACTTCTTTGTTGAGAACTTCGTTGAGATTGTTAATTGGTGCCAAATATGGTTTACCACGAGTAGCATAAACACACGGTTCGTATGCTTTGTTGAACGCTACCTGCGGAGTCATATTGTGGTTGTTTTTGACCCACAAACAGACTCGCTTTAAATCGAGACTGAGATCTTGGTACATTGACTGCACAACACCGATCCAATTTTGATCACACCAAGTAAAGATGTGACAATCTGGCAAAGCAACGCTAAGTGCATTGATTAAGATCTCTTGCAAGAAATTTTGGTACTCAGCAGAGCTTTTATTATCTTGTTGAAAATTACCGCCATACTTTCCCTTGGTGCTGATTCCTTTGTTGTAGTCGAGTGAAATGTTGTACGGAGGATCTAGATAGATCATCGATGCTTGGTTTTCACCGACTAACCGCTTTACGTTTTCTACTTCACTTGAGTCACCGCATAACAAGTAATGATTTCCTAATTTATAAAGATCGCCAGATTTAGTGGCTGGCATGGTAATTTCTTGCAAAGCTTTAGCTTCATCAAAATGGTCGTCTTCAATGGTCAAAACGTCATCCCAGATAGCAGAGAGATCCGAATCATTGAATCCAACATCCAGAAG
>CAZJIO010000174.1:0-6080 GCA_964546035.1 uncultured Eubacteriales bacterium | reverse complement strand
TATTGCAAAGTAGGTTCTTAGGATCAACACCGAAGCTCGCAGCAACCTTTCACTCTCTCTTTATTTCCAACAAACTAACTTTAAGTTACATTTCACCACACAAAATAAAGCAAATTCGGCACAAAAATAGAAACACAAATTGCTCTAACACTATTTCTTCTGAAGCCAAAAAACTCAATTAATCTTGTATCACCCAAAGATCTACTAAAGTTGAAAATTCAGCAAAACTCACGGCAAGCAAGAGCAATTATCACCTCAACAAAAAAAAGGTATTTATCATTATTAGCAAATCATATGATAGATTGTTTTCTTAGTGCCAGCTAAATCTAACATTGAGCAATCATTTGACTTCTTTTACAACACTCCCCCCTCTATTCAAATATATGCACACATAATAAGCATATAATTGATAATAAATGATTAGCTTAATGTTTGATTGGCTGCTTTAATAATTCTTATTCGCCCGCAGACGCAGCATTGCTTCTTCTTTGGCACTTTCGAAGAGATTACATACATCTAATTGGGGAAATCTCTGCCTGATATAGGTGACTTCTTCATTGGTAAGTCTTCCTGTGAGGTTCATCCACATCCTTAGATTTCCAGGACGACCAGCAGGTGGTGGCGGGGGTCCATCCTCATCTTCTTCAGACTCTGAGGAATTCATTTGGTTATTAGGACTTGAATGTGACTTCATGGGATGATCACTTTCATTTTCAGGTAGTCCCTTCGACATATTTATCTCTCTCTGCACTAATTTACTGCTTGTAGTCGTACCAATTGCATCCAACTTCTTTGGAATTTCTTATTCATCCAGAAGTAATGGACCTCCAGTTGGTCCTAATCCAAAATCTTCAGAATCTTCATTAATCTCCTCTTCTGAAAATCCATGAGTCTCTTGTCCATGGGCAGCATTCCAGGACTGGGTTTCATGGATAGTTTGTTTCCCTTGGTTTTTTAAGATTTGAATAAGTCTTTCCTTCTCTTGCTGCAGTTCAGCAATATATTTTTGTTCTTTAACAATTTCTTCTTGCTTCCTTTCTTCTTTCTCCAGTGCTCGAGCTTCTGCGCGTAATTTTTTCAAAGTAGCTTCCAGATCTATTCTCTCTTGCTGATATTTACAAGTCTTCAAATTCTTATCCTTCTCTGAATTATGAGAAGGATTAGCTCTATCATTCATTTTGCTCTCATATTCCAAATACACTCGCTCATTTTTTGATTGCCGATGTTTTGATTCGGATCGTGAGTGATGCCTCTTCTGCTGATTTCCGTAGCCATTCCAGCTGGATTTTCGATAATAATTGCGTTGATTCCAATAACGTTCTTTTGGCATTCTATGAAATTAAAATCACCAATCATATTTTTGAACAGAGGAATTCCAACTCCTACTATTACCACACTGCAAAAGTTTGACTAAAAAAAAATCTATTAGACTTAGTAGATTTGATATAAACTTTATGATCACTGCATTTGAACGCTAGTATAATTCTAATGTTATTTGAATTTAATTTCGTCTGGGTCTCAGATTATATTTAGGTGTCTGTGACTCGGTGTCGGTTGTCTTCCGAAAATTCCTTTGCAACCTCAACTCACTGCCTTGACTAATTCCATCTATGGGTTGATTTATCGATCTCTCTCTCAAATCTTTTTGAAGGCTCTCGATTTTTGAGCTCACAACTCTTTCTTCGGACTCTTTCTCTTCCTTTTCTTCGTTTAATTTTTCGAGCGGTGGCACCCATGGTCCACCGGCTATCTTTAATCGATTTACATGGACCAGTTTCGCTTCTGTTTCCGGTTTATTCAAAGGTACAATTGAAGCATTAGCTCCTTGAATTTTAACAATCCGATACGGGCCATACCAATTTTTGCCTAGCTTAGCAGATTTTCCTCGAACCGTTTTTGGGGTCCACAATCGCACTAAATCTCCTTGCTGGAAACAAACTGGATTGGTTGTTTTATTATATTCTTTGCGCATTTTCTCACGGTTAGCCTCCAAATTTTCTCGAACCAAATTCCAAATTTCAGGCATGCGAATTATCAATTGAGTACGGTAATCAACCGTATCCAAGTAATTAACATTAAAGACTTCGAGAGGAAATTCACTCGGTAGCCGGCAATCAAAACCATGCATTAAGAAAAAAGGCGTTTCTCCCGTAGCCCGCTGAACAGTAGAATTATAAACCATTGTCAAACATCCAAGATAAAGATCCCAATCATCTTGTCGACTTGACACATATTTTGATAACATATCTTGAATTATTCGATGAGTTCTCTCTACTTGAGAATTAGATTGACTATGATATGGGGTGGTCGTTTTATGCTGAGTTCTGATTAGTTGACATAATTTCTCAAACATTTCTGCGGTGAAATTTCTTCCATTATCGGTTACAAGTTGCATCGGCGCCCCATAAACGCAAACAACTTTTTCGAAGAAAACACTAGCTATATCCTCAGCTGTCTGCGTACGTAGAGGAGTTGTAATTAAGAATTTAGTAAAGGAACACGTCACTGACAAAATATATTTATTTCCATTTAATGCGGTAGCTGGCGAAAAAGGTCCCGTGATATCTGCATGAAGTCTCCACATTGGCTGAGTCACTGGCAAAGGCTCTAGCTCCGCTCTAGTTAACCAACGCGGCCGTCTTCTTGCGTCACATATTGCACACGCTTCGACCCAATTTCTCGCATCTTCAAACATTCCCTTCCAATAAAATCGGGATTGAAGCAAATAATATGTTCTACCAACACCTTGATGGCCCCCAAATATAGAATTGTGGGCTGCCTTCAAGACTTGTTCCTTCAAACTATCTGGTATTACCAACTGAAAGAAAAACGCTTTTCGCCGATAAGAGGGAAAGGGATGCAAATGTAATAACAATTTTCTAGTTTTGTCGTATATATATTGGTCTTCGAACATTGCTATTTTCCTTGCTAATGCCGGGTCCTCCGGGATTTCTCCTTCAGATTTGTATTTTATTATTGCTAACAGATTTTTATCAGCTTCTTGAGCCCGTCTCATCTGCTCTTCAGTGATTTTATCGGGCATTTGTGGCGGTTGTGTCAGAACTCCAATAAAATAATCTTCCGTATTTTTTGAGGTTGCATTTTGTATAGAATTTTCAACATTTGAACGTGATAGTGCATCCACATGTACCATCATTTTGCCAGGTTTATGAACAATTTTCATTTTATCCTTGCCCATAAACTCTGACAGTTGTATTTTCCATCTCATCAACTTTCTGTTCCCCTTTTTCAAATTAAACAGCCATGATATTGCTGCGTTATCTGTGTATAACGTAAATTTCGCTCCCAACAAATAGTATCGGATAATCTCACAAGCCCATACAGTGGCATACAATTCTTGCTCTGTGGTAGTCCAATTAGTTTGTTGCTCCGTAAACTTTTTGGATGCACAAAAAATGGGGCGTTCCTGCCCGTCTTCATCATCTTGGGTCAGAATAACTCCTACTCCAATCATTGAAGCATCAGTATAGACTTTAAACTCTTTATTATGATCTGGAAGAGCCAACATCAATGCATTTTTTGCATTTTCTTTTACTTCAGCGAATGCTTTTTCATGTACCGTTGTCCAGTTTTTATCAACCTTAGCTTTCTTCTTTATTAAATCTGATAACGGCGCCGCAGTGATTGCATGATTTGGCACAAACTTTGCAACCCAATTGCATAAACCCAGAAATCTTTGCATTTCTTTACGAGTAGTAGGTTTCGGAAATTCCATTATAGCACGTATTTTATCCGGATCCGCCATTACCCCGTTACTACTGATCACATGTCCCAAATACATCAATTTTGATTGAGCAAAGGAGCATTTTTTCAGTTTCAGTTTGAATCCAGCCTCTAATAATTTACTGAAAACCTGCTTTAAATGAGAGATATGCTGTTCAAATGTATCCGATTTGACAATAAAATCATCCAAATATACTAGAACAATATCGTATAAAATATCTCTCATCACAGTTTCTGCAACTCGCTGGAAAGTAAATGGGACTCCACTAAGCCCCATAGGCGCTCGAACCCACTGAAATACTCCTTCACGACAGATAAAAGTTGTTTTCGGTCGATCCGCCTCTTCTACCTCAATTTGATAATATCCTGCACAGCAGTCCAATGAACTAAACCACTTAGCACCCCTCAAGTGATCAACTAACGATTGAATAGTCGGAAAAGGCCATCGATGTACTTCTGTAGTACTGTTCAATGCCCTATAGTCAACACAGACTCTAGGTGTCCCATCCCGTTTACGCACAATCACTATAGGGAAAGTCCATTTTCCCTCTGAATCTTCAATTAATTTCCGCTGTTTCAACTCACTTACGAAGTTTTTTATATATTCCTCGTAGACATGTTCATTTCGATAGGGCGGTAATTGTATAGGCTTAGCATCTCCTGTAGGAATAGAATGTTTCATAATTGTCACGTGACCTACATCAAAGTCACTTCGCGAGAAAATTTTCTCAAATTCCAGGAGTACTGCGAATAATTCTTCCTTCTGGGTCTCTGATAGATTTGAATTATCCAAATTCACTTGTGATTTCAAGAAATCTAGAATTTCTTTTTGTTCTTGGGAACTTTTCCTATGTTCTTCTGTATTCCTCTTAACTACAGCTATTGGCCTTTCTGACTTTTGTTCCAAACTTAACATCATTTCATAATTTTGCAAAGGTTCCAACGTTCCCACTCGTTGTCCCTTAAACAATTTAACCGGTTCATAGTCTAAATTTACTGCAAAAATTGGGATTTTGCCATCTTTTGGGCAAACAATCGCTCTGGCAACTAGAAGAGATCCGTCTCCATATTGTTTTTGAACGGGTTGGAAAACGTAGCTTCCTTTAGCCACTTCCTGCATGAATTTTGTCGCCTCCACTTTTAAAATTCCCTCAAAACGACACTTAGCACTCGCTGGAATTTCTAAATCTGCATTCAAGATAACTTTTGTACTAGTTGCCGTATCCACGACTTGGGTTTGGCACTCTTTTCTATCTTCCGGGCCATAAAAATATGCAGCTCCATTATCTAACTCTAGATATATGGGAGCTAATTTCTCTTTAACATCAATTCCCAGCACTACTGGATGCGGTGCCTCAGGAATCACATGAAATTCATGCCAAACGGCTTTATTCCCTATTTCCAATTTCAAATTCACCATTCCGATTAAATTCACATCTTGACCACTAAAAGAGGTCAACTTCAACGGATATTCAATTAATTTTGAGCTGAATCCCAAATACGGTAATAATTGCTGATATAATAACCAAGTGATCACAGTGAGCTCAGCTCCCGTATCCCACAAAGCCTTCACCATTAACCCACTTAGTTTTACAGTGATCGTTGATTTGGATTGCTTTCCTAATGGTCCCATGAATTTTGAGCCTCTTTCAGCTGCCGCATCTGATAAATTTGCTCCGTCGTTAATTACCTTAGAAGTTTTCTCTTTCATATATCCCTTCTTTAATTGCCTTATAGGAGGCTTTATTCTAGATTGATCGATTTCTTGCTCATCTAGCCCCTCTCCAGCAGTATTTGCTGTTTTCTCCCGAAATTCCTCTGGATCCAT
This sequence comes from uncultured Eubacteriales bacterium, assembly GCA_964546035.1. Classification (GTDB taxonomy): domain Bacteria; phylum Bacillota; class Clostridia; order Lachnospirales; family Vallitaleaceae; genus CAZJIO01. Next base: position 508 of record CAZJIO010000174.1, on the reverse strand, counting down.
ACTATAATTTTCATGACTTCCCTTTGATCCCATTCGTTTTATACTTGACATCTCCATAGACCCGTGCTCCATTCCTCCAGATGACGGTGGACGCCGAAAATAATACCATGGTAACATGAATTTCCAACTATTTCTGTTTTTATAGCAAGACTTATACAACAAAATTCCGATTATTCCTAGGATTACCAGAAATACGAACAAGATCAAGAAAATAGGCCAATTGGAAGAAGTATAGTCTCCCCAATCGCTTTGAAGTATTTGCTTATTCCTTTCCATCAATTCCATTACATCTTTAGTATATTTACTAGCAGCGTCTACCTTGGTCCAATCCAAAGGAGCTATTCCTTTGAGATGAATCTCTGGAGGTTGAATTTCATTGAGGACTGCTTTTGCCATCCGGACTTTAGCTGTAACACTCGGAACAAAAGTATCCCCTATCGAAATCAGAGAGAAATCTTGATAACTGTACCACAGTACTCCAGACTCCGGCACCATTACTACTTCCGCT
>CAZJIO010000173.1:0-6087 GCA_964546035.1 uncultured Eubacteriales bacterium | reverse complement strand
TCAAGATATGAATAACGATGGAAAAGATGAGTTGGTCGTTATTCAAGATATGAATAACGATGGAAAAGATGAGTTGGTCGTTCTTGAGGGAGAAAAAGATAGAGGTTATGCCTATGGTGCGTATATTTATGATCATCATACCCTTTATCCTATTGTAGTCAAAGGAACTAAGAAATGAAAACCTATTAATGCAATGAACTTGGCATAGAGATTTCGAAAGGAAAAAGGTAATTGAGAATATGCTTGAAAATGATGATGAACTGGTGAAATTCGAACTTGAAGGACCAGCGCCCTTACCCATTGAGATTGATGGAGGGTATGTCGAAAATCAAGGCGCAAAGATTTGGTATGCAACCTATGGAACTGGTTTGCCTGTGGTGCTTTTACATGGCGGTCTTGGACATAGTGGTAATTGGGGGTATCAAGTCCCTGCATTAATGAGTGGTGGTTATCAAGTTGTTCTGATCGATAGTAGAGGGCATGGACGTAGTACCAGAGATGATCGGCCATATACTTATCAACTGCTGGCTGCTGATGTGTTAGCAGTTTTAGATCTGTTACACCTCGATAAGGTTGCCTTTGTGGGTTGGAGCGATGGTGCAGACACTTCTCTTATTTTTGCGGATTTATGGCCAAACCGTGTTGCAGGTGTGTTTTTCTTTGCGTGCAATATGGACGATAGTGGCACAAAGCAAATTACTGAATATGGCCCGACACTTACAAACTGCTATAAACGTCATTCAAAAGACTATGAGCTTCTATCAACAACCCCTGACCAATTTGAGGCACTTGTTGAGGCAGTTGGCATCATGCAGAGAACTCAACCGAACTATTCTGCACAGGATTTGGCACGTATAATGGTTCCAGTTCTCATTGTTCAAAGTGAGTTAGATGAATTTATTAAGAGAGAGCATGCCGAATATCTGGCACAAAGTTTGCCACATGCGGAACTAAATATACTTATGGATGTCAGTCATTTTGCTCCACTCCAACGACCAGAGCAATTTAATAGAATTATGTTGGCTTTTCTTGGTAAAGTCTTTTAAGGATAATGGCTCACGTTACACATTTCAGATTTATGAGAAATGCCCATATAAATTAATTTAGAAATAAGATATAATGTCCCTAGACATAAAAATAATAAGCAGAAGGAGCATTTATATGAAATTACATCATATTTGCATTCAAACCGATAGGTATAAAGAATCTGTAAAATTCTATACAGAAATCATGGGGTTTAGTTTGATCAAGGAAACACCAGGCTTTCAAAAAAGGGTATTCAATTCATGGTTAAAACAAGATGATTTGATGATTGAATTACAAACAAATAGAGTGAATGAAAAGTTGTATAATTTTGACAAGAAAAACAAAGGGATCGTTCATCTTGCTATGATAGTCGAAGACTTAGAAGTGGAATATTTAAGAATCAAACAATTAGGATTTGATGGGTTTAAGACGAAATCTGACCAGGCCATCTATGAAGTAGAAGGTGGTAAATTATTTAAAATTGTTGCACCAGAAGGTACAATTATTGAGATGAGAGAACAAATGGAAATTTAATAAAATAATACGAGGAAGATGAAGATGAAAATATTTAGTTTAGATGGACCATTCCAGAAATATGGTACGATGCTATTTGATTTATTGTTGTTAAATTTGTTGTGGGGATTATCTGTGGTCTTAACCTTGGGTATTGGTACAGGTGCAGCTACAACAGCTTTATTTTATACGGTTAATAAATCCGTCATCGGTGATAAAGGCTATTTAATGAGTAACTATTTTAAAAGTTTTAAGTCGAATTTTGTTCAAGCAACCCTTGTTTGGCTCATTCTAGGTGCAGCCTACGCCCTTGTTTTAGTGAACCTTTTTGTATTTGACTTAAGAAGTTTCAGTGGTGGGTCCATTTTGGTTATTGTTAATTACGTTGTGCTTTATCAATTAACGATCCTGATCATCTACATATTTCCAGTGATGTCTAAAATTGAGATTAAGAAAATTAGGGGGTATTTTTTGACAGCATTTAGGTTATCCAATGCACACATTATATCGTCTATAACTTGTGTTGCAGTCCTTATTACCACGGCAGTTGTTTTGTATTTTGCATCTATTTATATTATGCTTGCTATCAGTGTTGCGGCCCTATTGATTTCTAAGGTGGTTATAGGCGTTGTAATGAAAAAGTATTGGGATCTTGATGCGGAAGCAATTGATTTGGACCAGGAGTTATAAAAATGAAAGCAGAGTTATTTCGAAAGAAATTATTAGATTCCGCTATGGGAAATATCGGTGCATTGGGCTTAAATCTGCTTTTTCCCTACGCTGTGACAACTCTGTATGGTATGGAGATTTTAGGTAAATATACCTACAACTTAACCCTTATAACCTTGCTCATATTTGTTGCATCTCTCGGGTTGAATAACGGGTTATTGTATTTTATACCAAGAAGTGGACACAAGTATGTAGCCTCATCCTTTATCATTAACTCAGGAATGAGTTTTATTTTAATGATCGGTGCTTTTGTGCTGTTAGAAGACGGCTATATGCGCGTCATGCTGCCACTGCTATGGTTTTTATCTACTGAAACCTTGTTCAGATCCTTGTTTCAGTCCAAACAGAAGATCAAAGAGTTTTTCTATGTCAACCTCATCGGCAATCAGGGTGTTAAACTCCTGATTGCATTTTTAATAGGCATTTTCGTAGGTCCGACTTTTGAAAATTTGATTATCGCCACCTATGCAGGGTCAGTGGTGTCCATTGTCATCTATTTTCTTGTGACCCATAAAATGTTCGAGGGTGTTCACTTCTCCTGGGAAATTATGAAGTATTCACTGCCATTGACCATTAGTTCAGTGCTCTATTTGGCTATGATGAATGTGGACAAAATCATGATTGGGAATATGCTGTCAATAAGAGCTGTTGCAATTTATGCCGTCGTAACCACCATTGCGATGTTTCCGTCAATTTTTTTGAGTATTCTCAACACGGTTTTCCCGCCAATCATTTCAAGTATGTACCATGAAGGCAAAATCAAAGAGTTGAAACATTATTACATGACCTCCGTGAAAATACTGACTTTGATTTCATCGATTGTTATTTTGGGTATTCTTTTGTTTAGAAAACCCATTTTAGGCATTTATGGACCCGAATACCTGGAAGGTCAATTGGCATTGATTTATATCAGTATTGGGCAATTGGTTAATGCAGCGGTAGGATCAGTGTGGTATACCATTATGATGACAGGGCGGTCAAAATGGAATATGTACGGTGAAATCACGACATTTTATATTAATATTGTTTTAAATGTGATTCTCATACCTATTTATGGTATCAATGGCGCGGCTTTTGCTACGATGATCTCGACATCATTCTCTAATATATTGGGCTTTTTCTTGGTGAGATATATTTTTAGGGAAGCGTTAAAGTAGTCTATACAAGGTGCGTTGGCATATTTTTGAGGGATAGGGAGGTCCGATTATGGCACATCAACTTGGCGCTTCAGGTAGTACGATTTACTCAAACCCTGAATTGTTTTCAGAATTGTTTTGGGACGGTATTGATCATATAGAGATTGGCGAATTCCTGAAACGGGAGGATTTTGAGAAATTTCTAAAACTATGTCAAGAAAAACAGACGACATTTGGTGTTCATTCACCCTTGCTTCGCAGTGGCAGTAAATACGATTTGATTGAGAAAATTAAATACGATACTGAGGATGCTTGGAGGCAGCTAGCGGCAGAGGCTGAGGAATTATCTGCTCTCGGTGCCAAATATCTTTTGGTGCACTTTCCTTTTTTCACGGAAGAAGGATGTCTAAAAGCCAATGATTTAATTGAAGAAGGGTTAAAAAAATTAAGCGAAATTCAAGAAAGATATGGCATTGATTTTGTTTGTGAACCTAAATTGGCACCCAATCGTTCGCCCGTTGGAATCAATTATCTGCATGACTTCCCCGTCGAAATATGGTCCAAATACCACATTAAGATGTGCATAGATATCGGAGATTATTTGATAGCGGCGGAAAATCAGGTTATGGCATACTTAGTAAAATGGAAACCATTCATTAAAGTGGTTCATTTGCATAACGTGCTTTATGAGGAAGAAGGGTATCTCTGGATTCCTGTTCATCCGTCCCAAGAAGAAACGGGCAATTATCAATTGGAAAAAATAATCAGATGGTTAGCAGAGGCTGAGGATGTTTTCTTTGTCTTTGAACACACACCAGAGTCAAAACCTAGCAAGGCTTTTGTACAAGAGGGTTATAATTGGGTTAGATCATTGGTTAAGTAAAGAGAAAATAAGAGGGGGAAAACAATGCAAACGTACATCATAATAGTGAGTATATTCATTTTGCTAGGGGGCACTATCGCTTTTCAAAAAAAGGTCAATACAAAGAAACTTCTGGCCCTAATAAAAGGACAATATGGAAAAAAACCGATGGCCTCCAAGTATGACTATGAGCGGGCAAGTTATCATTGGGATGAATTCTCCAAATCAGTACCAGATGACGAAAAGATAGACGACGTCTCCTGGAATGATCTTGAAATGAATGGAGTCTTTTCTAGAATGAATCAGTGTAACTCATTTGTGGGGGAACAGACCTTATACGCGAGGCTCCATTGTTTACCTAAAAGCAATTCAAGTAGAATCCTTTTGGAGAAGAAAATAAACTTTTTCACCTCACGAACTCAGGAAAGAGAAGACATGCAACTGTTGCTTTCTGGTCTTGGTAAAGATGCTGTTGGTTATTATTTGCCATCGTTTATTTCGAGCTTAGATAAGTTTGAAATTGCGGACGTATGGAAATACCGCCTCATGCAAATTTTATTAGTACTATCAGTCCTACCAGCACTTGTCTCTCAAAACGTTACTTACCTTTTCGTTACGGCAGGTGTATTTGCAGTTAATTTGATTATTTACACTTTGAAAAAGATAAAGTTCGACATTCATTTTGAAACCTTGAGTGTGATCATTAATCTTGTTAAAGTGGGCAGTCAAATTGCCGAATCAAAGAAGCTTACTTATGAAAATGAATTTCATGAATTTAAGGAAATAGTTGTTATCTTCAAGAAATTAGCGCATATGTTAAGCAGGATACAAAGGAAAAAGGAAGCTATTTGGAATGGTAATATTGAAGGCATTATTTATGACTATATGGTAGGCGCTACCTTGTCAGACTTTGTGAAATACGATCAAATTATTCGGATGCTAGAAGGCAGACAGAAAGAGTTTATGGCGTTATTTGAAAAAATTGGTGAGATCGATATGGCCATAGCCGTCGCATCCTTTCGTGAAAGTCTTCCCTTGTTTTGCACACCTACATTTAATGAAGAAAAGGTTTTGCAAATGGATCAAATCTATCATCCCTTAATTGACGAGCCGGTTTGCAATACCGTTACCTTTGATTCGAGTTGTATTATTACAGGTTCAAATGCGTCGGGAAAATCCACATTTATAAAAGCAGTAGCCATCAATATCATTCTTGCTCAAAGTATTCATACCTGTATGGCGAAGGAGATGATTTTACCCTACGCTAGAATGATTACTTCCATGGCGGTACGAGACGATTTGATGTCAGGAGAAAGCTACTACATCAAAGAAATCAAGTACTTGAATCGAATCGTACAAAACTTAAGTGATGATAGATTGCTGATTTGCGCCATTGATGAAATATTGAGGGGAACCAATACGGAGGAAAGAATTGCCGCATCATCTGCCATATTAAAGTTTCTGGATAAGAGAAATTGCATAGCACTTGTTGCCTCCCATGATATTGAGCTCACGACAATACTGCATCAAACCTATGAAAATTATCACTTTTGTGAGATCATACAAGAGAAAGATATCGTGTTTGATTATCAGATTCATAAAGGTGCAACCACTACAAAGAATGCAATCAAGTTGCTGGAGTACGTGGGATTTCCTGATGAAATAATACTAGAGGCGAGGAGACCCTTTATGTTATTATAAAAGAAAAGTAGAAAAAAGGAGAGGTGACTCATGTTTGCTAGAAACATATTTAATTTTAAGCCGTCATATTTATTTCAAAGTGGGATTCATTTTTTAACGTTATTCATCTGGTTAGCTTTT
>CAZJIO010000172.1:0-6144 GCA_964546035.1 uncultured Eubacteriales bacterium | reverse complement strand
CTGATTCTTCTGGCGCTGTGATTAACGAAACCAAATACAAAGCCTGGGGTGAGACTCGCTACTCGTCAGGTACAGAGCAGACGAAATATACTTATACGGGGCAGTATAGTTATGTCAGTGATTTTGGGTTGCATTTTTATAATGCACGTTGGTATGATAGTTCGCTGTCAAGGTTTGCTCAGGCGGATACGATCATTCCAACCAGTCAAGGCGTGCAGGCTTGGGATAGATATGCGTATGCAAATAACAACCCTCTCTATTATACAGACCCTGACGGTCATATTGCAATACCTGCCGCAATAATTGTTGGAGCAATCGTCCTGCTAAAAGTGGTAGACTATGGCTGGACGGCGTATGATGTCTATCAATCGAACAAGGTTTTGAATGACCCGAGTTCGAGCACAGCAGACAAAGCCTTAGCGACTACCAACATTGCCATGGCAGTTGCCTTTGAAGCCGCAGAGCCAGATGATGCTACCCCGATTGGCTTGCCTTTGGATGACCTAGCGCGGCTTGGTGTACTGAAACTAGGTCACGAGGCTGTTGAGCATGGGGACGAGGCAATAGAAGGTTTAATTCGTTTAGTGCCAACAGATCAAGTTGGAACTTCACAACCTTTCAAACTTCGAAAAGGCGAAGATGGTATATCTGTATTTGAAGGTGTCCTTCCAGATGAGGTATTGAAATTCTTCCCAGGTAATCGAGTTCCTAATACTACTGTAACAATCCCGAAGAATGGGCTTCCACCTGGGACTCAAATTATCCCAAAACTTGACCCAAGATTGCCTCAAAACCTGAGTGAAGCACATAGAATCCTTATCCGCCCAGATGGATGGTCTGTAGATAGTTTTGCAAAGACTTTGAAGAAAATAGTTGGATGGGAGTAACCATGACATATTTAAGCCTTATTGAAGAGATACAGAAACTACCACACTATCGTGAATATACTTGTCCAAAATGTGGACATAATCAAAAAGTATATATTTTAGTAATTCACGGAAAATGTGAAAAATGTGAAACAGAATATAAGTTTCGCGGAATAGAACCAATCGGCTCAGAAATTGAAGATGTAATTGATGCGGTTTTAGATTGGTTAGGTAAAGGAAGTGAGTTTGAAGATGCAATGAAGTGGAAAAAAGTCATTGATGAATTTGAAGAACGAGAATAAAAAGACGAACCAACTGTTGGGAGTTGAATTCGTCTCTTGACTTGGGTGTGCGAACTCATTGTACTACTAAGTCAATCCTTGTACCTTAAAAAATAAATATCTCTCGCGCTTCACAGCCCGCTTGACTTAGGGTATATCTTGTACTGCCCTAGCAGTATAATTTAGCTGGTGAGCGATGAGCCTGTAAAACCTAATCGGGTCTCTGTAAAGAGTTCACAAGTCTTACTTGTTTAGGACATCGCTCACTTTCTTCAAAGAACTAGGCGGCATCTTGACCGTCTTCGTACCCCAGCGAAACTCACTAATCTCCCTGCCAATCCCAAGCCTGTCTAACTGATGACGCACCCATTGCTTAGCATTCATGCCACCCAAGTTGCGCACCTTCACCCGATACGCATGTAAAAATAACGAATACGCCACCGAGCGTGCATCATTAAACTTATCGGCACAATCTCTCGTCAACACATGCCAGACTGCCACCAGTAACAAGCGCGCAATCCGCACCACCGCCCGCGACCTGCCCATTCTCGGCTCCAGCCGTGCTAACTCTTGCTTCCAATGCGGATGGTCTTGCACGGCATGATTGGTGGCAGGGTACTAACAATTCTGTAAGAGTAAAAAATAAAGTTTATTCTTGGCTAGCAGAATCGTAATGGCAGTTAATAATCCCACACCAGGCAATTGCACCAACAACGGCACGCGTTCATCTTTGCCTGCCCACTCACTCAAGGCAACATCCAAAGCCTTCTTTTGCGACCGAGCAAACGTCAGCGTATTGAGATCCGTATGCATCACCGCCTTCTCAGCAGAGGAGATATGAATCAGATTCCACCACGCCTGCATCTCTGGATGAAAAATCTCCAACCCCGCTTCCACCTTGACCCGATGCCTGTGCAATAAAGCATGAAGTCTGTGTTTGGCTGTTGCCCCCAGTACCGACATCTTGTGATACTCTGCTACCAACATGCGAATATCTCTCACTTCTTTGGGCGGTACCCATACCGAAACCAACAACTTCGCCGCTAACAATTTTGCCAACGTGCGTGACGCTATTTTGTCGGTCATCACTTGTGGGTTGACCACCGCCTTGACATGCGGCGGATGCACCACACAAACAGAATGTACATGCTCGATTAATGCATCATACACTTCCCATGTGTTGGTGGTCATCTCCATCACCACGGCATCCGTTGGCTTGAGGTTTTTTTGTACCCAGCCTTCAAAGCGTTCCCATGTTATTTTTTGTGGGCTCATTACTTCTTCTTGCTCAGCATTCACTCCAGTCGCTACCATGTAAAACTTATGAATATCCAACCCAATAAAACGAATTACATTCACCATCATAATCTCCTTTCTCTTCAAGAAAAAAACGACAGGGACCGGGCTCTTCTGTTTTGTGGGACTTGGCTTCACACATGCAATCGAGCTTGCCTTCATTCACATCAAGGCTTCTCAGGCGGGCTGAATCGAGCGGGACGGTCACACACGGGAACGAGCTTATATCCTCAAAAGATATTTCTCATACGCATACTCGACCGCTCCCAACGCCATAGCCCGGCATACACTCCTTCAAGCGTTCCGCTCTTTCGCCTCCCTCAGTATATGCCCAGAAGATACCCAGTGACAGGCGTGCACCCTGCCTTGTTATTTGCCCCACACGGATTAAACAACCCGTCAAGGTATACAGACCCCTCTGGACACATCCCCGTAGACTGTTACGGCACGACCTACTGCGGCGCGAGCAATTCACATTTATTGCCTGACTTTAAGCCTTCCAAGCCAAAAGATGAAGGTAATGACCCACATATACCAACTTATGGAGACGGACTTATTGGTCCTCCTGAACCTCCTGTTCAACCGCCTATATTAACTTCAACTGTTATTGACTTAACCTCATCTCATGAATTGCATCCATCAGATATACTTTTTGCAGGCAAATATACTTATGCTGGTAGTTATATTTTGAATCGCGCAAATGGACAAAGATATTATGTGTATCTTTCGTACAAACCTGATTATTCCAGTGCTCGTCCTAATTGGAGTGCTATTTTTGGTATTAAAGAGATAGCTGAGGCTGGGTTTGATTTTGGCGCTTCTCAAGTTATAGAACGTGGACTAAAAAATTTTGGGAATGAAAGCTTAATAGCTCTCGCCAAAAGGGCATCTTGGATATCAACTGCTTATGATTTCGTAACTACAACGAATGATTTTGTAGTTTTTGATAGTCATATTGAATCAGAATATATATATTTAAGCCCAAATTACTCTCCTCCACCCATGCCTAATGTACAAGATTTTGTTTATCCTTTAAATCCATTTTACTTAAACCCATAATATATAGTTGAGAAGAAGGACGTATTAATTAGGAGATAAAAATGAAAAACAAAAAAAAGAAGATATCGAAAGCAACCCCATCACAATTAACTTTGCTCTTCGTTGTATCTATTTTGTATAATTACAGCGTGGTATCTATTGGTGTGGCTATTGTGGTTTTAATATTTTTCTTTGTATCTGGCATGAAAACTTTTGAAGGAGCAACTTTTGGGAACATTTTTTCAATTTTATTTGGCGTGTTAATCTTCTTTCCTATTCGTAAATTAAGAAAAAAATTGAATCCTGAGTAAAAATACCAATTCTCCTAACAAAAAGACCTCGAAAGTCTGTTAAGTTAGATTCGGCAAACAATATATCTTGTCCATTCTTTTGGCTGAGACTTCCGAAGTCTATGTTTTAGTAAGGAGTGTCTAAAATCAAAATGAATAGGAAAAGAAGCGATTCTTTTTTGCTACGAATTTCACGGATTTACGCGGATTTTTTAACCAATTCGTGAAATTCGCGTAATTCGTGGCTAAGATTCCTTCTCAACATTTCGGATTTAGACACTCCCTTTTAGTAGAAGAAGAGTAAAATCTGTTGGAGTGGTGACAAAATATTATTATTTAGGAAGTCAACGAGTTGCGATGCGAAAAAACGGAAATTTGAATTTCATCCTCACTGACCATTTGGGTTCTACTTCATTAGTCACAGATGCAAACGGCGCTGTGATTTCTGAAACCAAGTACAAGGCTTGGGGTGAGACTCGCTACTCGTCAGGTACGGAGCAGACGAAATATACTTACACGGGACAGTATTCTTACGCCAGTGATTTTGGCTTGCATTTCTATAATGCTCGTTGGTACGATAGTTCGCTGTCAAGGTTCGCGCAGGCGGATTCGATAATCCCATTGCAAAGTCAAGGCGTGCAGGCGTGGGATAGATTCGCTTATACCAACAACTCGCCTGTCAATTACACCGACCCGACGGGGCATGATGCTTGGTGGTGTAACAAATCATCATGTCTTGCAAATTGGATAGATAATCAAAAAAAATTAGCAAATTCGAGGAATGTAGTTCACCAGAGTAATACTGGCAACGGTAGTGAGTTTGGTTTAGTTTTCGCCGGAGAAGGGGATGATGGAGATAAATCAGCATTTCTTATTGCCGTTGGGCTGGAGGCAAATAGGCATTATGATGTTTATTGCTCACACCAGCCAGCAAATAATTGTGGATATGAAACCCCTGCTGAACTTTATGCTGCTACTCATGGTACTACAACCATAACATTTTCCAATTCATCAGGCTCTAGTTTTTGTGAACGAAATGCAAATTCTGGACAGGAAGGAGTAATTTGTTGGTCAAATTCTAGCGGAAAACTTGATCCAATTCTTGCATCCCATGAAATGGGGCATGTATTCAATGCAATCATAAGCAATAACGGATATTCAACAGATGATCCTTATGATGATTTAGTAAACGAGCGCATGACGAATCCCAATTTTCCTGCCTTAGATGTTGATATTGCGCCAGGCCATAGAAATAATTGCTGTACAAATGGCGAAGATTTTGCAAATATGTATTCTATGTGGGTCTTTGATGATTGGGTAGACACGCATAGAAGGCAATTTATGGAAGACAACATGTACGATTGGATATTACAAATGCTTAATCCGTGAGCTTACCATAAGTGCTTATAAAGGTTAAAAATGAAACAAATATTTACGCTTCGCGCAATAATAGTTTTTTTGGTATCCTCCTTCTTGATAAGTTGTATATTCAAAAGTAATTTTACTACTCAGTCATCTAGCACCGCATTACCAACCTCTTCATTGACAACTGAGAATATACAGATACCAACATTAACATATATACCAACTTTATCTAAACAGGATGCACTTGAAACTCTTGTGAATTTAATTGAAAGCAATGAGGATTGTAACCTACCATGTTGGCTAGATATAGTACCAGGAGAAGTTAAGTTTAATACCGCTATAAGTATTTTTTTACAATTCAGTACAATTGCATATATTGAATTTACTTCTGAGCAAGCTGATCTACGTGTTTTTTTCCCTGATTTTGAAATAGCAATCCACGATACAACTACTCGAGTTTATTCCATAGACAATGAAAACATATCGCACATTTGGGTTTATGCAGGGGTTGATCCAAAAGGTAATTACGATAATGTCTCATATAATTACTCGGAATATCAAAACCTTTGGAAAAGGTATTTAGTTTCAGAAATCTTTAAAACCCATGGTACACCAGAAAAAATATTTCTTGATACGACCCTGATTGCTGTCGATAATGCAGTATCATACCCGTTTGTCCTTTGGGTGGTATATCCTCAAAATGGGTTCTTGATACGCTATGAAGGGATTAACGAAAAAATAGGGGATGCTGTTAGAATTTGCCCGATCAAATCTAGAATAGAAATAAAAATATGGGATGTAAAAATGTTTACCTATGAAGATTTTATGAAAAATGACAGCGCTATGGGTTCCATATCGCTTGGGCCTCAACCAATTGAATCTGTCACAGATTTTACCATAGAGTCTTTTTACAATTTTTTCAAAGATGGAAATACAGATACTTGTTTTGATACGCCATCATCATATTGGCCACCAAACTAAAATTAGTTCACTTTACAACTCAACGGC
>CAZJIO010000171.1:0-6214 GCA_964546035.1 uncultured Eubacteriales bacterium | reverse complement strand
GATAGCGACATATAGCCTAAAATGATGAAGCAAATGAATTGAACCAGATGAAAAACTTATGGAACGCCGAGTTTTTAAGGACTTTTTGGCGAAAGAACCGCCAAGCTCACTATTGACTCTACTTCTTTACTATCCTTCCGACAAACTATTTATCTAACTTATTATTCCATCCTCTCTCTTTCCCCTTTTTTTTTTTTTCCTTTTGTTTGAATTACTTTCTTTGTTTTATTCTACTCCCCTGCTTAACCTCTTGAAGCAAAGCCATACCGAAACTTCTTGGCCTCGGGCCGGGAGTAAGGATGCAAAATCCAACCACCTTAGCGTCGAAGTCAACCCAACGTCACGAATCAATCAAAATGTCATCGAATCAACGATCTCGATTTAAGGCCAAAGGGGCCACTGCCCATCCCGAAGCAGTAAACCGCAAGTCAAAGAACCAGGGTATTGACCCCTCCAAAGATCTTCTTGAGCAATGCCATAGAAAAAGGCAATCAACCCTCAATCATACACAACGTAAACCAACGTCAATCGAAACAGACGAAAGCACATCGCATAACAACACGAACCAAGCTGGGAAACGAAAACTATCAATCTCACCTTCTGCAACCAACCCTACCAAAAGACATACACCACTCAACTCCGCTGATTCAGGCAGCCAATCAGACTGGTCACAAGACGATGAATCTTATGCCTCTAGAAAAGCCGCTAACAAATCTGCACCCATCCCCTCAAAAACCAAACCCCTCGATGTTGTCCTACAACTGAGAGATACCCCCGCACCGGAAGAAAAAATGAACGAATTAAAAATCTCAAAACTCCTCAAACAATACTTCCCCAAAGCAGAAATAAATCAGCTTAAGATACTCAAAGATGGTGTTTCCTTCTTGGTCAGCCCAAATAACCACGAATCATCACTATTACTCATTGACGACAAAAACTGGCCTAAAGAAATTAAACAAAAGTTCATGTTGAAAGCTCCCCCAAAAAGTAACTCCAAAACAGCGGATATAATTGAAGAATTCGCTATCATTGCCAAACGCATTGACACATCCATCACATCTGATGAAATCAAATCTGAACTCGAGGAGCAAGGATTCAAATCCATCACTCGCATTGAAAGATTTTTCAAAATAGCAAACGGATCTTCCTCACCAATGCCAATAATCAAAATCAAACTTACTTGCGCCCAAGAACTCAATCAATTATACAACAACGGACTCAGACTTGGATATGCTCAATTTCCTACCGAAGCCCCGAAGAACAGTCTTCACCCAATACAGTGCTATAAATGCAACAAATTCAACCACTACGCCAAAAGCTGCCCAAATCAGCCCGTCTGCCGTTTTTGTGGCACGACCACCTGTGGCTCCCTCCACGAAAACGGTAAAACTTGTGACATCAAAAATGATCGAACCAAATATAAATGTGCCAACTGCGGTGACAATCATAGCGCTGCCTATCGTGGTTGTTTATACTTCAAAGAATTAGTTGAACTCATAAACGAAGAGAATCCGGAGAAGCCTGCTGGAGACAAAATACCCGAACATCTGTCCAAATGGCATGATTTTGCCAATCCCGCTTCAATAATACACAAATCCTACGCCTCAGCTGCTGCCTCTCACCCTACCAACACGCATCCCCGTAGCCGCCCAACGCAACCCGCTACATATCCCTCAGAATTAGACTCACTCAAAGAATCAATTGTCCAATTCTCTTTCAACGTTCTTATGTTATCAACCGCAGAGAACCTTCTCACCCCAGAGGTCAAATCAAAGCTTGGCGACAGCACCGAACTCTTCATCCCCGAAAAAGTTGCGACCCTATACGAAATGCTTGCCCCCTCACAACTCGGCATTAAAATTTGTCGAAAAGATCTGCTTGAAAACCTCAAACGCGTTAAACCTTTGACTCGCAAAAAGGTGCCCAGCACATCCTCTTGCTGCAGCATTGAATCTAACACTTCCCAAGTTACGAATCAAAGCTGCCAAATGGAAGATAAAAATCACCATAGAGACAGTCAACTGATAACCACCACCAACGCCCTAGATTTCCGCGACAGTAACCACAAATGGCCTTAAACATTCTTCATTTCAACGCTCAATCAATCAACAACAAAATGGCCGAACTAACCCAATTCCTATCGGATACTAACATAGACATCATCAGTATCAATGAAACCTGGTTAACCTCCAAATCGAAGCTTAAACTACCGCCACAATATTCAGTGTTCAGATGCGACCGAGCTAACAGCACTCCAGGCGGTGGTGCACTACTTGCAGTTAATAAGAACCTTAATCCACATCTACTCGATATACCGGTCCCCTACAAATGCGAAGGCCTCGCAATCTCAATAAAACTGCGCTATAACATCAACGTTACTATCGTATCGCTATACTGCCCTCCTAACATACCCCTCGACACAACTTTCCTCGCAAATTTAGAATTATCTTACAATCATCTTATAATTTGTGGCGACCTCAATGCAAAACATCAATCGTGGGGCTACTGCAATAAACCTAACCGGAACGGACAAATACTCAACGAATTCCTCAACACTAAAAGCGAACTAATAATGCTAAATAGCTTAGTACCAAAGGAACCAACTTTTTTCCCTTCCCAACACAACAAACACCACTCCTACGACGTCTTGGATTTCTTTATAGCATCGCCCCAAATAGTCACTAACTTCACAAATCTATCTTACCTGGACCCTTTTGGCAATTCCGACCACATCCCCCTGCTCCTTGTCCTCGCCAACCTTCCGCAAAATCAGCGATCCCCAAGCATCAAACCACGTTACAAATTTAATGGTGCCAATTGGAAACTCTTCGCCACAGACCTCAAAGATAGAATCGCTAGCAAACACCTAAACACAAAGCCTGTAATTTATGGCTCAGACTACCGCGTCTGGACTAATCAAATCGACAACTTTGTTCTCGAGATATCTACCTGCATTCAAGAAGCTGCTGATGCAACACTCGAAATAACGAACCACGACGCTAACAAATCAAGATCCCATATGAAACCAACAAAAGAAAGTCTAATGCTAATTCAAAACCGTCGTAAACTTCAACGAGAGCGCAGAAGACTTGACATGATCGGAACCGATACCAGCCTCATTCGCAATCAAATCAACCAATTACAAAGAAGAATAGCTCGTAACATCGCCAAAGACAAAAGAGAAAGTTGGCGCAAATTTACCTCAAAAATGACTCATCGCGATATGAACCAACTCTGGAAAAAATACAATTCCATAAGAAAAGGCATGAACAACATTCCGTCACCTACCGACTATCCCTTCCTACTCAGCGATCCTCATAGTCTGAAGAACAAAGCTACATCAGATGATGAAAAGGCAAATCTCTTCGCAACACACCTTGCTAATGTCTTCAAAGATCAAAACTGTCCTCATTTCAACCCCGATTTCAAATATGCAATTGACCAAACAGTCCTCCAGCATATAGACTGGTTCCAACCCGAAACACTCGCAGTCAACAAAAACGACCCTCAATCAGAACCGACTCTACCTTCGTTTGAAGACGATGAACACATACTAGCCCAGCCATTAAGAATCAACGAACTTACCCAAGCTCTCAAACACCTAAAAAACAGATCCCCAGGCCCCGACAACATCTTCAACATTATGATTAAAAAAGGTCCGCCGTCCCTCCAGCACTCTCTATTGCGCCTCTTCAACACTTGTCTGAAAATTGGATACCACCCTACCTCCTGGAAAGAAGGCTTAATCAAAATGCTTCCCAAACCCGACAAAAATCCTAATCTACCGTCTAGCTACCGCCCAATTACGCTACTTAATAATCTTGGAAAACTAATGGAACGCCTTATCACTCATCGTATTTACGCCTATTTGGAATCTAAATCCTGGTTCAAATCCACTCAAAGTGGCTTCCGCAGAAACCGCTCCACTAATGACCACATTCTCCGTCTTTCGGAATGTACCAGGCAAGCCTTCAACCGCAAAAATCATGTCGTCGCCGCGTTTTTAGATATCGAAAAAGCCTTTGACTCCATTTGGATCAACGGATTACGCATTAAACTCGTTTTCCAAGCCCTCCTACCCAAGAGAGTCGTCAGATGGATCTCCAATTATCTATCCGACCGAAACTTCACTGTAGACGTCAACGGCTACTTATCCCCAAAAATTAGCATCGAAGCCGGCGTTCCGCAAGGCTCAGTAATCTCACCCCTCCTCTACAATATATTTATTAACGACTCAACAACCAATGACAACTACTCTGTCTTCCTCAACTACCGCCACTTCCATCTAATGTGTTCCAACTTCGCTGACGACTCAGCCTTCTGGGCAGAATCCTTCAACCCCCACCTTGCAGCTGCCTCAGTTCAAAAAGCAATCACGACCAATGATGACTTCTGCTCCAGATGGAGAATCAAAGTCAATGGTGCTAAAAGCCAAGCAGTTCTTTTCACACCTAGCGGAAGAGCAAACAAACCGTGGAAAGATCCTAAAGGAAAAAAGAACCTCGTACGCCTTAATGCCTCGGGTTCTGAAATCCCAGTAGGAAAATCAGCGAAATTTCTCGGAGTAATCTTCGACTCCGGACTAACATACAGAACACACATTGACGAAATCTTATCTCGCTGTCACTCCAGACTAAACTTAATGAAATGCCTCAGAGGCACTAACTGGGGAGCCGACGCTGATACTCTCGTGACGCTCTACAAACAATCTATTCGACCCCTGCTTGAATACGGCTCATTATCGTTCATCACTGCCAGCAATACACAACTCTCTCGTCTTCAAAAAGTGCAGAACCATGCTCTAAGAATTGCCTACAAAGCCCCAATTTACACGCCAACTGATTGGCTCCACAAGTGGGCAAACATTCCACGCCTCACAACCAGATGGAACCAACTTGGCATCAACTACCTAAAGAGAGTCAAAGAGAAGAAATCAAATGAACTTATGAATGACTTCATCAAACTTTCGCTAGACCCAAAGACAACTGCATACAAAACACCGTTATCGTATTTTCTTAATCTATAGAGCCTTATCTACTTTGTAAATCTAATCGTTGATCTCTTATTGCTTTGATCTTACCTACTCTTTGTCGCTATTTATGTACACAAACTACTAATTGCATCTTACTTTTAATGCCTATACTAACCCTTTGCTTACCTAACTAGCCATAGGGTTTTTCCCGATCTGTGATCAGGTTTTCCCTATTTTGTTATAATGTATGATATTATTACTATATCCTGTTATGAACTCCCTGTTATTCATGTTATATTGCCGTTCCCTGAAATGTAACATTTCAATGTAGGCAATAGAAATAAAGCGATTACTTACTTACTTATCATTTGAGTTTTTGTTTCCTTTTTCTTGCAAGATATTACGGTTTTAGGGTACTAAATCGTTTTTTAAAAACAATTATTTATTATCAATGGATCCAAAGTATCAAGGACTTCCAGGAATTGTAAGTTTACCTCGTAATTTTTCGTTTCGTTAGTGGTTGACTTAATATTATATTTACTAAGGCTGCTGATCAACCAGACTGTTATGAAACAAGCGATCTTCCCGAAAGCGATCAACATCCTTATGTACCGGTAAAAAGCCTTTTGAAATAAACATTGTACTAATTATATATTGTTTAATTTCTTATTGCTGGACTCCGGACTCGCTATAAAACGCACGCACCTTTCGCCTTTTTTTATCTTCTTAAATTTTAGGAGACATTCGACAGTGATGCGATCGATCGGAATAACTTGGATGTAAATGCTGCTTTTCATCATTTCAAAGATAGAACTATTAACTCCGATGGAGTTGGTATGCTAGTGTGTATTATTTATAAACTACTATTTTTCTTACAATTTGAATATCTAGACTTTTCTGATTCAATCGGTTATCATCGGCGAGATGGATACCGAACGAGAAAGTTTGCGTACGAAGTTGGTACTGATTTAGGCGAGCCAGAAACCATTGAGCAACGATATGCGCGGCTTAAAATTGAGCTTCAAGAGTTGTCTCAACAAGTCACTGATTTAAAGGTAACATTTTAAACCTTCTATTTATGTTCCGTCCCGGTATTTTGTTTCATTTAAAGATATGTACTAAAAATCACTAAATTAATGATTTTTCGTTAAATATGCGCATGGTTTCAGAAACTGATTATGCTTTATTTCTGATAGGTTTTTTAAGAATTTTTTTTATACAGAAAGAAGCATCTACTGATGC
>CAZJIO010000170.1:3268-6299 GCA_964546035.1 uncultured Eubacteriales bacterium | reverse complement strand
TCTACAAGGGTTTCCAAGCTTTTTGTGTCTCACAACTGTCAAAGACAGGATTATAGTGATATTCCTTTTAAATTGCAAGCTTAGTTTCAGGGTCTCATTTCCTAGTTAACGGTACCAACAAGTTGATACTGATCCGACTCAGCATTATATTTTAACAATTCCAGACTATTTATTATTTTGATGGGTGCTTCTAAATCCTTTTCCTTGTCATAAAATGACGTTTTAACCTCAATGAGTACATAAGGTGTATCGCTCCCTTGGGACAGTGCCATAACAGTGAGCTCATCATAAACCATATAACTCGTAAGCTCGGATTCGCCTTCATTTCCCTTTATTAATGTATCCCTTAAAAGCCTTTGCTCCTTCAACTCTGTTTCATCTATTTCAGAACTAAAATAAGCGGTTTCTCCACCTTTTTCATCCCCAATAGCACCCGACATATAGTCGCTTCTGTCCTTTAGACTACGCTTAACAGCCTCGTAAATAGCGATGCTCTTATTGGCATCCACCTTTAGCTCACTTGGTAAATTTTCACCCGTATACAGTGTGTAATACCCCGATAATTTGATTAAATCAGCAGAATATCTCTCTTCGCCTCCTTGTGAAAATGGTATTTTAACGGCGGCGTTTTTACCGCTATTTTCAAAATACATATCAAAGATACTGAGTTGAGTGGTGCTTTGGATAAAACTGTCTTGCTTCGGTATTTTATTTGACACAATACCAATCAGGCGACCATATGCATCTATCAAAGCAGCACCCGAATAGCTGCCATCCATGGGTACAGTTGTCTCACAATATTCCACATCTTCATATGTCCAAAAATTTGTAATCACGCCTTCATAAAATGAGTTTTTGAATCCTTTGTGATTA
Organism: uncultured Eubacteriales bacterium; assembly: GCA_964546035.1. Classification (GTDB taxonomy): domain Bacteria; phylum Bacillota; class Clostridia; order Lachnospirales; family Vallitaleaceae; genus CAZJIO01. Next base: position 5,426 of record CAZJIO010000170.1, on the reverse strand, counting down.
CCGATCATATAGATGAGGTCCGATGCCTCCATAGCATTCATATCTCCAAGGTCAAAAGGAGAAATCTCATAGGGTAGGTCCTCCTCGAGTTTGCTAAATCGAGCTTTTTAGAAGACTCCACGATACCTACAATTGGTATGAGCCTCTTATCCGAAGTATAGATCCAAGCTCTCTCACAGTTTTCTAACCATTCCAAAGGTGTCAAAATCAAATATTGGTGTACATAGCAACCATTTGTTTGTCGAATGGAACCATCTTTTTGCTCAGCATAAAGGGTAACAACTTTGCTATTATTCTGACTAAACTGTTCTGAATAAGTTAATTCCTTTAGCCCTTCTGGGACTTGTTTTACAGTCTTCAAATACAATTGTTCATTCTGTGCATCCACTATGCCATTAAACATTTTGATTTCAGTATCTATTTCACGAGGCTCCTTTGTAAAGGATAAGAGGCTGTAATAGCCAAGATCACCCGCTTCATTTGTAGCCAAAACCAAATAAAGTGCCATTGTTGTTAACCCTGATTTTTCTTCGATGACTGCATTAGAGGTTAACTCATAATGATAACTCCCCAGTACACTCAGTTCAACTAAATAATAATTTCTATTGTTCACGGTCTTGATACAGACAATTTCTTCTGATAACGCTTTGAGATGTTTGAAATTCATGACATTAAACAAGGTGTCTTCAAACCACGGAAAATAACCATTTTTTTGATTCTCTTTAAGTTCAATAAAGTAGTTGCGCTCAATATCTTGGTAAATCCCTTCATTTCCAGTACCCTTAGGTTCAATAGCCGATAAAGTATCATATACCTCCCAGGCATATTGAGTGACATGTTCCTTTGTCAGTCGATTAACTGGCTTTTCATTGGGTATATAGATGGCTATTTTGCTCTCATAGTCCGGATTCACCTCATCGGGTATTTCAACATTCTTATCTTGACACGCAGACATCAATAAAAGAAGGCTAAGTAGAATAACTACCGTAAACAGTTGATTTTTCATTTTCATAGCTTGAGGCTCTCCCCTTATTTTAAAGGGACAAAAGTTGTCTTTTGTCCCTCTCATTACTAATATTTTATAATTGCATCTATGGCATAATCACCAATGACTTCTCTACCCTTTAGAAACTCCAGTTCAATCAAATAAACCAGTTTAACAACTTCACCACCTAATTCTTCAATGAGCTCAATCATTGCTTTTGAAGTACCCCCTGTAGCGAGTAAATCATCTACAATGACCACTTTATCTCCAGGTTGAATGGCATCGATATGCACTTCAATGGTTGCTGTCCCATACTCAAGGTCATATTCCTTACTTCTTGTTGTAAAAGGGAGTTTGCCTGCTTTACGAATAGGGATAAATCCCTTGTTCATGTTATAAGCAATTGGCACACCGAAAATGAAACCTCTAGATTCTGGTCCAATTACAAAGTCAAATTCAACATCCTTAAGAGTTGCTTCTATTTGATCAACAGAGGCTCTTAAGCCATCTTTGTCTTTTAAAATAGTGGTGATGTCTTTAAAAACAATACCTTCCTTTGGAAAATCTTGTACATCCCTTATCATAGATCTAATATCCATATTGTCCTCCAACACATAGTGTTATGTAAAGTCTGATTGTTGTTTTTACTCAACCCACTTATTATACAGCTTAGAAGCCTCTAATTCAACTTTTTTTCCCTCAAAGACTTCGAAATTCATCAACATCCCCTTAAAATCATAGCTAATGAGCTGAAGTTCCTTAAAAACCTCTAAACAAATCAAATACTTCATGAAATAATCCGATTGTCCTTCACATAAATGGGTCATTAATTTTGGAAAGGACTGCACATTAATTTTTTGAGTTTTGAGACGCCATAAATAACGATAAAGCGCTTCAAAATCCTTTCTCTGAGGTTTTTCATGGGGTTCTATACGCATCTGATCCCCGTGTATACTATGAATAACGCTGATTTTTTCATGTATAGAAGTTTCGTAGCGCTGATGAATTCTTAGATCCTTTAGCATGATCTGTGGTGTTTTCTTGTTTTGCCATTCATTTATATTTAGCGTGCCAATCAGTTCTACAGGACAATTAACATCAATTTCTTCGAGAAAATGCGTACAATTAAACCCAATAACTGATATACTTTTACTGCCTTCTTTAATGTCTACT
>CAZJIO010000170.1:2687-3212 GCA_964546035.1 uncultured Eubacteriales bacterium | reverse complement strand
ATCCACTCATTACAAATTTCGGTGCTGCATGTCCTGCACCGTAAGGTTCAAAACGTGAAATCATTTCAATAAAATCCACACTCACCTCAGAAAGGTTAAGCTTCTGATCCGCTTTCACCTTAAGTGTCAGGGTCTCTTCTGTCATGTGTGCAGTTGCATAGTCATTCAATCGGTTTGACAAACTTTCTATATGCGCTTCACTAAGTGACATCCCTGCAGCCATATCATGACATCCAAATTTCAGAAAAAGATCTTTACAATGATAAAGCGCGTCATAAATACTAAAGCCTTCTACACTCCTAGCTGAACCTGATGCTTTACCGTCTTCAATGGTTAATAAGATGGTTGGCCTATAATATTTTTCTACTAGTCTTGAAGCAACAATACCTATGACGCCATGTTCCCACCCATGATGGGCGACAACCAAGATTTTTTTCCCTTCAATACTTGCACCCGTTTCAATCACTTCAATGGCTTGTTGCAAGATGGTCTGTTCTATCTCTTGACGTCTTTTATTCTCTTGAT
>CAZJIO010000170.1:2390-2677 GCA_964546035.1 uncultured Eubacteriales bacterium | reverse complement strand
AGTTCTTCAGCAATCTCAAAAGCTTGATGGGCATCCTGAGGGATAACGAGCTCTACACCTCTCTTAGCATCTCCGAGTCTTCCTGCTGCATTTAAACGGGGACCTATTTGAAAACCGATGGTTCCAGCTGTAATTTTGTCAAGATTCACACCCGCTACGTTCATTAATGCTTTTAAACCCACATTCCAAGTCTGTGCCAGATTTTTAAAGGCAAGTTGGACGATAATCCTATTTTCATCCTGTAATGGCACGATATCTGCAATCGTACCTATCGCTGCAATGTCTAA
>CAZJIO010000170.1:0-2342 GCA_964546035.1 uncultured Eubacteriales bacterium | reverse complement strand
ATTCAGTTTCCGGCTAATACCTTGTAGGAGCTTAAAGGTGACCCCAACCCCTGCCAACATATCATAGGGATAGTTGCAATCTTTTCTCTTAGGATTCAGCACTGCTAGAGCATCATGAATGTCTTCGCCACATTCATGATGATCTGTGACAATCATATCCAGTCCCAACTCTTTTCCAAAAGCAATTTCAGCAATTGCTGTAATACCTGTATCCACGGTGATGACCAGTTGTGTCCCCTGTTCTTTTATACTTTCAAGAGCCTTCATATTGATACCATAGCCTTCAGAAATCCGGTCAGGTATGTAATAATTAACTTGGCACCCCATCTCTTTTAGGAAAAGATAAAGTATTGAGGTACTCGTGATACCATCCACGTCATAGTCCCCATAAACAGTTATGTGTTGGCAAGTCTTTTTTGCCTCTAAGATTCTGTCGACTGCTTTTTCCATATCCTTCATGAGAAAGGGATTATAAAGTTTGTCCCTCGTGGGATGCATAAAAAGCGTAATCTGTTCCTTTGTGGTAAGCCCTCTATGGATGAGTAAGGTGGCTAAAATTGGAGGCAGGTTGTTCTCTTCGGAAATCTTATTAATTAAAAGAGGATCAGCTTGTTTTAAAACCCAAATATTTTTACCCAATCATTTCACCTCAAGTTTATGTTAATAATAAAAGCCTTCAGCTTGTGCTGAAGGCTTTTAGCAAGCTTAGCTTAGTTTCTAATGTTCAGAAGCTTTTACTGCTGTTTGAATATTTTTTTCTTCTTTTTTCTTGAAAAGATACCATACAGGTGATGCGATAAAGATTGATGAATAGGTACCACTGAAGATACCGATCATGAGTGGTAATGCAAATTGTCTCACTGCACTAACACCAAGAACATATAAAATTGCAATAGTAATAATTGTTGTTAAAGATGTGTTAATGGATCTTGAGAACGTTTGTGTAACACTTGAATTAATAAGTCCTTTGTAATCTCCACGTTTCATATGCTTTTGATTTTCTCTGATTCTATCAAAGACAACGATTGTGTCATTAATGGAGTAACCAAGAATGGTCAGCATCGCTGCAATGAAGGAGTTGTTAGCAGGTATACCCAATATGGAATAAACGGCGAATACGATGAGAATATCATGTAGTAATGATATAATCGCAGCCATACCTGTATCAAAACCTTTGAATCTAAAAGTAATATAAAGCAAGATACATAATGAAGCAATGATAATAGCTATAAAAGCATCTCTTTTCATTTCACTACTCACTGTAGGGCTAATGGATTCACTTTCAATATCAGCACCAGTGATGTCAAATTTTTCAAATAAGGCGGCATCTAGAAGCCCTCTAAGTTTTGCATCAAGCTCGATGGTCTTGATAATGACTTGGTCCTTATCTTTAACATTTTGAAATTGTGGCTTTTCGTCACCAGTTGCTTCAGTAACCAATGTTAAAAGATCAGCTTCAGCTTCTTCGTAGCTTGCATAACCTTTACCTTCACCCATGGAAACAAGTGTAGATGTTCCACCTGCAAATTCAATATCATACTTTAAGATAGTACCTTCAGAAGCAATATTAAAAGGTATTTTAATAAGTCCTGCTACTATAACAATTGCTGAAATAATAAAATAAATTTTTCTTTTTTCAATAATTGGCATTAAACGCAATTCATGTGAAACGCCATACCATTTTTTATTTTTAAAGCCTACTTGTACTAAGCACCAAAGAATAAATCTCGTTACAACAAGTGCTGTAAACAAGGATACAATGATACCAAGTGCTAAAGTTGTTGCAAACCCCTTGATTGGACCTGAACCAAAGATCCACAAAACAATTGCAGCAATCATTGTTGTAATGTTACCATCTACGATTGCTGATAACGCCTTTGAGAATCCCGCTTTAACAGATGCGCGCAAGGTTTTTTCCATACGAAGCTCTTCTCTAATTCTAGCAAAGATGATGACATTGGCATCCACCGCCATACCAATGGATAAGATAATACCCGCGATCCCTGGCAAAGTTAATACCGTATTCGTAACACTTATAAGAATAATGACTGTAGCAGCATACATAGCAAGTGCTAAACTCGCTGCAAAGCCTGGAAGTCGATAATAAATAATCATAAATAAGAAAATCAAAATAATACTAATTAGACCTGCTTGCATACTTGTCGTAATAGCATCTTGTCCAAGTTTAGCTCCAACCACGTTAGATCTAAGCTCTTTTAGTTGCAGTGGTAACGCTCCTATACGGATAGTGGAAGCAATATTACCCGCTTCTTCCATTGAAGACAAATTGGAAATTATGGCATTACCATAAATGGCACAATGCAAACTGACTATTCTGGGAC
>CAZJIO010000169.1:6138-6380 GCA_964546035.1 uncultured Eubacteriales bacterium | reverse complement strand
AATAGCAGCCGACCTATTAAAGGGTATAAATAAGGGCGTATTGGTCTCTTGAACGAGATCCTTTTGAATGCCTAAAAGAGGTTCATTGTATTGTGCTTCTATCCTGTTTTTTTCAAAAGGTTCAGGAATAGCATTGTTCATTAAAATGGCAGTTGGCTTTTGAAACGATTTAGAACTCTCGAAGCTTACTTCGGGAATTAACTCAGATTGATTAAGTGCTTTTAATAAAGTACCATAGATGG
>CAZJIO010000169.1:3132-6128 GCA_964546035.1 uncultured Eubacteriales bacterium | reverse complement strand
AACTGTTCATTATTAAAGCGAATATCCATTTTAGTGGGATGAACGTTTACATCAATGTATTCCGACAATATTTGAATATTGAAAACAGCAAAGGGATATTGATGCACGGTTAACTTGGTTTTATAAGCATCCTCAATGGCTTTTTGAATGACTTTACTTTTGATATAGCGTCCATTGATATAATAATTTTCATAGTGTCGATTTGCACGACTAATAACGGGTTTACCAATAAAGCCACTCAGAGATAGGTCATCACTCTTGTACGTAATTTCTATTAGGTTTTTCGCAATTTCCTTATTGAAGACTGTAAAAATACAATCCAAAAACTTATTATTCCCAGATGTATGAAGCTTAACCTGTCCATTATTAATGAATTTAAAGGAAATTTGTGGATTTGAAAGCGCCAACTTGTTCATTAAATCAGCAATATACCCAGCTTCTGTCCCAGCGGATTTTAAAAATTTTCTTCTGGCAGGTGTGTTAAAAAAGATGTTTTGTTTGATGAAAGTAGATCCTTCGGGGCACCCGATTTCTTCCATGCTTTTTTCATTGCCGCCTTCAATGATATATCGAATCCCTGTTAGATTCTCATATGTTTTGGTGATTAATTCCACTTGAGATATAGAGGCTATACTTGCTAAAGCCTCACCTCTAAAGCCTAAGGAGGCAACGGTTAATAAATCATCTATGGCTCTTATTTTACTGGTAGAATGTCTTAAAAAGGCATTTCTAATGTCAACCGGATCAATGCCTGCACCATTATCTGTAATCCTAACACTGGAAAGCCCACCGTCTTTAATATCAACAGTGATTGCGGTAGCACCTGAATCTATTGAATTTTCAACCAATTCCTTAACGATGGACGCAGGTCTTTCGACAACCTCTCCAGCAGCTATTTTATTGATTGTGATTTGATCTAATAACACAATTTTAGACATGATGTCACCTATTTTACCTTTTCTTGCAGTTGACTCAGAAGAGATAACGCTTCTAGGGGTGTGATGTGGTTAATGGTAATTTTTTTAAGCATAGAAATAATTTCACTCTCAACAGGTTCAAAAAGATTCAGTTGAAGAGGTTGTTCTGCTTTTTTAGGGGTTATGTTTTTTTTGTTTTCAGCATTTTGGGTGATATCTGCTTCCGTTAATTCTTGAAGAATCTCTTTTGCACGGATGATCACATGGTCAGGTACTCCTGCAAGCTTTGCAACTTGAATACCATAACTTTTATCGGCTCCCCCAGGTATGATTTTTCTAAGGAAAATGATGTCATCACCCTTTTCTTTTACTGAGATACAGTAATTGACCACACCTTCAATTTTTCCTTCAAGTTCTGTTAATTCATGGTAATGGGTTGCAAATAAGGTCTTAGCACCTATTGTATGTTGACTAACTATGTACTCAACAACCGCCCAAGCGATACTTAAACCATCAAAGGTACTAGTTCCACGTCCAATTTCGTCTAGGATGATTAAACTATCACTGGTAGCATTTCTCAGGATATTGGCCACTTCTGTCATTTCTACCATAAAGGTACTTTGTCCAGAGGCCAAGTCATCAGAGGCACCTACACGCGTGAAAATGCGATCCACAACACCCACGGTAGCTGATTTTGCTGGAACGAAACTGCCAATTTGCGACATGAGGACTATTAACGCGACTTGTCTCATATAAGTCGATTTACCTGCCATATTGGGACCTGTAATAATTGAAAAGCGATGCTCTTTATGATCGAGATAGGTATCATTTGTTATAAATAAGTCATTGCCCATCATTTTTTCTACAACAGGATGTCTGCCTTCAACGATGGCAATTTCTTTTTCGTGAGAAAGTAAGGGTCTTGTGAAGTTTTGTTTGGATGCCACTTCCCCAAGGGATTGGAGTACGTCAATAAGAGAAACTTGGGTGGCCGTGTCTTTAATACGTTCCACAGCTTGACCCAGTTGACTTCTTATTTGAATGAATAACTCGTATTCTAAAGCCACAACTTTTTCTTCTGCACCTAAGATGGTATTTTCCATTTCTTTAAGCTCTGGTGTAACATAGCGTTCGCAATTGGCTAAGGTTTGTTTTCTTGTGTAACGGTCTTCAGGTACTTGGTCTAAATAGGATTTAGTGATTTCAATGTAATAACCAAATATCTTGTTGTAATTTATTTTCAAACTCTTAATGCCTGTTTCAAGTCTTTCACGACTTTCAAGATTTGCAAGCCATTGTTTACCATCTGTACCCGCACTTCTCAAGCGGTCTACGTCTTCACTGTAGCCTGTTTTAATGATATGGCCTTCTTTAATGGAAATGGGAGGTTCGTCTTCAATAGCCTTTTCAATAAGGGTGTATAAATCCTCCAGAACATCCATGTTTAAGCAGATCTCTGACAGCATTTGGGATTTGCATTCTGACAGAACATTTTTTAAATGGGGTAACATACTTAAGGATTGTTTAAAAGCTATAAGATCTCTGGAGTTAGCTGTTTGACAGCTTATTTTACTCATCAAACGTTCTAAGTCATATATAGGTGTTAACAATTCCTTGATTTCTTCTCTTAAAATAGCTGCATCATAAAGCTCTTCTACAGCATCTAATCGTTTATTGATCTGTTCAATTTTGATCAAGGGCTGTTCAATAAAACTGCGTAGCATTCTTGCACCCATAGCTGTCTTTGTTTTATCCAATACCCATAACAAAGAGCCTTTTCGCTCTTTTTCTCGCATGGTTTCAACAATTTCAAGGTTTCTACGGGTAGATAAATCCAAAATCATAAAGTCATCGGTGGCATAATAAACAATTTTAGTAATGTGCTTTACACTGCCCTTTTGAGTTTCAAAGAGGTATTCGAGTAAAGCACCCGAAGCAATAAGCGCTTCTTCATGTTCCGCTAATCCAAGTCCATCAATAGCACCTATTTTAAAATGATTTTGAATCATATCAGAACATCTTTTAAGGTCAAAGGCCCAATCCTCACGAGCACCTAAATAGGTATTGCTGCGTTTGTTA
>CAZJIO010000169.1:2853-3100 GCA_964546035.1 uncultured Eubacteriales bacterium | reverse complement strand
GGGTCTCAAAACTTTTATGATATAAAATTTCAGAAGGATTAACCTTAGCAACTTCGTCCATTAATCTTTGCACATTTGGGACAATTGTTGTAAAGAAATCACCTGTTGTAATGTCCACATAGGCAATGCCATAATGTGCAAGGTGATTGTAAATGCACATGAGGTAATTGTTTTTTGAAGCATCTAAAGACTGCATATTCAGATTGGTTCCAGGTGTGACGATGCGGATCACATCTCTCTTTACAAT
>CAZJIO010000169.1:0-2746 GCA_964546035.1 uncultured Eubacteriales bacterium | reverse complement strand
ACATGGGTGCGCTTTCTTCTTGACCACAGTCGCGACCTGTTAAAGTAATTTCTAAGGCTTTGGATGCGGTTTTCGCATCCTCAAAAAACATTTCATAGAAATCGCCTAATCTAAAAAACAAGATACAATCTTGATAGTGTTCTTTCAGTTCAAAATACTGTACCATCATAGGTGTCATTGCCATAGGATATCCCTCTCTTTAAGCTAATTCTCCCATTAAATAGAAGGATTTAGCGTCGATGATCTTAACATTTAAAATTTGCCCTATCAGTGCATCTGTGCCTTTTACATGAACCAAATGATTATTAGAAAGTCTACCCGATACGAGCGTTGGATCTTGTTCATTCACTTGCTCCACAAGTAGTTGATAAGTATGCCCCATATGTGCGATACTTTTTTCATAGATAATACCATTTGAGATTTTTAATAATTGATTAAATCGTTCCTTTGAAATAGCCTCAGGCACTTGGTTGTCCATAAGAGCAGCAGGTGTACCTGTTCGCACAGAGTAAATAAAAGTATAGACGAAATCAAAACCAACTGTTTTAAGGACCTCTAAAGTATCCTGTACATCTGCATCCGTTTCCCCAGGAAATCCAATGATCACATCGGTGCTAAGAGCAATATTAGGGCAAGCTTTCTTCACCTTTTGAACTAAATTCAAATAACTTTCTTTGGTATATCTACGATTCATTTTATCTAATATGTTGTTACTCCCAGACTGGAAGGGTATATGTAATTGATCACATAGTTTGGTGGAGCTTGCCATAACCTCTATCAGTTCATCGGATAAGTCCTTTGGATGGGATGTCATAAATCGGATACGTTTAATGCCTTCTACCTTTTCTATTTCCTGAATCAAATGGGCGAATGTCAATGGCTTTTCAAAACTCTTGCCGTATGAATTAACATTTTGACCAAGGAGCATAATTTCTACGACCCCATCGGCTGCCAACATTTTAACCTCTTCAAGAATATCTTCAGGTGTTCGGCTGCGCTCACGGCCTCTTACATAAGGCACAATGCAATAAGAACAAAAATTGTTGCAGCCATACATAATGTTAACACTGGCTTTGAAAGGATGACTTCTTACTGTAGGCAAATCCTCAACAATGTCTCCATGATCTTTCCAAATGTCAAACACAGAGTCGCCTGTGTCCAATCTTGTTTCAAGTAATTCTGCCAATTTATATAAATTATGTGTTCCAAAGACAATGTCAATGTGTCTATAAGACTTTTTCAGTTTGGTAATAACGGTATCCTGCTGCATCATGCAACCGCATAAAGCAATCAGCATATTGGATTTGGCCAACTTTGCACCTTTTAAATAACCTAATCTACCATATACCTTTTGTTCGGCATTTTCACGCACACAGCAGGTATTGTAAATAACAAAATTCGAATCCTCTTCGGTTAAAGATTCTGTGTAGCCGATTTCTTCAAGAATCCCTTTAATTTTCTCTGAGTCGTGGGTATTCATTTGACACCCTAAGGTGGTTATATAATAGGTTAAATTTTGTTCTTTTAACCGATCTTTTAATCGAGTGATAATGGCTTTTTGCCTAATGGCTTCTTCTTGACTAACAACAACTATGTCTCTTTTGCTCATTTTCAGTTCCTTCCTAAATGATGAAGTTTACGCGCTACGAGCGCTCGTTTTATCCAGTAGGAAAGTTCTACTTTCCTACGAAGTAATAAAAAGAGCGGTGAACAAATTATAGGCGTGCTAACACGCTATCTAGCGCTCGTTTTATTCTAACAGCTCTATGTGGATTAGTCAATTAGAGCCCTAAAAAGATAATAACTCTGGGTCAAAAACGTGTCCCAGAGTTATTATAGCTTATAAAGTATTCTGTCCAGGTTCCCAATCTATAGGGCAAAGTCCACCCGATTGTAGTGCTTGCAATACTCTAATTGTTTCTCCAACTGAACGCCCTACATTTAAATCATTTACAACAGAATATTTTAAAACACCTTGAGGGTCAATGATAAATAAACCACGAAGTGCAATGCCATCCTCTTCAATCAATATTCCATAATCTCTTGAAACTGTTTTTGTGATATCGGATGCTATTGGGAATTTAGTTTGACCTAATCCAGCATTAATCCATGCTTGATGGGCATACTGACTGTCTACACTGGCCGTTAATACCTCAGCGCCTAACTTAACAAATTCCTCATAACGTTTACTGAACCCAGTGATTTCCGTTGGGCATACAAATGTAAAATCTAAGGGATAAAAGAAAAATACAAGCCATTTTCCTTTGTAATCTGATAATGAAACCTTTCCAAAACCAGAACCATCACCTAATGCAACAGGCATGGTAAAATCAGGTGCTTTCTTGCCTACAAGTCTTTCCATATATTTTTGACCTCCTAATTGATCTGTTAATAGTATTTACAATTTATATTCTATCAAACTTACCAATAATTGTAAATGATAATCGTTATCAATTAGGTCGTGATTTAATCAGCAGATAAAATAACAGCTAAAACCCCTTTAGCTATGGTTACAGTACCACTATTTTTCAGGATTTCATTACTAATACCGAAAGAACTTTTTCTCTTTAGAACCGCATCATTTAAAGGATATTTGAGACCTTTTGTGGTAACGCCTTTTACTTTCTTGGATAAAGGAAGGAGGGAAATGTAGGTATAAGGACCTTTGATAAATGTGGTTGATCCGGCGTCTTTTAATAATTCAATTCTATTATTTGCGTCGACTATTATTAATTTAATAAAAGGT
>CAZJIO010000168.1:0-6867 GCA_964546035.1 uncultured Eubacteriales bacterium | reverse complement strand
ATTAGTTATGTGTTTTTTTTTTATTTTATATTTTGGTTTTTTTTTGTTGAGTTTTGTTTTTATTTAATAAATTATAAGAAATTGTTTATTAAGACCCAGTGTGAGGTTCATATTTTTAATAATATGCAGGCTTTTCGGCTGCTGAGGGAGTATAAATATTTGGAGGCTTATTTTTTGATTAAGCCTTATATTCGGGAGATTAATAAGGGCTCTGTCTGGGCGGATCAGGGGTTTAAGAGTACGAGTCATTTTTATAATCCTAAGACGCGTAAAGGGATGTTTGGGTATAGCAATGCTTTGGAATTGTGTCAGACTTATTATAATAGGGCGTTGCATTTTTATATCTTGAAGGAATTTGGTAAGTCGATGTTCTATTTGGGGGCTTGTATTCATATATTGCAGGATTTGACGATTCCCCAGCATGTAAGGGTGCGGTTGTTGGATCATCACCGGAGTTATGAGAATTTTGTGAAGTATACTTTCGATTTGGTGAAGGCTTATCGGAGTAATGATCCTCCGTTAGTATTGCCGGATGTGAAGACTTATATGAATTATAATGCGCGGATTGCGCTGAAGATCGATCAGAAGTATAAACATGTGTTGCCGCTGAAGCTGAGGTTTTTTAATATGACGTTGACGTCGCTGCCATTGGCTCAGTGTACGAGTGCGGGGTGTATTTTGACCTTTGTTGAGGATTTGAATCGGTACCAGAAGATAATGGCTAGGAAGAGATAGGTTAGATTTTGAGGCCGGGGCGGAGAAGGTTGTCACGGGGACGGAGAAATTGACAACCTGAAGGTTGTCAGTTTCTCCGTCCCCGTGACAACCTTCTGTGCCCTTTTACTTTTTGGTGTACATATTACAGGTTTCTCCAGAGCTTTCTTTTACGATCGCAGATGGCATTCTTGCTGATTTGAAGCCAAAGTATTTGCAGCCCTTTGGGAAGGTTTTGTCCCAGGTGACGTAATAATGTTTACAACCTATGCAATTGATTGTTTCTTGTTTTTCCATATTTAAATAATATCAAAAAACCCCTGCCAGTTCAAGATGGAAATGATATAATGGGAGAAATTGGATCCATCATGGCTCCTAAACTAAGGAGGGTAATGAAATGAAGTTTAATTTTGCGCATAATAATTTGAGTGTTCTGGATTTAGAGAAGAGTGTGGCTTTCTATGAGGAGAATTTAGGGCTTGTGGAAACGAAGAGAAAGTTGGCTGAGGATGGGAGTTTTATCCTTGTTTTTCTTGGTGATGAGATGACAACCCATCAGTTGGAGTTGACTTGGTACAGAGATTGGAAAGAGCCTTATAAATTAGGTGATAACGAAATTCATTTGGCTTTCAAAGTGGATGATTATGACGCTGCCTACGCACTTCATAAGAAGAATGGATGTATTTGTTATGAAAATCCTGGGATGGGCATCTATTTTATAGCGGATCCGGATGGTTTCTGGTTAGAGATCATTCCTGCTAATAGGTAATTGAGGGAGGTTTCTAATGGGAAATGTTAAGATTTGGTATCTCTATAACAGCGGTTTTGCTGTGAGGGTGAATGAGAAGCTACTGGTTTTTGATTATTACAGAGATGAACCAGTCCCGAATAAGCAAGGGCTCAGTGGTGGGGTTATTTCACCGGATGATCTGAAGGGGCTGGAGGTCTATGTGTTTGTGTCTCATTCCCATCACGATCATTTTAACCCTTGTGTGTTTGCTTGGGCTGAGGCTGCGAGGCGTGTGACCTATATTTTATCAGATGATGTGAAGGTGAAGGCTGGTACTGGGGTACATTTTGTGAAGGCGAATGAGGTGTATGCTTTTGAGGATGTGCAGGTGAAGACTTTTGCTTCTAATGATTTGGGGGTTGCTTTTCATGTTGAAGTTGAGGGGATTTCCCTCTTTCATGCAGGGGATTTGAATTGGTGGCACTGGGCGGGTGAGCCTGATGCGTGGAACGACGGGATGGAGAAGAGCTTTAAGGCGCAGATGGCTTTGGTGGCTGGGCTGGCGATGGATTTTGCTTTTATTCCTGTGGATCCGCGTTTGGGTAAGTCCTATAGCTTGGCGCTGGGTTATTTTCTTGAGGAAGTGATGCCTGAGGGTTGTCGGGTTTTTCCGATGCATTTTGGGGATCAGTGGCTGGTATTTGACGATTTAGGGCGGGATGGATTCTTGGATGGGGGCCGGGTCGTTGGACTGACCCATCGTGGGCAAGTTTTCACTATTTAGAAGCTGGTTTTCTCCCATTTTGACTAGGCGTTTGGCCATTTCTCCGCCTAATTCTCCGGCGCGTGCCATGCTTCCTATTTGTTCAGAGGTGAGGTCTCCCATATAGGGTTTTGTAATAGGTGCTTTTTCTAAATCCATGTCTTTAACTTCCTTTCAATGCTGTTATGGTACTAGTGTGCCCTTTCAAATAATTTTTATTTAAATATTTCATCACATATAGGGCGGCTGTAACATACACTATATTATGTAAAAAAGTTCAGACCTCCTCCCTTATATATAGGTGCCTTTGCCGTTGTGACTCCCCCTTCAACTGCAAAGGCATCCTTTTGATTTTCTCGGGACAAATTATGATAAAATTAGTTACATTTCGACATAAATATGCTAAACTTAATGTATAAAAAAACCTGTTCATAAACAGTATAAGGAGAGAAAATTAATGTATTTTAAAGATTTGGATGCCCTAAGAACCTATTATGAAAAAGATGATTTTAGTAATAAAAGAGAGTGGCTGGTATTTCTTGCGGATCGCTCAGATTACTTTCTAATGGATTTGACGAAGTTTTGTAGTGCCAATAACATTGAACTCATTGGTGGCATTTATTCTGGGTTATTGGTTAAAGATGAATATATGAATGAAGGGCTCATCGTATTAGAGATACATTCCCTTTTTAAGACAAAGGTTTTGCCTCATATGATGCGTTCTTGCACCCAAGAGGATCTCATTATTAATAATACTGCGATTGTCCTAGCGGATGGTTTGTCCCCACAATTTAAAGTCCTCATTGATACGGTTTTTAATAGGCTGGAGGATAAAGTAACTTATGTGGGCGGCGGCGCTGGCTATTATGACATGATTCAAAGACCTTGTATTTTTGATAATAAAGGCCTTTACAAAGACGTTGCCATTGTTGCTGTTTTAGATCATCCCAGCGTGGTTCATTATCGTCATGGATGGGAGCGCTTAGAAGGTCCCTTCTTGGCTAGTAAATCTATTGATAACATCCTTTGTGAAATAGATGGTTCGCCTGCTTTTGATGTTTATAACGACATTTTAAAGGATCATATTCATGAAGATATAACGATTGAAGACTTTTTCAAGACAGCTAAGAACCATCCTTTTGGAATTGATTTAGGACAAGAGGTTGATATTGTCAGGGATCCTATTTCGGTCAATGAAAAGGGCGAGATCATCTGTGTCGCAGGGATTCCAGAGGAAAGCGATATTTATATCCTAGAAGGTAATTTGAACACCTTGCTCAAGTCTTCCTTCGAAGTGGCCAAAGTCTGCAGGAAAAACCCTTTTATAGATTCTTGGGTACTGCTTTTTGATTGTATTTCTCGGGCGATATGTCTTGGGGATTCATTTAAGAAGGAGTTGGGTAATATTCAGGTGATTATAGAGAAGCCCGTTTATGGTGCCTTATCTATTGGAGAGATTTCGTCTTTAAACAATGGGAAAATTCAGATACATAATAAATCTGCAGTACTTGCAGCTATAGAGAAATAGATATTAGGAGCAAAAGGAGCCAAAGGGGACGTTTAAATTTGGCTCCTTTTGCACGTTCGAAAAGAGCCAAAAGGAGCCAAATTTAAACGTCCCCTTTGGCTCCCGCTTTGCGTCTTTCGGCCCTACTCGCCGACTTCGTTGAGTTCTT
Source organism: uncultured Eubacteriales bacterium (assembly GCA_964546035.1). Classification (GTDB taxonomy): domain Bacteria; phylum Bacillota; class Clostridia; order Lachnospirales; family Vallitaleaceae; genus CAZJIO01. The sequence goes on along the minus strand of CAZJIO010000168.1, from coordinate 2,984 downwards.
CGGGGTCTACGACTTTGCCTTGGGCGGTGTTGACGATGCCGATTTCTACGGTTTCGTTGGCGGTGTCGACGCTTCTGATCCAGACAGATTGGCCTTTGTAGTCGACGTCTATGACGCCGTGGGATTGTAAAATGTCATGGGCTCTTTCGATTTTCATCTTTTTTCCTCCAATTGAATGATTAAATCTAAATTTTGTTGAGTCTCTTTGTTGAATAGGGCGCCATAGAGGTCGCCTTTCTTTTTTAGGCGGTCTATAATGTTCAGCAGGTTAAAGTCGGAGGGCACTAGCCCTCTTTCTAATTCTTCCCAAGTTACTGGCGTTGATACAGCTGCGCTCCTAACTGCCCGGGGTGAGTATACTGAGATGATTGTCTTGCCTTTCCACATCTGGAGGTAATCAAAATAGAGCAATCCAGCTCTTTTTTTGACACTTCTTTCTATGGTGATTTGGTTGGGGTATTTCTTCGAGAAGTAGGCTGCAAAAAATGCATTGAGTTTTCTACCGTCATCATAAGTATATTTTCGTTCTAAGGGAATCATGATTTGAATACCTGAGGCACCTGAAGTTTTTGCGAGGGCATGAATGTTAAGGGCTTTTAACTCCTGATAAATGAGGAGGGCCACCTCCACCACCTGTTGAAAGGTCTGCCCTTCTGAGGGATCTAAGTCAAAGACTAGCCCCGGCAAGAAGCTTTCTCCTTCCCTGCTAAAGGCTGTGTGAAATTCTAAGGCAGCGCTGTTTCCTAACCAGATCAGTGTGGCAAGACTGTTTAAATTAATAGAGGAGTCCCCTTCATGTTGGAGCAAATCTATCCATTCCGGTGTATGTTCGGCGGCTTTTTTTTGATAAAAGGAGGGCTGGTCGACGCCATTTGGATATCGCAGAAGCATGAGCAAACGATCCTGAGTATGGGGGATGAGATAGGGCGCTAGTTCTATGAGCACTTTGAGATAAGCCACTTTTGTAATACCCATTTCTGGCCACAGCAATTTATCCGGATTTGAAAGCTTGATGGCACATCCATCTATATCAATCCAACTCGTCATAGGAAAACTCCTTTCCTTGGGCTTCTTCTGCAGCACTCGGGCTAAATCCTATGATTCTAGGGTGCCTTAAGCTACCTGTTGAAGTCCATTCCATAAATTGTATCCAACATGTCAAAGTCGGCTTGAGCCAAACCACTTCCTTATCACCTGTGATCCTGTTGGCAAAAGGACTCTTAGGAGATTGAATATCCCCTAGATAGGTTTTGAACAGCTCATAATCCTTAGCTTTCAACCCCGAAGAAACATTTCCGATATACTCCAGTTGCTCATTTCGATAAACACCTACCATAATAGAACTGGGGTGATTGTATTTTAATTGCAAGCCCCCTACCACCGTTAGGAGCTTTTTTGTCAATTTAACTTTGAGCCATTCCTGATGCTTCTTGCCCTCTAAATAGGGACTCTTAACATTTTTGGAAACAATTCCCTCGTAATTTTGCTCTTTCATGAGTTGATAAAGCGCTCGTCCATCCTTAAAATCATCGGTTAGGGTAATTGCGGGACTTTTTCTTAAATGCTCCTGCAAAATCTCTTTTCGAGTTCCCAAAGGTAAACTTCTTAAATCCCTTCCGTCTAAATGCAAAATGTCAAACACCAGGTATTTCACAGGAAATTGGTTGACATAATGATTCAAATTTTGAAGGGAACGGACCCTTTCTCGGACTAAAATATTTGAAAAAGAAGGTCGCCCTTGAGTATCAAAGACGACCATCTCACCATCAAGGATTGCTTCTTTTCCCTTTAATAAATCAATTGCTTCAAAAAGTTCTGGGTAAAAGGGCGTTCGATCAAAACCTCTTTTGGTTAATATTTTAATAGATTGATTCTGAATATAACTGATCCCTCTGATACCATCCCACTTGATTTGATGGATCCAATCACTACCTTCTAGAATTTTATCCGATAAAATGGGCTCCATTGGTGCAATCTTGTCCATTTTCATCACCTAAATTATCCTTCGATTTCTATTTGGTAACCGCTACCTTAGCTGCCGGTTTCTTAGTTGTCTTAACGGTTTTCTTTTTCGTTTCTCGCAGACTGGCTTGTAGAGCCTCCATCAAATCAATGACATTGCGTTCAGGGGTATCAGGTGCAATTTCAATTTCCCTACCCTGAATTTTCTTATCTATAAAGGCTTTTAATGCTTCTCTGTAATCATCCTTGTACTTAGCAGGATCAAATTTCTCAGTAAGATTCTCAATGAGTTTTTCAGCGATATCTAGTTCCTTTGGATCAGCGCTTTTTTGCTCAGGTAGGCCTGGTATCAAACTAATACTTCTAACTTCATCCGGGTAAAAAATGGTTTCCAAAACTAAAACATTTTCAAAGACCCGCAAAGCTGCTAAGGTTTGTTTATTTCTTATGGTAATCTTAGCGATTGCTATTTTCCCAACCTCTTGCATGGCTTGTCTGAGTAAATTATAGGCTTTATCACCTGCGCCAATGTCTTGTGGGGCAAGATAATAGGTTTTATCAAAGTAAATAGGATCAATTTCTGATAGACTCACAAAGTCAAGGATATCAATAACACGTCCATGAACCTCTGATTGGACGGCTTCTAAATCTTCTTCGGTTATGATGACAAACCGTCCTGGTTCATATTCAAAACCCTTTACAATATCAGCTTGCTGAATTTCTTGCTGACAGGTAGGACATTTCTTTTCATACTTAATGGGAGAATGACAGGCCTTGTGCAAATATTTAAAACGCAAGTCCTTATCCTCCGTTGCTGCAAACATTTTAATCGGGATGTTCACTAAGCCGAAGCTTATTGAACCTTTAAACATCGTATGCATATCTAGTAGTTATCTTCGTCGTCTGTAAGTTCTGTTAGATCATCGTATTCATCAGGTGTTTCTGGAACTTCGTCGTTTGAAAGCGTGTCTATTTCGGGAGGACGTCTTCTTTCATTTTCATTTCGTTTTTCATTTTCGTGT
>CAZJIO010000167.1:2238-6904 GCA_964546035.1 uncultured Eubacteriales bacterium | reverse complement strand
GGTGTCATAGGAGGCAATGGTCGGAATGTTAAAAGATCCGGAACAGGTTTGAATGTATGGGGACAATCAGGGAAATGGGGATACCAGCTGTTTTATGAAGACATCAATGAAAGTGGTACCGGTATTGATTCATTGCGTGCATTTACTCCGGAGATCGGTATTATCCGTCGCGATACTTCCAATAAGAAATCACAAAATTTTATGCAAGTAAGAGGCGCTATCTCTTATGGTTGGAAAAATGGTTCTGTGAGTATCGGTAATGATCGGTTACTATGGGGTTATGGTGAAAATGGAAGGGTGATCCTATCAGATAAAGCACCTTCATATCCTTATCTAAGATTAGATTATCGGCCTTTTCCATGGCTAAGCTTTAATTATGCGCATGCTTGGTTAAATTCAAAACTGATAGACTCTACCAGAACTTACGGAACCGGCAATACTGTATTTGGTGGAGAAAGAAAAGTGTTCATTCCTAAATTCTTTGTGACACATAGCATATTGGTTCGTCCAATCAAAGGACTTGATCTGGCTGTTGGAGAATCAATTCTGTATTCCGATAGACTAGATGCCGGCTATTTTGTTCCGGTTGTATTTTTTAAGATGTATGAGATCAATGCTAACAACAGTAGCATTTTAAGCGGCTCTAATGGTCAAATCTTTTTTCAGGCAAGCTCAAGAAACCATATTCCTGGTACGCATATTTATGGGACATTTTTTATTGATGAAATGCGCATATCAACATTTTTCAACCGAGCAAAAAGAAGAAACCAATCAGGCTATACCGTTGGAATCAGCAAAACAGATCTGCTACTACCCTATCTAACAGCTACTTTTGAATACAGTAGAATTACTCCTTTTACATATCGCAACCTAATTCCTGCTCAAGATTATACACATCATGGCTATAGTTTAGGAGACTGGATGGGGAACAACGCCGATAGATTATTATTCTCTCTAAAATATACTCCCATACCTCGTTTAAAAACATTTGTCCGCTATCAACAAGTAAGAAAAGGGGGAGCTGGTACATTAGAGCAACAATATTTTCAGGAACCTCAGCCTTCTTTTTTGTTCAATCATCAATTCACACAAAAAGAATGGTTTACAGGCATAAGTTATGAGTGGATCAATAACCTTACCCTGTATGCCAATTTCAGATCCCTTCGAACACATATCATAGCAGATAACTCATCTAAAAATGATAAAATTCTAAGCGCAGGGTTCACCTTTGGATTTTAAACCTTCATTCTATTATCTGAGCCCGTTACAATAGATAATCATTTTTAATTTGAAAGAAATGACTTGGGATTTTCTTGCCCTTCCATTAAGGGGTCCGGTACCATAGGGACATTAGGCTTATTCTGGCTAACCAACGAAAAAAATCGCATATTTGCAATAACTTATACATGCAAATGAAGCCTATATTCTATCTATTCCTGTCTGTACTCTTAAGTTTAACACTTGATGCCCAAGCCCAAACCTCTGGTGTGGGTTTTCCGGGTATGAAGGGAGGCCAAATGTCTGATCAACAAATGATGCAGTTATGGCAGCAAGCTCAAAGAGCAGGCATGTCTGAAACCGATGCCATGAATATGTTTGTGAGAAGCGGTATGTCGCCGACAGATGTTGAGGCATTTAGAAAAAGGTTGCTTCAAATGAATAATGGAGGTATCAAGACCAGTCAAAAGGCATTGATCAAGGATACGAGCAATATGGTTACAGATAGCTCTTGGATCAAACAAAAGCCTGTAGTCAAGAAAAAGGCACGTTATTTCGGTCATCAATTTTTTAGTAATCCAAGACCATTGATGCAGCCCAATCTGCTCATCGCAACACCAAAAAATTATATTCTCGGACCCGGTGATGAATTGTCTTTAACAATCACAGGTATCAATACAAAGGAGATCACCGCTCTGGTAAATCTTGAAGGAAATGTACAGGTAGAATATGCAGGACTGATCAACGTTAGTGGTTTAACCATTGAACAAGCTACTCAGAAGATCAGAAATAAACTTACAAGTATCTATCCTGCTTTAACAACAGGTGCTACCAAGCTTTTTGTATCATTAAACAACATACGATCCATTCGAGTAACAGTGGTAGGTGAAGCACAGGTTGTTGGTGATTTTATAGTTTCTTCCTTAGCATCGGTAATGAATTTACTTTATTTATCAGGTGGACCATCGGATAATGGGTCATTAAGGAATATTGAGCTAATCAGAAACAATAAGGTCGTTGAAACGATCGACTTTTATGAATTTCTAACAAAAGGTACTTTTTCAAAAAATATCAGACTAGAGGATCGAGACATTTTAAGATACCCGCTCTATCAAAAAAGAGTCGTGCTTGATGGAGAAGTAAAACGACCAATGATTTTCGAGCTTACAGAAAAAGAAACTTTTTCTGATTTACTTAATTTCGGAGGTGGAACAACGGAATACGCTATCACGGATGCTGCTAAAATTGTTCAGGTAAACAATCGTAATTATAGTGTTCGCGACCTTCCTGCAAATGATTTCCCTTATTTCATCCCACGCAATGGCGATTCTGTATATTTTTCGCGAGTAGCAGACACTTATCAAAATCTTGTTACACTTAGCGGTGCTGTTCATAGACCTGGCAATTATGAATTGACAGATAATTTAACACTCACTCAACACAATAAAAAAGCAGATGGTGTAACTCAAAATGCCTTTTTAAACCGTGGTCTTATCAAACGTCAAAGAGAAGACGCCAATAAGGAAATGATCTCATTTAATATCAAAGATGTTCTTGATGGTAAACAGGATATTAAACTAGTCAAAAATGATTCTATCATCATCAATACAAAGAGTAGTCTGAAAGATGAGCTTACTATTACAGTTGCAGGAGCTGTAAGAAACCCTACTACTTTTGTTTTTAGAGAAGGAATGACCATTGAAGATGCTATTTTACTTGCTGGCGGACTTAACAACGATGCTGCAAATCATAAAATTGAAATATCTAGGCTAGAAAAAAATAAATCAGATACCCTTGCCAATCGTTTGCTGGAAATACTCACTGTATCAATGGATTCATCACTACAGACCATAGGTTCTAAAGTATTATTGAGACCTATGGATTATATTTTTGTACCTCAACTATTGAACTATAAAAATTTAGGGAACATCAAACTCAGAGGTGAAGTGTTGTATGCCGGAGACTATGCATTAGAAAGAAGAAATGAAAGCGTTCAAGAGGTTATTCAACGTGCAGGAGGTATAACACCATATGCTTCTTTGAGCGATGTGCAAGTTTATCGAAATGGATTAAGGGTTGCTACCAATCTGTTAAAAGAAAACAGTTCAGATAGCAGAAGATTTTTATTACAACCAGATGATAGTATTTATATACCAAGAAATGAGCCTTTTGTAGAAGTACAAGGTGCTGTATTCAATCCACAGATATTAAGCTTTGAGAGTAAACAATTTTTGAGCTATATCACGAATTCAGGCGGCGTTACTGATAACGCAAATCTAAAACGGGCCTATATCCAATATAGCAATGGAATCAGTAAAAAAGTAAACCGCTTTTTATTTTTCCGTTCTTATCCAAAAGTGTTGCCCGGCAGTAAGATTATTGTGCCTGAAAAATCAGGAAATGAAAGAAGAGGTATTTCCATCTTTGAACTCTCTGCTATTACCGGTTCATTATCGGCACTTATCAGCTTAATCAGTGTATTGAAATAGATTAAATGATTTCTAACTGTAATCCTATACACTGAATAAAGGATTTTGCTAAATCATTTTTAAAGATGGAGCTTGATCTTACGTGTGAACTATAAAGATTTTGATACTGTCTTTTAATTAATGTGAACAGGTCCATACACATATAAAACCAAGATTTATCAATAAATTCGTCAAGTCAAAGACAAAACCTACCATCAATGAACAACATTAAAAACGAAGAAGAGGATTTTTCATTCAGAATGTTACTAGACAACTGGTGGAATAGTTTTCTACATGCGTTACGTTCATGGAAACTTATTTCAGTAGGGGTGTTAGTAGGTGCATTGTTAGGACTTGCATATGCTTACATTAAAAAGCCTGTATATACAGCCCGCATCAGTTTTGTGGTGGAAGAATCTAAATCAGGTGGTGGAAATCTTGCGTCAGCACTAGCTGGTCAATTTGGATTTGACATGAGCAATATTGCCGGATCCGGAGGAGTGCTAGCGGGTGATAATGTATTAGAATTATTAAAAAGCAGATCCTTATTACGAAAAACTTTATTAACCGGCTACCCGGAAGCCCCTGCATCCCAATCATTGGCCGATCTTTATGCAAATGTTTATCGACTAAAAGAGAAATGGGCAGATGATGAAAAGATTGGCAAAACAGTGATGTTCAAAACAGGTCAAACAAAGCTGCCACGTTTGGAAGACAGTCTTTTACAAATAATTACAGAGAGAATCCTAAAAAAAGAGTTATCTATTGCTAAGCCTGAAAAAAAACTCTCCTTCTTTGAACTGGAACTTACTACAAGAAGTGAACCTCTTAGCGTATTAATCTGTGAGAGATTATTGAAAACCGCTACAGATTTTTATATCCAGACAAAAACAAGTCGAATTAGAACAAATGTAGAACGTTTACAAAGAAGAGCGGATAGTCTTGCCTATCATCTCGATCAAAAAACGGCTTCCGCCGCT
>CAZJIO010000167.1:1938-2223 GCA_964546035.1 uncultured Eubacteriales bacterium | reverse complement strand
AATACCGGATTGCGTTTAATAGATATCAACCCTGCGTATACATCTCCTTTGATTGATGCTGAAATAAAATCTAGGGATAAATATATTCAGAGTACAGTATATGCGGAGATCATCGCCAATCTGGAGGCTAGCAAAACGGCTTTAATTCAAGAGACCCCTACGATACAAATTGTAGATCAACCGGAATTGCCTTTGAAGAAGCAAAAAGTAAAATGGTATTGGAGTATGCTAGCGGGAGCTATGATTGCTTTTGTTGTTAGTGTTTATCTTCTTAGTTTCAGAAAA
>CAZJIO010000167.1:0-1866 GCA_964546035.1 uncultured Eubacteriales bacterium | reverse complement strand
CTATTGATACCGACCCGTGGAAGTTCATTACATCGTATCCATTTTTGAAATAGCCTCTACCCGGGAAAATAAAGAACTGATAATTCAGAGAACGGATTATCCCAAGTTTACTGGATATTAAAAGATTTTTCCATTGCCAGTCTGCATGGAATGTTGTAGAAACATCTATCCATTTACGTGTGTAATCTTGCGTGATTGGGAATGCATCATAAAAGAAATCTGCTTTATGCACCAGTCTTTCAAATCGGATTCCAATTTTTTTAAACCCTTCGACCCAGCTGATATCCAACAACTGATTGTTACTTCCTGGTCCGATGCCAGCACCTAATACTTGTCCACGATGGGTAAATCCATGTCGTATATTTGGATGTGCGTACCAACTAATACCTTGCTGAATCAGTTCACTTGTAGGTAACTGCATTTGCGTGAATTCTGTGGCGATCTCTATATATCTATTTGCATGCTTGCGCAAAGGAAAAAGCTTGCGAAACCCTGCTACATAAGCACGAGGATAACCTTGATCCGACAATAGGTTGATCAGATGAGGAGCTTTATCTGCTCTACCAAATTCCATATAGAATTCTGCACGTTCCTTGGGCATTATATAACGTGCAAATAATGATCCTAGAACTGCCTTTTCTCCATTTTTTTCAGCCTTTGTTCTGATAAAGTGTAACGGTTGTAAATCCAATAAGCCTGCTCCCTTTTTATACCTGTATGCCGCAGTTGCAAATCCTAAAGTAAGGCCACTGAACCAACGAGGTTGCCAATTGATCGTAATGGCACTTAAATAACGAGTGGCATCTGTTGTCTTTGGAAGATACAAACGGTTTCCATTAAAATATTTAAGTGTGTCAGGAGGTGCAATATTTGACTCCTCCATCATACCGGTCATCCATTGTCCTTCAAAAGAGCCAATTTTTGTGTGGATGGGTTTTTGTGTTTTGAGAATCAAATGAGGCAATCCGGGTGCTTGATTACTCATCACTAAGCTATTGAAGCGACCCGGTCCCCACCAACGATTTTCAGTGGATATACCCATGCTAAATGCTCCGGTATGAAACAAGAAAGAGGATTGTCCGGGAAACAACTGTGTATATGCTTTTGTCCCAAAGCGCTCAGGCATATCGATCGTATTCAATAGACGATAATACTTTGACCAATAATAATCAAAATGCTCTGTAGGAAAGGTTTCAAAACGTGGGTTATGCGCTGCTACGAATTCCGGTTTTAGTTGTAAAGAAAATTTTCCTGATCGAACATAAATTCCTGTTGATATTAATTGTTGAATACCTCTTGCAGGTATCATAGCACCATCATTCCAACCATAAGCATGTTTACTATTGAATTGTGTGGCAAAATGTACGGGTAACCACTTAACTAAACTTGTACTCTTTCCTAGCTTGAAAGATTTTTTTTCTTCATTTTTTGTCAATGAATCAAAAAGCCATTGATGAGCAGATCCGTCTACAGCCATCAGAGATGAGCGCTGTCGCATTTCTCCCAGCAGTTGTAATCGCTTTGTATAATCGTGAATACCATCCGCTAATAAACTACTACTTTGCGCAATTGAAGTTATTGGTATAACTATCATTACACTTAAAAAAAGTGTTGTAAATATATTCCGTATGATAAACCTTCTATTCATAATTCACAAACATCAAAACTAAAACCTTGTTATACCAAAGCCTGCCTGAATCTGCATCGGGCTGCCATCTCGCCATGTATAATTAGAAGACAAGATCATTTGCAGTTTCCCTGATAATAACCATTTACCTTTTTATACTATTTAATTTTTCTCATATAATATAATACTTCTCTTCAAAAACAAAAAATTCTTACTTTTCTTATCTCTTATTTCTCTAG
>CAZJIO010000166.1:5425-6906 GCA_964546035.1 uncultured Eubacteriales bacterium | reverse complement strand
ATCCATTAAATGATTTGAACAAACTCACAATAAGCACTACTTATGCGGGTGAAACCAGTGGCGTTTTCCAATGTTTCCTATTTAAACAAGGTATTAAGCTGCCGTCAAATGATGAATTAATGGGAAGCTGGTGTACCCTTGATAAAGACAAAACCAAAATAGCCTATGTGACCAGCGGAAAATACAATGCTACTTTTGTTCGTACCCTGGATTCAAATGTTTATGTCTATCAACAGAAAGATATAGTTGCTCAAAAAAACACACCGATAGCTGTTAACGCAAATCCAGAGGTTTTTAAACTGGTGTCTGTTACAATGCCTTCCTTTTACGATGAATATTCTAACTATGAAATCAAGCTTGCAATGCATACGAATGAAATGGTTAGTTTCTGGGGCACCGTTGTTAATAAAAATCTCAACCTTTACTACATTAAGGAGCAAGTGTATTGGAAATATGCATCTCTATCCAATACCTTTGGGGATATATACAATAAAAGTGTTAGCATCGGATTGGATGCAGATATGAACTTGGCAAATAATTATTACGTAAGTAACATCATTATCTCTAAAAACTATGATGGTAGTTATGGTTTTAATCCGCTTTTCAAAGACATTAATGGTAATGAATTGCGGTTTATCGACATCAAGCGTCCAGAAGATCTGTATATAGAAATTTACGACAGTCTCGGTAAAATAGTCCATGAACAAACTTTTAATAAGTATTTTGATACAATAGATAAAACACTATCTCCAGGAAATTATTCAGCCAAGACATTTGCTGTAAGTGATAACCATTGTATATATACCAGTAAGTTCAAATTGATCGTAGATAATAATGGGATCATGAACTTCCAATATTTAAGTATTGAACCATCAAAGTCCGCGTTTAGCCTAAAAGATCTCAGTTATACGATTGACGCAGAACAAATTAATTTTATTTTGCCCATTAATAACGGGATGGTTATTCCGCTGGAAGTTGTTGTAAACCTGAAGACAGATGTTGCTGAGGGTAGTCATTTAGTTGCAAAAATTGTAGAACCTCAAACAACAGCGAACATCCATTTCATCTTGGAAAAGAAGGTGTTTGATGATTATCCAAAAGCGCAAATTCAATTTAAAATTAATGGGTCCTCATTTCTGATTGTAACGCCATCTGGGCTCATATATGAGGATATTGAAACCTCTTGGGCTAACAAAACGATCAGTCAATTGACAGCAAAGGGTATTGTCTTTGCAAAAAAAGGTCGTCTCTATGGACCAAATGAGATGATTACTAGAGCAGAATTTGCTGCATTTGTTGCCAATATATTTGAGTTATCGACTGGATTAGAGCAAGTGAATTTTCCAGATGTTGTTAAAACAGACCCATTATATGATGCGATTATAAAGGCATCTAGTAATAAAATCATCAATGGTTTTCCGGATGGTACTTTTGGACCTGATAAAAACATTAAAAGACAGAAAATTATTTGGACGGAATTA
>CAZJIO010000166.1:0-5378 GCA_964546035.1 uncultured Eubacteriales bacterium | reverse complement strand
ATGATCTTACCTTCGTTGACACTGGTTTAATCAGTGGTTATGCCCAAAATGCCGTGAACTTATGTGTGAATAATGGCATCTTAACAGGAAAGCCCGGAAATAAGTTTGATCCGCAAAATTCCATGACCAGAGCAGAGGCAGCTATGATCATTCAAAGAGTTATGAAACTTATATCAAAATAGTTGTTGATACAAAATGGGGAGGCATTATGTCCAATCAAGACTTACAAAGAAATATAAAAGTCTATTATGCTTATTTAGGTGTTTTTCAACTACTCGTAGGACCTATACTAACGCTTTATTTGCTTAATAAAAATTTAAGTTTTACTCAAATTATGGCCTTACAATCGGTTTTTTCAGTATGTGTTTTTTTATTTGAGGTGCCGACAGGAGCAGTGGGTGACTTAATGGGGAGAAAAGTAAGCCTTTGCCTAGCGGGGCTTGTTATGGCATTAGGTGCCGTTGTGTACATAGTAGCAGATCATTTTGTGCTATTTATATTAGGTGAAATGCTCTTTGCATGTGGTATGTCACTGAAATCGGGATCTGACACAGCCATTCTTTATGACACCCTCAAAGTACTAGACAGAACAAATGAATTTACTAAAATCCAGGGAAAGGGACAATTCTTTTTTCTTTTTACTCAAGTAGTAGGTTCTTTAGTTGCTGGATTTATTTATGAGATCAATGTTAATTTTCCCCTTGTATTGTCCTGTGTTCTGATGGTATTAGCCGGATTATTAGCCTTATTATTCAAAGAAGTACCCACCTTTGCCACGGGCAATAAGCCAACCTACCGGGTGCAAATTAAGGAAAGTGGCAGGTTTATTATGAGCCATAAAAAAGTAAGGGCTATTACCTTATATGCTATGTTCTTTTTTGTTTTTTATCGTTTAGGGTTTTGGTATTATCAACCTTATTTTACAGCAGTCGATTTAGAAGTAAAATATTTTGGGATGGCTTTTGCCTTATTTAATCTGATTGCTGCTTTTAGCGCCAGATATGCGGATCGATTTATTCAATGGACCAAAGGAAAATCTATGCTTCTATTAAGTGTTCTTATGGCTGGTTCCTTTTTATTGTGCGGCTTGACACCCTATGCATGGGGACTAATTTTTATATTGCCACAACAAGTAGCAAGAGGGATTAACCAACCCATATTCATGAAGTATATGAACAAACACATTCCAAGCCATATGAGGGCAACGGTTATTTCATTCAATAGCCTCCTGAAAAATCTAGCAGCAGCCATTGCCTTTCCAATTGTAGGGTTTTTTATGGATAGAACGGATATTATGAATGTGCAAATCTATTCCGGTGTTTTAATGGTAGGAGGAATTATTGGCTTTAACTATTACTTAAAGGCAAATATGAAAACTCAGGAAATCATTGAAACCCTTTAAACCTACAGAAAAAGGACCTCATCAAGGTCCTTTTTACTATTTTGTTACTTATAAATCGTCTTCTGAATCAAATGAAGGATCTGCTAGCATGGACTTGAATAATTTCTGCTCTTCCATTGTTAAAGACTCAACTTTAGCCATAACTTCTTTGTATTCTTTGGCAATTAAAAATATTTTCAATTCAATATTTAACATAATTTCTCCAAGTGTTTTCGTGTTTTTTAGCTTTACCATTTTATCATAGCTTATAGAATAAGCCAACTATTATTCTTAATGCAATTTCATTCATAGTCATGATATAATTGACAGAAGTAAAATCTATTATGGCATAAAAGGTAAGACAATATTTTAAAATGTATCAAGGAAGGATAGAACATGTTTTTAAAACTCAAAGGCCATAGCATGGCGATACTCACCATTATCATCTGGAGCACAACCTTTATCGTCAGTAAAACACTGCTTCAACACTTTACACCTCTTCAAATTTTACTGATTCGATATGTTATGGCTGTTATTTTTTTAAGTGTGATTTATCCGAAGTTTAAAAAGCCAAGATCCCTTAAAGAAGAGTTTTTGTTTTTTATGACCAGTGGTTGTTTAGTGGCTTATTTTATATTTGAGAATTCTGCTCTTAAGCATACTTACTCTTCAAATGTCAGCTTAATTGTTTCGACGATTCCACTGATCACAGGTGTGATATCAACCCTCCTCTATAAGACCCATTTTTTTAATAAACGCAGCATTGTTGGTTTTATCATTGCTTATTTAGGGGTTCTGCTTATTATCTTAAATGGAAGCAATCTGGTGGGCATTGAACCCATTGGCGATTTCTTTGGTAGCTGCAATTATGTTCTCGGCATATTCTCTGGTGCTTCAGAGAATTAATAAGGATTATCATCTCATCGACATGACCAGAAAGGTCTTTATTTATGGGGTTTTGATATTAGGTGTGCTCAACTTAATCGTACGGGATCCCTGGTCTCTTCAAATAGTGGATACAAAAATAGTCGTCAGCTTTTTATTCTTAGGCATCGTTGCTGCATCTTTGGCCTTTCTGATGTGGAATAAAGCGATTCAGATGCTTGGTTCCATTAAAACAAACCAATACATATATCTTGTTCCAGTGGTAACAACGATACTATCAGCCCTTATCATTCATGAGAAAATCACCAAGATTACAGTCTTTGGTGCAGTGCTCATTATAGGCGGCCTTTATTTATCAGAGAAATCCCAAGAGTAGAACAAAAACCCTGTACTGATTATCAGTTCAGGGTCTTTTTATGCATTTAAATCGGGGTATTCTGAGTTAAATAACAGGCTCAACCTCATGATCCAGTTCAAAATACACACAATCCACATCTAAGTTTTCTGTGATTTTAACAAGGGTCTTAGCGGATAAGGAAATGACTTGATGCCATACACCAGCGTCTAAGCAGATGGGTTCATCTAATAAGAAAACTTCATAGTCCTGAGGTGTCTTGTTTTCTGCAACGAGCAGTAAGGCAATACCACTCATGGGCTCAAAGCTCTCTTTAGATTTTGGATGATATTCCAATGTATGGGTGGACTTTCTGCTGAATTCTAGAAGAGCAATGCGCCAGCCAGGATTATCACTGGTGACGCGTATTTCCCAACCATCGCTCATTTTATCTGTAAATTGAAGAATGGTTCCATACTTATTAAAGGCTTCTGGTGTTAAATTTTGTATGTGTTTGTTCATGACGTGCTCCTTATTAACCTAAGACAACAGTTATGGTGATGAAATCAGTGGTTTGGTCAATTAATTCTTGTCTAGGAATTTGAATGGATTTGCGACCTTTTAAGGGCATATTTAACTCAGTGGTGTTGATTTTAACACTTTCTATGGTATATGCCACGTAATCGAGTTCTTTTGTGTTGATGTACGCTATTTGAATGCGTTTTCCAGCAAAGGTTGTTGTGACAACAGCTTTTCCAGAACCGTCAAATTGAGCGGGAACAAGTTTTGGTTCAAGGACCAATTCTCCTAAGTGACCTTTAACACCAAACATTTCAATGAGTACGGTTAAGAATAACCAGCTCGCAGAACCTGTTAGATAATGGTACATGCCTTTTCCATCCAGGGAGAAGTACTCAGGGATACCTGGATAAATTTTGCTGTTCTGCGTATCTAAGCAGAGGTCGTACATGGACTTGAAAACTTCATACGCCTCAGTAACAAAACTTCTTTGGTACAAGGCGTTCATATACATGATGACCATATGACTAAAGGTTGCACCATTTTCTTTTTCACCATAAGCAAAAGCGAAACTTCTACCGAAGTTCAATGTGTTAGGTCCTAGTGGTGTGTTTAACTTGTAGCCACCGGTTTTGGCATCTTTTAAATACTTACGACAAGCCTCATAGGAAGAGAGTACCTGTGCATCTGTAGCAAGTCCAAACATAGTTGTAAATACCTGACCTGTGAGATTCATTCTTACACCCTCTGTGAATTCGCCATCAACTCTGAGTCCGTCGTTGTTGTAATAACCATTGAAGAAGCCGCTACCATCAGAAGTCTTGATAAACTCTTGGGCCTTGAGGTGCTCGAAAATCCACTGACCTTTTTTCTCTAAGTCTTCTATGACTTGATCAATTGGAAGAGCTACCTTCTCATCTGAAACATGATCACAGACGGCCTCGAAATATTGGTCCAATAAGCTGGTCTTATAGGAAATGTCATTGTAGTTTTCGTTGCCACCTAACGTGTCTAATAGAATCTTGATTTCAGAACAAAGTTCTAGTTGCTCAATCTGCTTAGCTGCCTTCAAGTCCCGTAACAATTGAGCAATGCTCATAAAGTTACTGCCATAAAATGCAGTAAAGGCAGTGCTTTCGCCCCGTTGTCTTGCCATATCTAAGGTATCGTTCCAGTCTGCGCCTTCTAATCGGATGATATTGTGTTCACCCACATTGTAAAAGCAGGAGAGGTGTTGTAATAAGATATGTTCGATAATAGTCCCTTCATAAATAAATCCATTGGAAGTTTTTAGCTTACTCCCATAAAAAGGCGTCCATGCTTCATCTTTTTTAGTGGCTCTCTTAGTTTGAGCATCTCTGAAATAAGTTTGTTTTTCTAAGAGCAGATCCAAATCACCACTTTGATCAATGTAAAGCTTAGTGGTTAAAAATGGCCAGGAACCATGATCCATCCATACACGGGGAATGTTATTTCGATCGGCAATGAATTCTCCAGGTTTTGAACCAATAATGGTTGCATTTGAACCATCAATTCTCACACCACCAAAATTATTAATCAAAAGGTTCTTCACTTCTTCAGGCTCTAGTAAAATAAGGGAAAGACAATCTTGCCATAAATCTCTCCACCCACGACCCCCTTTACCATAGTCATGATAAGGTAAGAAGGAGCAGCCAAAAATCTTCCTAAAAACCGGTTGAACCTCTACCCATTTCATCCAGTTAGAGAAGCCGTCAAGACCAGATTCAAAGACAACCTTATTGGCGTTTTTTGACCAATGCGCTTTGTTTTCTTCTAAGGCTACTTGGACTTTCTCTAAAGTGTTGTAACGTTTATACAAGGCTTCTAAATCATCTTCAGTGGTTGAGATGCCCATGAGTAGGATATATTGAGTGGACTCACCCGGTGCAAGGGTTCTTTTCTTGAAGCGTAAACCACCGATGCATTCCTTTCCTTGGAGCACTTCGTCATTAAACAGAGCAGGGGACAGGTTCTTCACAACGGCCTGTGGCCATTCTAAGTCACCTTTTACACCGATAAAATTCTCGATAGATGCGATAGATCCCTCAGGATAGGTGCCATCCTGTTCGCTGCCAAAAACATAATACTTGACATGATTCCATTTATGACCTGTTTCGTCGAATAAAATAACAGGTTGCATGGTGACCCCATATGGCAGCTTAACGGGTCTATTGACTAAAGAGGTTACATGACGATGGTCTCTAATATTTTCAGCAGAACGACCATAAATGGGAATCG
>CAZJIO010000165.1:934-7131 GCA_964546035.1 uncultured Eubacteriales bacterium | reverse complement strand
CTTTTTTCTTTTTGTTCTTCACGAATCCCCATCTTATTGAATCTCCATTCATTGAATATATATTCAATGATAAGGCAAAGTATACCAATTGTCAAGAAAAAAATAAGACTAAAATAATTTCTATTTTAGTCTTATTTTGACGCCAACTCTTGCTAATAATTTTTATCCGCATATCCAACCCATCCGCCTTCTCTGACGAGGGTCTTATCAAATTCTCCAACTTTAAATTCAATCATTTCAGATTTTCCATCGGCGGTTACAATGATTTGATCGCTGTCTATGTCAATTGAGATAGAAGCTTCTTTCCCTGAGTAGGTTTCAAAAATATGATCAATCTTCTCTTTAGAGAGTTCAATAGCAAACAACCCACAATTGTACATATTTTGTCTGAATATTCTCGCGAAATTTTCAGCTATTACCACGTTAATCCCATTAACTTCTAAAGCCCAAGGCGCATGCTCTCTTGATGAACCGCAACCAAAGTTCTCTCTTGTAACGAGGACGACTTTATCTTTAATGTCTTCACTGTTATTAAAATTTGGAAGTGACAAATCCTCCAGCAAATAAGGCTGTAAAGCCTCTTTCGTAATTTCAGTAAGATACTTAGCTGGAATGATTTCATCGGTATTGATATCGTTTCTATCTAAAAATAATACTTTTCCACTAAAATTTTTCATTTTATCCTCCACCCTATGCTTTGTATAATTGAGAGTTGATCATTTTACCTTCGATGGCTGTTGCTGCAGCAGTTGCAGGGCTCATCAAATGCACTGTACCACCTTTGCCCATTCTACCGTTAAAGTTACGATTGGTCGTTGAGGCACAAGCTTCGCCTTCCGCAAGGACACCATTACTCATACCCAAACATGCGCCACAGGTAGGGTTTGTAATACAAAAGCCAGCGTCTTGGAAGATTTCAATAAGTCCTTCTTTTAAAGCCATGCTATAAATAGCTGGCGTTGCAGGACTAATAATAGCGCGTAAATCATCGCTTATTTTTTTGCCCTTAAGGATACTTGCGGCAATTCTTAGGTCTTCTATACGGCCATTTGTACAGCTTCCAATGTAAACCTGATCGATTTTTGTGCCTGTCATTTCACTAACAGATTTGACTTGATCTGGTTTAAATCCAAAAGTCACCATGGGCTCTAATTTTGTCACATCGTATTCATAGACTTTTTCGTAGGATGCATCTGCGTCAGAAATCCATTTTGAATACTCTTGTAAAGCCGCTTCTTTTGATTCAAATTCATCTCGGATAAATTCCCATAAGTATTCAACCGTCGTCATATCTGGATAACAGACACCACTTGTGCCGCCTGCTTCTATGGCCATATTACATAAAGTCATTCGAGATTCCATGGTCATGGCATCAACAACTGGACCCGTGAATTCGATCACCATATTGGTTGCCCCATTTACAGTCAGTTCTTTAATAATGAATAGAATCAGATCTTTTGCATAGACACCTGGTTGCAATTCACCATTAAGAACGATTTTAATCGTCTTTGGAAAATGAAAAGCACAAACGCCTTTTAAAATACCCACTTCAAGGTCAGTGGTGCCAACCCCTGCGGCAAATGCGCCAAATGCGCCATGGGTACAGGTATGAGAGTCTCCCATAATGATGGTATAACCCGGTCTAACGAATCCTTTTTCCGGGAAAATTGCATGACAGACGCCATTTTTTCCAATATCAAAAAAGTCTTTAATCCCATTTCTTTTTGCCCAGTCACGGAGAATTTTCCCTTGTTCTGCTGTTTTTGAATCTTTTGCAGGTGTGACATGGTCGATAACAGCCTTGATTTTTGTAGGATCAAACACGCGATCCATACCTCTTGCCATAAGATCTGTTATTGCGATAGGTGTTGTGATTTCATGGCAAAATACCCGATCCAATGCCAATACATGTGTATCCGGAAATGGCATATTGACTCTGTGCGTATCAAAAATTTTCTCTGCTAATGTTTTTCCCATTTTATCTCCTCAAGAATTGTTATAAATGTATTTATTAATATTATACATAAGTGTATAATATAACTGAAATGCCTAATAGTCATATTTGTCATAACCGGAGGTAATAGAATGAATATTGATATGGAACTCTACCGCGTCTTTTATACGGTGGCCACATGCAAAAACATTTCTAAAGCAGCTGAGCAACTTTTTATCAGCCAACCAGCTATCAGTAAATCCATAAAAAAACTTGAAGTAGCTTTAGGCATGCCCTTATTTATTCGAAATTCTAGAGGCGTCAAGCTGACAAATGAAGGGCACATACTTTTTGATTATGTTAAAAATGCGATGACTGAATTGTCTATCGGAAATAGCGTTTTACAAAAAATAAAAGCCAATGAATTTGGCTTAATAAAAATGAGTGTGAGCACAACCCTTTGCAAACATCTCTTATTACCACATCTCAAAACATATATCACTTTGAATCCCCATATCAAGTTTAAAATCCTCAACAGATCCACTTTAGAAACCTTGGCGCTCATTGATGAGGGTGTCATTGATTTTGGACTTGTTAGCCAACCCTTTGACTTACAAAACTATCATTATATTAAACTGATGGATATCCATGATGTCTTTATTGCTTGCCAAACCTATATGCAAGCCTTTGATGTTGTTAATGATAATATATTCGCTCCACCTCATACCATCATGTTAATGGAAGGTGATAATGTCACACGTAGGTATATTGACCAATATATGTTATTAAATAACATTACCGTCAAACCTGAGATTGAAACGGGTAACATGGATATCTTAGTAGAATTTGCTAAGTTAGGTCTTGGGATCACTGTGTTGATCAAAGAGTTTATCAAAGAGGAACTCAGCTCAGGGGACCTCATTGAACTGCCTATTTCACCCTCAATACCTCCCCGATCAGCAGGTATCGTGTACCACAAAGACTTGAGATTATCTTTAGCCTCAAAAGCATTTATTAATCATCTTGAAAAAAGTTTTAAATCTTAACATTGATCTAAATTCCTTCATTTATGCTTTCAAATATATCTATCTACTATCTCTAACAACCATTCTTTTTCTTTAGGTATATTTTCTGATATTCTTGCCGCAGCTACTATTGCCATCCACTGATCAAGCTCTTCATATGCATACTTAGAATATTTAAAATACACTTCTAAATAGGCTGTTTTGACTTCCTTTAATACTTGTACAACCATTGGCTTCAGATCTTCAGAAACTTTTTCCAACACGTAGGGTGTGTCTAGCATGATAATTGATCGACATACATCCGCAATAGGCGTACCACTCGACGCGGTCATCCAATCAATAACACGATACTTGTCATCTTGTAACATGACATTACCCAGATGAAGATCTCCATGGCAAATCTTATCTTCAAAGGTAATAGTCCCTAATTTTTCTAATAGCTTCTCGGTTCTCCCTCCAAGCAAATCTGAAACATCTTTGATGGCATGTTTGAATCTATCCTTTTGAAGAGGCAAATCTCTTGCAGTTATCTCATGCATATGAATATGTAACTCAGCTAGTGCAATGCCAAATTCTTTTGCTCTGGTCACATCTTCTTCAAGGAGGTCAGACAATTCTCTCCCATAAGCACGTTCATAGACAATACCTAAACGCTCCTCTAGTTCGATAATTTCATAAGCCATAGGTGCATTTTCAAACACTTCTCCTACCCGATGTGCTAATTTAAATTCATAATGAATCCAGTCTTTTGGAATCTTTTCATGAAATAATTTGACGACTCTTTCTTCATTTATTACAAATACTTCCGCTGTCATACCAACACCTAATTTTTTTCCAAGTTTCATAATACCCCTTTTCACTTAAAGCCACTGTCTTAAAGTCGCTATCATCTTTG
Source organism: uncultured Eubacteriales bacterium (assembly GCA_964546035.1). Lineage (GTDB taxonomy): Bacteria > Bacillota > Clostridia > Lachnospirales > Vallitaleaceae > CAZJIO01. Next base: position 3,278 of record CAZJIO010000165.1, on the reverse strand, counting down.
AAATCTCGAAGGGTTTGGAAATGTAATCATTCATACCTGCTTCTTTTACTTGTTCCTTTATTCCTTTTATTGCATGTGCAGACATTGCAATAATCGGAATATCTTGAAATTCGTCCATTTCTCGTATTCTTATGGTAGCCTCAAAGCCATCCATAATAGGCATTTGCAAGTCCATTAAAATCAAATCATACTTGTCTTCCATAACCATATTCAATGCCATAGCACCATTTTCAGCTATATGAATAATCATCCCATATTCTTCAAGAATTGCTTTCGATAATTCTTGATTTATTTCGTTGTCTTCCACCAGTAATATTTTTCGGTTTTCTAAGGGATCTCGTTTAACTATTTTAGGTTCATTATTCTCGTTTTTACGATTTAATTTTTGATAGAGTTGTTCTTTCCCAATAGGGTAGTATATAATACCATCCACTTGTTTACTGCCCTCAAGGGCTTCAAGTTCATATTCTCTTGAGTCACTTATGATCATCGTGTAGGGTGCCCTCTTCTGGCATTTTGATTGAATCTCATCTATCACGAATAATTTCCAGTCTATAAGCAATAGATCATAGTCGTTGTTATCAAGGGGTGAAATAGAACGTGCCATGGATATCGGATTAAACAGCTGAATATTCACATCTAATTCCGTAAAAATGGAAGCCATAATGGATGCCATGCTCTGATTATTACATACCAACAATACTTTAAGTGAACTTAATAAAGTACGCTCTATATCCTCTTTCATAAACTCTTGCTCATATTCAAACCTTGCAGTAAAAACAAATTGAGAACCCTCACCTAATTCACTTTTTACATAGATAGTCCCTCCCATTAAGTCTATCAGGTTCTTAGATATAGCAAGACCAAGTCCAGTGCCTTGATTTTTACGGGTAGTTGACATATCTGCCTGATAAAAAGCATTAAAAAGCTTTTCTTGTTGCTCCCTACTTATACCAATACCCCTATCTTCGATAACAAATTTCAACCAAATGTGATGAGCATCTTTACTTTCTAATGATAGATTCACAACAATTTCCCCATGATTTGAATATTTTATGGCATTGTTAATCAGGTTAAGAAGCACTTGACTCAGCCTAGAAGCATCACCCACTAAGCGATATGGCAGGTCATGATCTAAGTTGAAACAAAGCTTTAACTTCTTTTCATACAAATCCATACTGATAATACTTGAGACGTTGTTGATAATTTCATAGAGGTCGAATATTTTATTTTCGAGGGTTATCTTATTTGCTTCAATTTTTGAAAAGTCAAGAATGTCATTGACGAGACCAATCAGATTTTGAGCCGACAAGTTTGTTTTATCAACATAATTTCTTTGTAATTCTGATAGTTGAGTTTTGGAAACAAGATGATTAAAGCCTATAATAGCATTGATTGGCGTACGTATTTCATGACTCATAATAGCTAGGAAATTACTCTTAGCGATACGCGCTTCTTCTGATAGTATGATTGCTTTTTCAAGTGTTTCATTAGCCTTTGTCTTTTCAAATACAAGGGCTTCAAGCGTGTTCTGATGATCAATAAGACGTTGTGACATTTCATTGTTTTTTTTAGTTTTGATATATAAAATTTGCGATAAATAGAATGCTAAAAGAAGAAAAAAGACAACAAATGCCGTCATAAGCACTGGATCGTCTTCACTAATCCTTAAAAATGGTGTTAGATAAAACAGATAAAACATTGCAAACCCATAGATAATGATCATACGTTTCCAGGGCAGGACAATCAAAATATTTAACACGATCACCACACCGATAAAATCCGATATTGCAACAATACTATTGGGTTTATAACCGAGCATTGTCATACCCCACAGTAAAGTTACCAAGATATAACCTTGTAGTACGATCTTGTCTATACTTGAATATTTTTTTCTAACAGTATGCGGGATTACAACAAAAAACCCATATACGCAGATATGCAAAAATAAGAACACGACATTGTTTAACTTAACAGCTGCCATGTCATCCACTACAAAGGCAATAATCGTCATAAAAACATTAAGAATAACAGCGAAGGGAAGCATTGCCCGTAATCGCTCAATATTATGGCTTTGAATTTTTTCATCCATTTAAATTCATCCCCCTTACATTTATTCCCAACAACGTTACGCCATCTCTTTAGTATCATCCAGCACGAAGTTATTAATCCATTTCTTTCCAATAAATCTCTTAAATACCACCATCGCCTTAATCACCTCTTCAAAATAGGACACCGCAATTAAAATCGGTATACTGATTGTGAAGTAATGCACTGCTACAAATGTGGCAGGTACACCTATGACCCAGACGCTCAGCGCATCCACAATCATACAGAAAGTCGT
>CAZJIO010000165.1:0-918 GCA_964546035.1 uncultured Eubacteriales bacterium | reverse complement strand
GCTTCTAAGGACAGAAATAAACATAATATAATTGAAATTACGAATTGGAAAATAGATACTCATTACAACAACGCAAGACATTGCCAACTTCATGGTGTCATCTGATAACCTGAAAATAACATTCAAGAGTGGACTGAGCACAATCATCAAAATACCAATCAGTATGGCTGTTAAAACACCTATGATCAAGGTTGCTTTCGCAAAAATATATGACCGTTCATTTTCACCTCTACCGATTTCATTGCCAATCAATACGGCTGCGGCGCTACCAATACCAGTAAAAATTGCCCAACAGAAATCTGTCAATGTCATGGAAACTTGCATGGCTGCCATAGAGTTAGCACCGAGTTCACCGTATGCTATGTAGTAAGCTGCCGTTCCAATTACCCACAGGCCTTCATTGAAGATAACTGGAAGGATCGTTTTAATGACCTTGCTAAATAATTCCTTAGTGAACATAAATAGTTCCCTAATTTTCCCATGTATTGGGTGGGATTGATCCAAAGAAATGAAACCCATTATGATCACGAATTCTAGCAATCTTGCAATCACTGTAGCAATAGCTGCCCCTGATACACCTAAACTTGGGAAGCCAAAATGCCCGTCAATTAACAGATAGTTGATGAAAGTGTTCAGCAAAAGAGATATAATGCTCGCCACCATTGGAACTTTTGTCCGATGAACGCACCGACTTGCATTGCTAAATGCAAAAGTTATGGTCATAACCAAGTACGATAAAGAAACGATTCTAAGATAGCGACTTCCCAACTCAATGACTGCTGAGTCTTTAATAAAAATGGACATAACGAATTCTGGCGTAAAGAAGGCAAGAGAGAAGAAAATCGCAAAAATTCCCATGCCAAGTATGCATAATCTGACGTCATCCGACCAGTCAATCCGATGGCATCCGGCCACCTG
>CAZJIO010000164.1:2478-7278 GCA_964546035.1 uncultured Eubacteriales bacterium | reverse complement strand
CCTGAAAACACCAACCACGCAAGAACCGATTTTGCAACTAAGCTTAATACGATATACGTTTTCTCGCCGTATAAATAATTCGCCCATTTTCCAATCTTTTTATACTGCAATACCATATTAATTGGAAATAGGTTAAAGAATACAAAGTAGGAAGCAACTATGGCATATACAAACCAAGGAACTTCAGAGGGATCGCTGTTACCAAAGGCATAAAGTATAATAACTACCCAAGGCGCTAAGCCAGCAATACTACCAAAAACGAAAGGACTCCAAATCAATTTCGTTGAGGTTTGATTGATTTGTTCCATTAATAGGCCGAATAGATTCATGGTTGCATTAATGGCAAAAATGAGAATGAGTGCGCCTATATCAAATACACCAAACAAAACTGCAATCAGTGAAATCATAACCGAAGAACTGATGGCATACTCATACCATCTAAAAGGATTGATCTTTTTTTCTAAGCCATCGTTATAGATTTTGTTGGTTCCAGGTAGAACGATGATAAAATGAGCTAGGGCTGACATTAAGAGAAAACTCGATACAAGTACAGCAAAAGGTAAATCAAAGAGTTTTTCAGGTGTAGTGACAAGACGCATTTGAGTCTGGTCAAAGGTCAGGTAATTGGACCAAATAGCGGGTGTAAAGTTTTTTACCTTATCAACAGTAAGGGCTACGAAAAGCATGAAACTTCCCTGAATAAAATGTAAGAAACCCATAAATATATTGAATCGTCTGAGTGAAGTGAATTGTATTGATTTCATAATAAACCTCCTAAGGTTACGTGAACTATTCAAGTACACGATTTATTAATCAAAGCATATCACACTATGAAGTGAAAATAAATATATAAGCTTTTTATAATCTCGGAAAGTCTATGTTATATCACGATACGAGATGAAATGGAAGACACACCTTGAAAATCATGGCTGTGATTGGCGTGCTGGGGTAAGAACCTTTTTCTTGTGTTATTGGTGCTTTTTTATTATAATAGGTCTAGAGAAAAAATACCTTTAGGTGGAAGAAGAGATGAAAAAGTGCTACATGAGCAGCTGAAGACTTTTTTGAAAAATCAGAACAAAAAGACCATTGAATTAGATACCTTGCAAAAACAGATGTCAGGTGCTGTTTCATATCTTGAATTTGCTGAGGTTATTTTGCAATTAGAGGCAGAAGGTATTTTGATTCGAATCAAGAGTTCGAAAGAAAATAATAAGGTGATTTCCTTAGGTAACAAATATGGTGTAAAAGTTCAAGCATTGAATCAAAATCATCTTACACGTTTGCATCAGCTGCAACTAGAGCTTCATCAAAAGCTATCTCTTGAAAACTATTTTCATATGAGTAATGGGACACAATTTGAAAAGGACGTTCCTTATATTCGCAGTATCAATGCTTATCTGAAAAGTAAAGGACTTCCTAAGGAAGGGCTAACACTTCCTAAATTATCTTATGAGCTCGGCCAAGATGAAAAGTGGTTACAAGAAAAGGGTGGTATCGCCTTGTTGAAGCGGATTAAACTTTGGACAAGTTTAGAAGCAACGCTACGTTTTGAACCGGTAGTATTTTCAATAGACCCTAAGAAACTTCAAGATAGTGTACAATTCCACCTGATTATTGAGAACAAAACAACTTTTATCGAACTCATGGAAACATTACCCAATTCACCCTTTACGGCCTTGATATATGGGGCAGGTTGGCAAATCATATCGAGCATTCAACAATTTAAGGCTCAGATGGGTACCCACTGTGAGGATCACTATTATTACTTTGGTGATTTAGATCATGAAGGCATACATATTTGGTATCGTTTAAATGAACTTTCAAAGATAACCCTTGCGACGCCTTTTTACCATGCACTGCTTAAGCAGGAAGTTTCAAAGGGAAAAGTCACTCAAAAACGCAACGAATTGGCAGTAGAAGCTTTTATAGAAAAATTTGATGCGATAGCCTGTAAGCAAATAGAAACCTTGCTCTTGGAAAAAAGTTATTACCCCCAGGAAACCCTTAGTCAAGAAGACCTCCAAACCATCATGGAAAGCTACAGCATCCAGCACATACAAAACTAATGAGGACACAAAATGATCGATTATTCAGGAACCTTGAACGGCTATAAAGAACGTATGGAACGCATTACGCTCTTTGACATACTTTATAAACTGCAAAACAAAAAGATGAAGGATCAAGGGGATCAAGATATGGACTATTTCGGTCTTGGCCTCTTGACGCTTCTTTTTTTCTTTGAAAATATGCTAGCTCGTAATAAAAAAACGGGTGTTAGAGAGCTTGCAACCTTTCTGGCTCAAAATACAAGGGAAACCATCCGCCTAGACGCAGAGGGCTATATAGCCCTTGCACGAACGATGATTGACACCATGCGCCCATCCAGTGGTAAGCGCAATCGCAAGGACTTTTACAACTATGAAACTAAAAAGATGGACTATATTGAATACAGTGTTTTAAAGGCAGAGGGCTGGGACAAGGAAAACAACCTTCAATACTACACCTTAGATGAAGCAGGACAAGAGCTGATCTTCGCAACCAAGGAGTATTTTAGCGAATTTCAAATCTCCATCAGCCAATTGGTCCTTCGTAAGCAGCTGGAAAAAGGTGAGTTTGTGAGCGCACTGAGACAAATTGATGAAATGCAGATCAGTGTCACAACGATTCAGGATAAAATTCACACCATTAAGCATGAAATTCAGCGTAACATCATTTCTGAAGAAACTTTTAATCGGTATAAGGATTTGATCGACGACATACATAGAAGATTAGAAAGAGAGCATACAGAATTCGAAGAACTCATGTTATTTATTCGGGAGACGAAAAATCACTATGATTTTACCGTCAACCATGGTGAAAAAGATAGAAAGGCTATGGAAATGATCGTTAAAATTGATAGAGAACTCAGCAACGTTCATTTCCTCCATGCCCATTTACTTTATGAAAGTCTAGAACTAAAAACGGCTGCCTTAGATTCTGCTGGCGAATCCCTATACACCATAGGCATGAGTGCTTTTAACTTTGATCAAGAAATCACCCGTAAAATCATGTCAACGCCTTTGCCTGTTGAGTCCACAAGAATCCTAGCAGAACCCTTCATGTCCCTTCAAAAAATGAGAACCTGGTCTCTGCTATCTGTTTTTGAACCTCAAAGAGTTGAAAAAGTCGATGAAGAAGAAAAAAACAACAATTTTTTATCCTTCACGAAAAGTGCAGAAGACTTAGCCACCATTAAAAGACGCCAAAAAGCATTTCAACAAATTTTTAAAATCATTCGCTTTGTTATGGACAAAAAAGATGAAATCACATTAGAAGAAATGGTAAAAAGATTAAAAGAAATGAATCAAGAAGTTCTCGTACATAGAGAGTTGTACCATTTCTGGTTAATTTTACATCAAAAATCCCCTTTATCCATTGAAGAGGTCCAAGCCAATGAAGAGCATATATTCTTTCTTGCCTTTAAAGAGCTAGGAGATTATAAAGCCATTGGAGTACAGGAACTCCCAGGTAGCTTATCCATTGAGGATAAATTCGAAGTCAAAAATATGCGATTGAGATTGGAAGGTGAGCAGCATGCTTAATCAAGACTCTGTAATAGAAGCTTTTAAAATATTTGCAAGGTTAAATACGGAAGGCGAGATGCCAAAAGCAGAAGCTCGACTATTCGTCTCAGATGATGAAGTGAGAGGACTTGTCAGCCAGTTTGCTAAGGAAGTGGATTGCGCGATTATTTCAGCAGGGGATGATCTCTATTTGATCCCTTTAACCAAAAACTCCATTTATCATCTGACGAATGATCAGATCAAAAGGGATTTTCTGCCCAGCAGAGCCCATAACATGGACATCTATATTCTATATTTATTAATCATTATCTTAATTGGAGAGTTTTATGACAGCTACCAGACGACTGAACCGACTCGCGACTTTATTTCAACCAGCGCTTGGCTTGAAAGTGTTAATGAGCGCATTGAAGGCTTAAAGCAAATAGGTGAGGAGCGTCTCAAGGAAATGGAAATGCTCTACGAATACAATTGGTTAGGCATTATCGAAAGATGGGATGCCATGGACAATATCAAGGAAAATGTGGTGCGTCAAACGGCTCATTCCAATGTCCGAATCAGCCACATCAATCATGCAAAGAAATTTCTCCAAGCCCATAAATTGATTCAAGAAATCGGACAAGACGAACTTGCCCTGACTCAAAAGGCTAAGATTGTTGTTCAGAAGTATTATATGGAATATGAATACAACCGGGGTATTTTAGAAGTCATTTATCAAATCGAACACAGTAAGGGGGAAGACCATGCCAGCGATCTCCAAGATTAGATTCACCAACGTCATTTATGAAGGTGGCGGAAAGCGCTACAACGATGAAATATTCCAATTTGATGGACATAGCGGCGCCATTGTTTTAGAAAATGGTGGAGGAAAAACTGTTTTTATTCAAACAGCCCTTCAAGCAGTCATTCCCCATATGGAACTTGCCGATCGTAAAATCAAGGAGACTTTAGCCCTTGAAAATGGTGCAGCCCACATTGCCATTGAATGGATTTTAAATGAAAGTCCAAGACGTTATGCAGTGACAGCTGTGACGTTGTTTATAGAAAATAACGCGGTCAATTCTTATAAATATGCCTATGAATATGGGGGAGAGGATCCACAAAACCTAGAAAACATCCCTTTCATCAGAGATAACGCTGATGCCAGTAAGAGACCCGCCAGTAAAGGGGAAATTTTAGACTATTATCAACGTATGGCAAAAGGGTATATGAGCGCTAGAATGTTTGATACCATTAC
>CAZJIO010000164.1:0-2437 GCA_964546035.1 uncultured Eubacteriales bacterium | reverse complement strand
AGATAATTTCAAAATTATACCTTCTGAATGGCGTAAAATCGGAACTGTCAACAGTGCAGAAGGGGATGTTGACAAGTATTTTGATGGGTGTAAGACAACACAGCAACTCCTTAATAAGCTGTTAATTCCTGTTGTAGAAGAGGCCATTGAAGGCGCTTATAAAAATGACTTTGTCAAAACCTTTGAAAAACAAAGGGAGCATTTTAAGAAAAACAAGCTGCTCCTTAAGCAAATCCAAGAAAGTCAAGAGACCAGAATACAATTACAAAAATCTATTGCGATTATTGCTAAGTTTCATGAAAGTGAAGAGAACTATGTCACGACAAAGCAAGAAACTAAAGCGCTGTACCAATTTGTTGAGAGTGCCCTTAGTGAGCATTTATCTCAGTTATTTCAATTAGAAGAACAACTTAAGGTCTTAGAAGATCTGAGCAAGCTCTATGATAAGAAAAAGTTATCCCTGCGCATTTTCGAAAGAAAGCTTCAAATCGAACAGGTTCAAAAGCAACTCGAGCTTGCCCAAGTAGCCTTTGCCAAAATAAAAGAGGGAGTGGATGAAAAAGCCTCAAGAAGACAAAACATCGAAATCACAGAGCTTAAAAATGACTTATTAACCTGTTCAAGTCAACTCAAATCACTTGAGGAGCAATTAAGTCAAATTGATCAGGATCAAGAATTATCAGAGCTTCTAGAAGCACTCCAAGAAAACTCTGGACAAATCAAGGGCTTCTTTTCTCATCAAATGGACCAGTTTAATAAGGACCAACAGGGACTTCTCAGCCATAAAACGCGGTGCCAAGAGGATCTTCATAAAATGGAAGAAGCGCTAGGAGCAGTTGTTCAGTTGATTCAAGAAGCCAGAGGCAACAAAGTGCGCTTTGAAACTCTGAGCCAGCGCCTTGAGACAGAGTTAGAGCACCTTGAAAAGGAACTCATTGAGCCCTATGAAAATGAGCAGGTAGAAAAAAAGCTTATTATATGGAAGGAACGGTTTGCGTTGCTTCAAAACCAAATCATCAAACGTGTTTCAGAACAAGCCGCAGAGGCACAGGAGAAAGAGACCTTACTCATCCAGCTGAAAGACGAAAGAAAGAAAAAAGAAGCAGCATTAACAGAACAAAATCAGTTGATTATGAACATCGACCGAGTGGACTCAGAGCAGGAGAAGCTCAGTCAGCAGATCGAGCCTTATATGCCGACTTTAGCCTTTAACCATTCTCTTTATGAGAAACAAAGTTCCATTGAAACCATTTTAATTGAGAAAGAAGTGCAACAAGCCAAACGCAAAGAGGCGGCTTTGAAAGACGAGCGGCTAAGTGGTCGTCTGGTTGATCATTACGGTGAGGCAGATATTTTTACGGCTGACATTCTGTTAACTAAGCTAGTAGAAGAGTTAAAAGCGGTGACGACCTCTATCGAACTGGGTAGTAAATATTTTGCCCAGGTGCAAAACAACATCAGGTCTGAAACACTTACTGCGTTTGAGTTGTTTCCTTATTGGGCGATTACCCTTATTACAACAGATAAAGACTTAGAAATCGTGAAAAAAAGAGTCGACAAATACAGAAGTGAAATAACCCACCCTGTTCTTATTATGACCTTAGATGAAGTCAGAGCACTTACGTTTCAGACTCAAATAATAGATTTCCCAAGGGTTTTTATCTATCCAGAATTATGGTCAAAGAATCTTAAGATGGAAGCCTTTGAAGCTTGGAAGGCTGACCTTCATGAAAAGATGAAAGATAAACAATCGGCTAGATTAACAGAAGAAAATGCTTTAGCTGCCCTTATTGCCATACGCAAACAGACCTATACATTCTTCTCCCAATACCCCTATGAAGATTACCAAGCCTTGAAAAAGGCTTATGAGAGCAGTAAGAAGCTGGTAGAAGAGCTGAGCAAGCATATCCATGAAATGGAGAATAGAGTGCTTGTAATCGATCAAAACGCTCAAGTATATGGTCAAAAGATCCAGGAATATAAGGATGAAAGTTATAAAATCAATCAAAAAATGGTCAGCGCAGGTATTTATTTAAATAAGGTAGGTGAGCTCCACAGTATTGCGGAGCAGTATACCCAAATTCTAAAAGCCATTGAAGAAAAAGATAGAGAAAAGCAACTGAGTGAGAATAGTATCAAAGAAATTTTGGGAATCCTTGATGATATAAAAGGCAAAACAGCTCGAATCAATAATGATAGAGAAAAAATTGAAGGAATCAAACAGGGGAAAATAATATTTTACTCATGCATGAATGATTGCCTACAAATAGGACGGTCTACGCTTCCGGAGCTTATAAAGCCTATATAGGCTCCCAATTTTTCTCCTGGCTGCGCCAATGATTAACTCAGAATCAGAATCGTCATTAAAAAGTCATCAAATCATCTCCGATCGCCCAAAACATAGGGGCCAAATAAAGCGGAGCCAAAATAATCAAAT
>CAZJIO010000163.1:0-7353 GCA_964546035.1 uncultured Eubacteriales bacterium | reverse complement strand
ATTTCCCGAGGGCGTAAGGATTAGAACACAGGTTGCGGTGCTTCCATGAATTACGTTAATGAATGCTTTTAGAATAGTGTAGGCGACAAAGCTTCACCGCATTTGCTCTCTACATATTTGTAAAACAACCTTAATTAAACTGGAGGTGCAAAGATCACATGGCTCGTATTGCTGGTGTTGACTTACCTAGAGAAAAACGTGTTGAAATTGGTTTGACTTATATTTATGGAATTGGTAGAGTGAGTTCAAATAGAATTTTAACAGAAGCTGGAATTAGTCCAGATACAAGAGTTAGAGATTTAACAGATGAAGAAGTAGCTAAATTACGTGAAGTTATTGATGCTTCTCAAATGGTTGAAGGTGACTTAAGACGTGAAGTAGCATTGAACATTAAACGTTTAATGGAAATTGGCTGCTATCGTGGTATTCGTCATAGAAAAGGTCTTCCTGTAAGAGGACAAAAAACTAAGACAAATGCTAGAACAAGAAAAGGTCCACGTAAGACTGTAGCAAACAAGAAGAAATAATTAGTTTATACATTGTGTATAACCATTAATAATCATAATCAGTTAGGAGGTTTGATTGATGGCAGCAAAGAAACAAGTAGTAACTAAAAAAGTTACTAAAAAACGTGTTAAGAAACATATAGAACGCGGACAAGCTCATATAAAATCAACTTTTAATAATACAATCGTTACTTTAACAGATACTGATGGTAATGCATTATCATGGGCAAGTGCAGGTGGACTTGGATTTAGAGGTTCAAGAAAATCTACACCTTACGCAGCACAAATGGCTGCGGATACTGCAGCAAAAGCTGCTATGATCCATGGACTTAAGGCTGTTGAAGTTATGGTTAAAGGCCCAGGCGCAGGTAGAGAAGCTGCAATTAGAGCTTTACAAGCTGCAGGCTTGGATGTAACTAGTATCAAAGATGTGACTCCAGTACCACATAACGGATGTCGCCCACCAAAACGTAGAAGAGTTTAATCGGCAGGAGGTGTAAACAAATGGCAAGATATATAGGAGCTGTATGTAGATTATGTCGTAGAGAAGGCGAGAAGCTTTTTCTTAAAGGCGATAGATGCTATACAGGTAAATGTGCAATAGAGCGTAGACCTTATGCGCCAGGACAACATGGTAAAGCACGTACTAAGCAATCCGAATACGGTATGCAATTACGTGAAAAGCAAAAAGCTAAAAGAATTTATGGTGTTCTAGAATCTCAATTCAGAGGCTATTTCGATGAAGCAGACCGTAGACAAGGTATTGCCGGAGATAACTTATTGATTATGTTAGAATCACGTATTGACAATGTTGCTTACAGAGCTGGACTTGGTCGTTCAAGAACAGAAGCTCGTCAAGTTATTCGTCATAACCATGTTATAGTGAATGGCAGAAGAGTGAATATTCCTTCATACCAAGTTAAAGCAGGCGATGTGATTACGATCAAAGAAAAATCTCGTGGTACACAGAGATTTAAAGATATTTTTGAAAGCACATCAGGTAGACCAGTTGCTGAGTGGTTAGACGTAGATTTAGATAACTATATTGTGAAAGTAATGGCTCTTCCAACAAGAGAACAAATTACTATTCCAGTACTTGAAACTCTAATCGTCGAGTTGTATTCTAAATAATAACATATGTTAAAGCAAAACTAATCTTTTCACCCTCATAATGCAAGCTTACAATCATATGTAGAATGAGATATTCTATATAAAATTAAATATAGAAGGAGGGTCTTTAAACGTGTTTGATTTTGAAAAACCAAAAATTGATATTGTAGAAATTTCTGAAGATAATAGATACGGACGTTTCGTCGTTGAACCTTTAGAAAGAGGTTATGGCACTACACTTGGTAATTCTCTCAGAAGGATTATGCTTTCATCCTTACCTGGCGCTGCGATCAGCAGTGTGAAAATTGATGGAGTTCTCCATGAATTTAGCACTGTTCCCGGCGTTAAAGAAGATGTTTCAGAACTTATTCTGAACATTAAAAGGTTAGCGATTAAAAACAACAGTGATAGTTTCGAACCTAAAGTTGCTTATATAGAATTCGAAGGTGAAGGTATTGTAACAGGCGCTGATATTCAAGCAGATCCTGATATCGAGATCATTAACCCAGAATCTGTCATTGCAACCTTAAGTGGTGGAGCTGACAGTAAGTTGTTTATTGAGTTAACAATTACCAGAGGCAGAGGCTACATTGGCGCCGATAAAAACAAAAATGATGAACAACCTATTGGTGTTATTCCAGTTGACTCTAGTTACACACCAGTAGAACGTGTTAATTTAATTGTTGAAAATACCCGTGTAGGACAAATTACAGATTATGACAAGTTAACTCTTGAAGTTTGGACCAATGGTACATTGTCCCCTGATGAAGCAGTGAGTTTAGCAGCTAGAGTTCTTAGCGAGCATTTAAACTTATTTGTGGATCTATCTGAAAATGCTAAAAATGCAGAAGTCATGGTAGAAAAAGAAAACAATGAGAAAGAAAAAGTCCTTGAAATGAGTATTGACGAATTAGAATTATCTGTACGTTCATACAACTGCTTGAAGAGAGCAGGTATCAACACAGTTGAAGAATTGACCAATAGAACTTCTGAAGATATGATGAAGGTGAGAAACCTTGGTAGAAAATCTTTAGAAGAAGTATTACAAAAACTAAAAGAACTTGAATTGGTGTTAAAGCCTAGTGATGAATAGTCTTGGACTATTAATAACAGTGTTGCCGATAGCAACAAGGTTCTAAACATCTGATAAAGGAGGTTAAGTTAAATGGCAGGATACAGAAAGCTTGGAAGAACTTCTTCACAAAGAAAAGCATTACTTAGAAATCAAGTAACCAATTTGATTCATCATGGCAAGATTGTCACAACTGATTCTAAAGCGAAGGAAGTTCGTAAAATAGCTGAAAAATTAATTGCTCTCGCAGTGAGAGAAAAAGATAATTTTGTTGAAGAAACTGTTACTCAAAAAGTCCCTAAGAAGACCGCTGATGGTAGCAGAGTGAAAAAAGAAGTTGATGGTAAAATGGTTGTTGAATTTGAAGAGATCAAAAAGACTATCAAAAAAGATAGTGCTACTAGATTACATGCTCGTAGACAAATGCTTCAAGTACTTTACCCAGTGAAAGAAGTGCCTACAGAAAGTGCAGGTAAAAAAGCAGGAACTAAACAAATCGATTTAGTTGCTAAGTTGTTTGATGATATCGCTCCAAAGTATGTTGATCGTAATGGTGGATATACTAGAATCATTAAATTAGGACAACGTAAGGGCGATGCAGCTGAAGAAGTTGTATTAGAACTCGTATAAAAATGGTAGGGATTAAGTGAATGCTTAGTCCCTATTTTAAATTTATGGGTAGTATTAGAACTAAGGGAATAAAGCAGTTTGGTGGGTACTTTCCGCCAGTTGTCCACCTATTGGTGTCGCCCTCCCGTTGCGCTCCTGCGCAAATGGAGGGGCTCGCCGTCCATGGCTCGCGGCTTTACCAATAGGTGGACAACTTGCTGGTCTAGTGGAGGACCAAAAGGACAGAGAAAAATTCTTAGTTGCTAATTTGGGTGCATAGATTTAAAATAGGGATTAGTGGTTTGTTGGGAAAAGGGCAAGGGCAATAAAATAGAACTATGTTTGGAGTGAGATAAATTATGGAAATGATAGAGGGTAAGGGGTTGGTTTTTGAGTATCATGTGCATGATGAGAAGGGTGATGTTGAGGAGAGTTTTAGGGCGATTGATGGGGTGGATATACAGGTAAAAAAGGGGGAGTTTGTGGCCATTTTGGGGCATAATGGGTCGGGGAAGTCGACTTTGGCGAAGCATATGAATGCGTTGTTGGTTCCGAAGGAAGGGACGCTTTGGGTTAAGGGGATGGATACGAGGGATGAAGTGCATCTTTGGGATGTTAGGCAGAGTGCGGGGATGGTGTTTCAGAATCCGGATAATCAGATTATTGCGACGATTGTGGAAGAGGATGTGGCTTTTGGGCCGGAGAATTTGGGGGTTGAGCCTGGGGAGATTAGGAAAAGGGTGGATGGGGCGCTGGCTACTGTGGAGATGAGTGAGTATGCGAAGCATTCGCCTAATAAGTTATCAGGGGGACAGAAGCAGAGGATTGCGATTGCAGGCGTTTTGGCTATGAAGCCGGAGTGTATTGTGTTGGATGAACCTACGGCGATGTTGGACCCTTCTGGGAGGCTTGAGGTGATGGATACGATAAGGCAGCTGAATAGGGATGAGGGGATTACGATTCTTTTGATTACTCATTTTATGGAGGAGGCTGTTAAGGCGGATCGGGTGATAGTTATGGAGGCGGGTAAGATTGTTATGGATGGGACGCCTAAGGTGGTATTTTCTAATGTGAGGGCTATGAAGGCGATTGGGTTGGATGTGCCACAGGTAACGGAGGTTGCTTCGTTGTTGAAAGAGGCGGGTTATGGAATAGATGATTCTATATTAACAATAGAGGAAATGGTTGATGCGATATGTCGATTGAAATCAGGAATTTAAATTATGCATATGGACCGGGTACGCCTTTTGAGAAGAAGGCGCTTATTGATGTGTCTTTGAAGATAGAAGATGGGGAGTTTATTGGGCTGATTGGACATACGGGTTCTGGGAAGTCGACGTTGATTCAGCATATTAATCGGTTGATTAAACCCGATTCTGGCCTCGTACTTGTGGATGGATTAGATATTAATAGTGATAAGGCAGATCTTAGGAAGGTTAGGCAAAATGTTGGGCTGGTTTTTCAATATCCGGAGCATCAGCTTTTTGAGATGACCGTTTATAAAGATGTGGCTTTTGGACCTACGAATATGGGTTTAGCTAAAGATGAGATTGATTTAAGGGTTAAGAAAGCTTTAAGTAAAGTAGGATTAGATGAAAGTATTTATGAGAAGTCGCCTTTTGAATTGTCGGGGGGGCAGAAAAGAAGGGTTGCAATAGCAGGTGTACTTGCTATGGAGCCTAAGGTGTTGATTTTAGATGAGCCTACGGCTGGTCTTGATCCAAGGGGTAGGGATGAAATACTAGGCGAAATATGCAAATTGCATAGGGAATCGGGTATTACCATTATTCTCGTGACACATAGTATGGAGGATATAGCTAAAGTAGTTAATCGTCTGATTGTAATGGATAAGGGTAGAAATGAGTTAGATGGCACACCTAAGGAGATATTTTTAGAGGTGGATGCCTTAGAAAAAATGGGGTTGGCAGTGCCCCAGGTGACTTATTTGATGAAGGCGTTAAAGGATAAAGGGTTTGATGTGCCCCAAGACGTGATTACCATGGATGAGGCTTATGACATATTGAGAAAGATAATTGAGACATTATAGGATAAAAAAAGGAAGTGATCACTTTGATTCGAGATATAACCATTGGACAGTACTATCCAGCGGATTCTATTTTACATAAATTAGACCCAAGAACCAAAATTATTGTTACTTTTATGTATATCAGTTCTCTGTTTATCTCTAAGCAATTTATTGGTTATGGGATAACTTTGATTTTCCTGATGTCGATCATAAAGATTTCCAAGGTACCGTTGAAGTTTATTTTAAAAGGATTAAAAGCGATTGTGGTTATTATTCTATTAACCATATCTGTTAATATATTTTTGACACCAGGTGAGACAAAGCTTTTCGAATTTGGTGTGATTAAAATTACGCTAGAAGGGTTGCAGCTTGCAGCGTTTATGGCAGCACGCCTAATCCTTTTGATTGTGGGTTCATCTCTTTTGACCTTAACGACTTCACCCATTTCCTTGACGGATGGTATTGAAGCCTTATTAAAACCACTAGAAAAAATCAAAGTGCCTGCTCATGAAATTGCTATGATGATGACCATTGCCCTGCGATTTATTCCGATTCTTTTAGAAGAAACAGATAAGATCATGAAGGCACAAATGGCAAGGGGTGCAGAGTTTGAAAAAGGCAATTTGATTAAAAGGGCGAAGAGTTTAATACCGCTTTTAGTACCTCTATTTATTTCATCTTTTAGACGGGCGGATGATTTAGCCCTTGCTATGGAAGCCAGATGTTATAGAGGTGGCGAAGGTAGAACGAGAATGCATCAATTAAAATATTTTAATGTGGATTATCGAGCTTTTGGAGTTGGTATACTTTATCTAACAGTATTAGTGCTGCTTAGGTGGTTATAGATATGGTGAGAACATTTAAATTGATTATTGCTTATGATGGTACCGATTATTGCGGTTGGCAAAAGCAAATGGATCAGGTTACTGTAGAGGGTGAGTTGATTAAAGCTTGCGCTAAGGTTTTTCAGAAGGAAGCCCATATTATGGGTTCAAGTAGGACTGATTCAGGTGTTCATGCCTTAGGCCAAGTTGTGGCTGTAAGTGTAGAAACTAGCATTGAAGAAAAAAAGGTAGCTAAAGCCATCAATGCTTATTTACCCTTAGATATAGTGGTGCAAAGCGCAGTTGAGATCGAACCGGGCTTTCACCCTAGATATCATGCAATAGAAAAAACCTACGTTTATAAAATATATAATGCCTTTATGCCGCTGCCTCAGCACAATCGATTCGCTGCTTATTATCCAAATCCCCTTGACATAGAACGTATGAGAAAAGCTTGTCCTTATTTTTTAGGAGAACATGATTTTTTTGCTTTTTCGGCGGCTGGCGGTAGTGTAAAAACCTCTGTTAGGACCCTTAAGAAATTTGAAATTGTTGAAAATAACGGGCTCATAGAAATCACGGTGACAGGCAATGCCTTTTTATACAATATGGTGCGTATTATTGTGGGTACCTTAACCGATATTGGTGTGGGTAAAAAGGAACCAGAAGAAATTCCAGAGATTATTGCATCGATGGATCGATTAAGACCTGGAAAAAAAGCTCCTGCAAAGGGCTTGACACTCATAGAAATTAAGTACTAGAAAAACTCTCTTTAATAGGGAGTTTTTTTAATGAGGATACATGGCATTATTAAAGAAATGGTATAATAGAAATAATGAAAATATTTGAACGATAAAAGCATTGAGAAGCCTTGAAAAGCCCTTTGAATGGGGATTTGTAGTGATGTCATCTAAGGCAATTGCCATAACTCTTTTTCTTTAACTGTACTCTGGAGGAGTCTGGTACTATACTCAAGCTACAACAGTTGTTCAACAAAGCGAGGTTGTTGAGATGAAGTTAACTTCAAGAATAAAGAAAATGATTTACCTGCTCTTAGATGAAGCCAATTACGTAACTGTACAGTTCATAGCTGAAAAGACGAACATCAGCTCAAGAACTGTTATTAGGGAGTTGAGCTTTGTTGAAAGTTGGCTAAGTGAAAAAGGCATTGTGCTAGAAAAGAAGAAAGGAACTGGGATCAAAATT
>CAZJIO010000162.1:357-7559 GCA_964546035.1 uncultured Eubacteriales bacterium | reverse complement strand
ATCTTTCTTACTTGGTTTTGTTGGTTGATTTACTGTTCAGTTTTCAAGGTTCATTTTTGTTCAATTTGACTAACTTTTTGTTTGGTTAGCGAAAAATATTGTATCATATTCAAAATTGTTTGTCAACTACTTTGTTTGAGTAACTGACGGAGAAGGAGGGATTTGAACCCTCGCGCCGCTATTAACGACCTATCCGCTTTCCAGGCGAACCCCTTCAGCCGCTTGGGTACTTCTCCAAACAACTATAAATACTTCGCTTTCGCTGGTCGCACCCTCACCTATCATTTCTATAGGTAAAAGATTTGACTAACGGAGAAGGTGGGATTCGAACCCACGGCCCTTTTGGGGTCACTAGTTTTCAAGACTAGCTCCTTAAACCACTCGGACACCTCTCCAAAACGTTCACTTAGTTTTTACTCATTTGAGCGCTTAATTAATTTATCATATCTTGTTCTATGTGTCAATAGCTTTTTGAACTTTCTTGTCACATTTACAGCATGGACTATTTATTTTATCGCCATTAGCTCCTTAACCATTTGGAAGTCTTCTTGGGTCGTAATCTTAATATTGCTATAACTACCCTCGATTACTTTGACTTTTATATCTGTAAATTGCTCTACGAGCATAGAGTCATCTGTTGCTTTGAAGCCTGCCTTAGCCCCTTTTTTATAAGCCTCTTGGATCAATGCTCTTTCAAAAGCCTGAGGCGTCTGTATGGCATAGAGTTGATTTCTATCTGGTGTGGTTACGATGTTTCCATTTTCATCAACAACCTTTATAGTATCCTTCACTTTCACGCCTAATATACATGCTTCAAACACAATTGTTTTTAAAATGATGGCTTCAATAGCATCTATTGTAATCAAAGGCCGAACAGCATCATGAATCAGGACAATATCTATTGACTCATCGATGATCTTTAAACCTTCATAAACAGAGTCTTGACGCTCTTTTCCTCCCGATATAATATGCTTAATTTTCGATAACCCGTATCTTGTCTTAATGTACTTCTCTACATAACCAACCTCTTCTTCACCAACAACTAAAATAATTTCATCTATTCTCATACATTCTTGGAACTTTTCAATGGTATAAGCTAAAATTGGCTTTCCCTCTATTTCAATGTACTGTTTGGATACATCACTTTTCATTCGCTTGCCATGCCCTGCTGCTGGAATAATAACAGCTACTTTTTTCTGTTTCTTCATTATAGTGTTCCTCCTATAAAATATACACAGCTCTATCAGTTATCTTCACTATTCTACCTTATATTCAGCAGATTGGAAAGCCCCATAAAAATTCGCCTTACATTAACATTTCCACAATTCAAACTATAAATTCAAAGAAATAAGTGGTTTACTCTATTCATATTTTAAAATACTTGGTATAATAAGTAAATACACAGAGTTATTTATAAAGGAGGTCCTAACTATGCTTAGCGACAAATTACTAGGAGAACTTAATTTACAGATTAAATTTGAATTTTATTCTGCGCACTTATACCTTGCAATGGCGGCTCAATGTTATTCCATGAACTTAGATGGATTTGCTAACCATTTTATTGTACAGGCGGAAGAGGAAAGATTTCATGCAATGCGATTTTTTAACTACATCAAGGAAATGGATCGTGCCATTGATATCCAGGGTTTAGAAACACCACCCGCGGATTATAAAGATATCGTAGATATCATTGAAAAATCCTTGGACCATGAAAAATTTGTGACTTCAAGAATCTATCATTTAATGGATGTGGCAACAGACGAGAGAGAACACGCAACAATTAGTTTGCTCAAGTGGTTTATTGATGAACAAGTTGAGGAAGAAGCTACTTTAAAAGCAATTCTTCAAAAGCTCAAACGTTCGAATGGTGATGTGGGAATTTTATATGGTTTAGATGATGAACTGGCATTACGAGTTTTTACGCCTCCCGTCATTGTATAAGTTTTCTAAATAATAATAAGCCGATGAATTGTGGTCCGCCACATTTCATCGGCTTTACTTTTATTTATATATGATTTACCTTTTCACCTAATTTCAAGTGTGGGACGGCATTTAAATCCATGCCGTGTCTGACACCCTTTATAAACTCAAAATAGCCAGCAGCTCCAATCATAGCAGCATTATCCGTGCATAAAATCATCGAAGGATACTGCAAGGTTATACCCTGGGCATCACAAGCCTTCTTCATTTCTGATCTTAATTGACTATTAGCTGCTACTCCTCCAGCTAAAGCCACTCGAACTGCACCATAAGCTTTTGCCGCTTTCATCGTTTTTGTTACGAGGACTTCTACAACTGCTTCTTGAAAAGAAGCCGCTATGTCAGCTTCACAGACCGTTTCGTTTTTCATTTGACATTGATTGATATAATTAAGAACGGCAGATTTAATCCCGCTAAAACTAAAATCATAACTATCCCCTTCTAAGTAAGTCCTTGGAAAGTGAATGGCTTTTGGATTTCCAGTCTTTGCTAAGGCATCAATCTTGGGTCCACCAGGATATCCTAGTCCAATGGTTCTTGCAACTTTATCAAAAGCCTCACCCACCGCATCATCTCTTGTTTTTCCTACTACCTCATAGTCGCCGTAATCCTTTACATAGACCAGATGGGTATGCCCACCTGAAACCACCATGCAGATAAATGGGGGTTTAAACTCAGGATTTTCAATATAATTAGCTGATATATGGCCTTCAATATGGTGCACACCAATGAGGGGTTTATTACAAGCAAAAGCAATTGCTTTTGCAGTTGCTAGGCCTACAAGCAAAGCCCCTACGAGTCCAGGGGCATATGTCACTGCTATGGCATCCAATTCTTCAAAGGTTATGTTGGCCTCGTCTAAGGCTTCTTGAATCACTGGATTCATTTTTTCTATGTGTTTTCTAGAGGCAATCTCAGGTACTACACCGCCAAACTTTTTATGCAAATCTATTTGTGAGGAAATAATATTAGATTTTATTTGTGTGCCATTAACAACAACAGCGGCAGATGTCTCGTCACATGATGTCTCTATGGCTAATATTTTAATTTCTTTTTCCATGTAAACTCCTTGGATATTCTTCTAATAGATAATAGGAAAACTTTCAACTGCTCCAAAACCTTTTAATTCCCAAAGCCCTTCATCGTTACGTTGGTAAACATAGCCCTTGTAGACCTCACCTTCATCCGTGGTAATATTCAGATAATAGATGACGTTGAAAATAAGCATGTCCTTTTTTCCATCCTCTGAATCAACGTATTGAGGTCCAACAATTTTATATCCAATGATACTAAGATCGGCTTCTTTGTAATATTTAAGTTCCTTAATCAGACGCTCATAATTTGCCTCTTCAGGATTCTTATCTAAAGTTGGCTGCGTAAAATATTCTCTTTGGAACTTAACAAGCAGTCTTATTTCATCATCACTCAGCTTCCCTGAGTACAAAATTTTCGTGATGATGCAGTTAAGTTCGGCCAATTGATCAGGCTTAGCTTGAAGCTTTCTCACCTTTAATAGAAAGTCATCATAATGATCTTTAATCTCAGGTAGGATTGACTCCTCAGATAACCCGATGCTTTCATTTTTGACTGGATCTTTAGGCTGAAACTTGACTTCAGTCAAGTAATAAAAAAGTCCTCCGACCAGTCCAATCATAACAAGTATGGCAATGATCTTTCTCATTAAACTACCCCCTCAAGGATATTCTTATATTCTTATCTTATATATCGTACTAAATTTTAATCCTCTAAAGTATCCTCATCAAATTTAAAGGTTTTTGTCATTCTGTCCTTACCAATGATTGATTGCGGAAAAATAGCCTTAGCTACGTGTAGAAAATCCTTAGGATAAACTAGGGAAGGGCTAAAATGAGTCAACCACAATTCCTTTACATTTCCGGCTTTTGCAAGACTAGCCGCTTCAGAAAAAGTCATATGCTTATAAGCACTCGCCTTAGTTTCCTCAGTTGCTTCGCCGTACATGCCTTCACAAATGAATAAATCAGCTTCATTCGCATAATCTGCTATCCATTCTACAGGTCTTGAATCGGTACAATAACTCACTTTCAAACCTTTTCTACCTTCGCCAAGTACCATATCTGGCGTTAAAAGGCGGCCTTCATATTCTATGGTTTCACCCTTTTGTAGGGGTGACCAACATTTGAGGGGTATATTGTTCTCTTTCGCTTTTTCAATTTCAAATTTGCCTTGCCTATTAATCACAACATTATACCCATAGCAAGTAATATTATGTTTTACTCTATAGGCTTGGATGTTATATTGTCCATGGGTAAAGCTTTCGAAATTTTCATTTAACTCAATTAATTTTATTTCATAAGGTAATTCTGGCGCTATGACTCTCAGTCCATTGACGATTCTCTCTAATCCCTTTGGCCCAACTAAGGTTAAGGGTTCTGTACGATTGGAATTCCCAATGGTGAGGAGCAACCCTGGTAGCCCACTGATATGATCACCATGGTAATGAGTAAAGCAAATTAAATCAATGGATTTAAAGCTCCATCCCTGTTGTTTGATCGTAATTTGGGTGCCTTCACCACAATCTATTAACATATTACTCCCATTAAAGCGCAACATCAAAGCAGTTAACCATCTATATGGCAAGGGCATCATGCCACCCGTTCCTAATAAGCATACATCTAACATACGAATACCATTCCTTCTTAAATTCAAATTATTGTAAAAAAAAAGCTTATGTCATAATTATAACATACGCTTAATGGCTTAGATAGCCTCATTATTGTTTTTTGAATACACAGGAATTTTAAAATCTTGAACCAGGTGGTCATAGCATGTCTCACATAAGTTAAAGGAATGAATGGTCAAATCCTTGTTGGAGAAGTAGCCCCACGCTTTATTAATTTGAAGAAAATCATTATGACTTCCCTTTTGATTGATAACTTGTCCGCATTGATTGCAGCAAATCAACGGTTTTTGCTTTTTTCTAAGAATCATCACCCAACACCCCCACTTAGTTTTTAGATGAATTGTCCTTCTAAGTATAACGCCAATACGAATTTATGTATAGTGGAACTTGCATCCACCTCTCATTCATTCTTGAGAGTTAAAAACAATTTCCACTGCGATCTAATATGGCCCGGAGGCTGCTTTTCTCACTTTTTCAAATGTTGTCTTCATTAATACGGGTATGCCATCTTCTATTCTACTAATAGCATAGATATGAAAGTTCTTTTTTTTCACACCTTCTAGAATTTCTTCTGGCAAAATTAATTCAGAACTATTGGAAGCTGGTATAATAACACCTTGCTTGCCCGTGAGGCCTTTTAATTTGCAAATATTGTAAAATCCTTCAACTTTGGCTGAAACACTTCCAATGGGTTGAAGATTTCCGAATTGATCAATGGAACCCGTTATGGCAATACTTTGCTCAATGGGTACTTTGGATAAAGCAGAGAGAATGGCATAAACTTCAGCACAGGAAGCACTATCGCCCTCGATATTACCATACATTTGTTCAAAACACAGAAGACAATTAATGGCCATTGGTTTATCTTTTGAGAACAAATGATACAAATAGCTGCTGATGATGCTAATCCCTTTTCCAAAGATTTTTCCACTCATTTTATTTTCTTTCTCAATGCTAATGATCCCTTCCTCACCCCCATAAGTACATGCGGTGATTCTGATAGGATAGGCAATCTCATGGTCTGTATAACTCGATACCGAAAGAGCATTAATCTGACCTACTTTTTTTCCTTTCGTCTCAATTAATATTTGCCCTTTGATAATCAAATCTTCAATACATTTCATATGATATTTTTTATTTTTCTTCAGTTCCTGTTCACTCCTGATAATATCTTCATCTGTCACTTGTTGTCTTCCACTCTCGGTTGCAAAATAGGCACTCATTTCAATGACCTTGTCTAATTCTGCTAGACTATTAGACATTCTATTGCGATTTCCCGTCCTTTGAATGCTTTGGTGTAAAAGTCTTTTGATTGCAGCATCTGTTAATTTTTCCGACCTTAGATATGCAACGAACCCAGACATATTTTCTTCTGTTGCATCGCAATTTTCAGGCAGCATTAGATGATGTGAAAAAATTTCTTTAAATTCGGGATCAATTTCATATAGGGCTTCATAGATATTTTCTAACCCGACGAGTATGACATTTAAATCAAGAGGGATGGGTTGAGGATTGATCGTTCTGATGGGCAGAGCCCCTTGTTGCTCTCGAATATTATCAAAACCGACTACTTTTTCCGTAAGAACTTTCTTAAGTTTATCCCAAATAAGTTTACTGCTAATGAGGTCATTTATATCTAAAATCAGAACACCCCCATTGGCTTGGTGAATAAGTCCCGGGTGAATGCAGGTAAAATCCGTTACAAATACGCCACCATCGTTTAGAAACTCTATCTTACCGAACAATTCATAGTAAGTGACTTTGCTTGCGTAAATGACAGGCGCTGGATTTGATACTTTTCTTTGAAGGAAGTTCACCACATATCGATGTTTATCTTCTTTTTCTATTTTTTTAATTTTCTCAAAATCAATATTCTCTTTAAATTTTTCGATTTGATTACGATCTATTTCAAGAAATATTCTTTTAAGCTGAATATCTAAATCTTTTTTAAGTGCCTCTATATACGTGTTTATAGATTCATGGTTAAAAGTTTCGCAAAGTGATTTAAAATTCTTATCGATTAATTCAGCGATGATTTGCTTTTTGAGAAAGCATAGCCGACCTTTGGATTGGTCTTTCTGGTTCTTAATTCTCTTTTTGACTTTCTTAGACATTTTTTCTAAAAGATCTAAATCCTTGATAATGACTTCTTGCTCCTCTGAATTTAAATTATCATATTCTGATTCACTAATCTTCTTACCATTAATGATTGGAATAAAAAAAACACCTTTCTCACTGATATGTGTCGAAAAACCCAATTTCTTCGCTTCACTTTTAAGAGCTTCCAACTCTTTTTCTGTCAGAGCTAGTACCTCTTCTCTTAAGGCTTTTTGCACAGCTTTAAGTTCTTTACTCATAAAATATTTTTTACATTCCTCTAAGGTATTTAAAACACTGCTTTCCAAATCTTTCTTAAAGTCTTCCCCTTTTCCAAATTCTAGTTGAATCAATTTAGGGTTGTTTGAATCTTCAAAATTGTGGACATAGCACCAATCATAGTGATGGTGATCTTTACTTTGCAATAATTCTACAAGAAAGGTTTCTACCTTTGAACTTTTTG
>CAZJIO010000162.1:0-332 GCA_964546035.1 uncultured Eubacteriales bacterium | reverse complement strand
TGTGTTGCTGTTCGTCTATTTTTAAGATGGTTTCTACGGCAGCCTGAAGCTCCTGATTACCAGGAAATAGCTTTGAACAGCCTTGACTCATCCCAAGAATTTTTTCAAAATCATAATCGTTCTTTAATTGGTCATAAGTGATCTCTTGAACCATTTTCATTTTTCTCCTCACAGTTTTATTCCCTATATACTATTTTATACACATGAGGGTCCTTATGTTCAAAAAAAAGGTTATACGATGGGTCATCGTATAACCTTTTTTTGAATTTATTCCTATTCGAGTGGTTTATCGTGCTTTTCGACAAGGACGGCAGCGTGCTCTCCGCGCGGGT
>CAZJIO010000161.1:1206-7618 GCA_964546035.1 uncultured Eubacteriales bacterium | reverse complement strand
TATGGTCGATCTTTGGACTAGAGAAGGAAGAGAAGTCTATTATTTCGACAGTCGAGATATGCTGATTCCAAAATTAAGAAGTATTCTTAAAGAAGGGGATGTTGTATTGCTCAAAGGGTCTCGTATCAATGCTCTTTGGAAAGTCCTAGAAGAAATTTAAAATGGTGAGCACGAGCTTAATAAAAAACTGCTCAAGACAATGGTTACTCTTGCAGTAGCCAGCTATTTATATTCTGAATGCGAAAAAGGTGGGAACAAACAGTTGAAATAAAGCTAATAATAAACATTAATCCTGCTATTAATCATCACGGATGGACACATGATTTTTTTTCTTACGGAATTTTTTAGAGCTGTTCTTGGCATAAAAGTGCCGTATTTACATATACTTCGACAAGAATGATGCTTTCAGCTCTAACTACCCTTATGATTTCTATATTCTTAGGGCCTTGGTTTATAAAAAAGCTCTACGAGCTTAAAATCGGGCAATCCATACGCACAGATGAATGCCCTTTGCTTGGTCAACTGCACCATAAAAAAAAAGATACCCCTACTATGGGAGGGCTTTTGATTTTAGCAAGTATTTTGATATCTATGGGATTATGGATGGATTTAAAGCATCCTTTTACTTTACTCTTATTGGTTACAACAGTTTCTCTTGGCTTTCTTGGAGGAAGAGATGATTATTTAAAATTGAAATACAAAAATGCAAGAGGCCTTTCAGCTAGGGGAAAATTATTCTTTCAGCTTGTGCTTTCGTTCTTTATCGTAACTTACATACTGTCACCGCACTTAGCTTCATCATTTCAACAAGGAAAGTGGTTTAATCCCATTTTAATTAAAGATCCGCCTAGTGTGAAAGTGGAAAAGCAACCGCAAGATCATGAAAATAATGAATCTTCTGCTATAGCGTTAAATCTATATGGAAGTCGCCTTTATATCCCTTTTTATAAAGATCCGGTTATTCAATTCACAGGTTTAGGTGTCATTCTTATTGGTTTATTGATGATGTTAGTCATCACCGGCGCTTCGAATGCTGTAAATTTAACAGATGGTCTAGATGGACTTGCAGCTGGATGCTTAATTATGGTGGCTAGTTGCCTTGCTTTTATTGCATTTTTATCAAATAATGTCGACCTTGCTCATTATTTAAATATAGTCTACATTGAGGGAAGTGGAGAAGTCGCGATTTATCTTAGCGCGTTTATTGGAGCATGTCTTGGCTTTTTGTGGTATAACAGCTACCCAGCTCAAGTGTTTATGGGAGATACTGGCTCTCTTGCTTTGGGAGGGGTCATCGGTGTTTCCAGTGTGCTATTGAAAAGAGAACTCCTGCTTGGAATCATTGGTGGAGTGTTTGTTGTAGAGGCTTTATCTGTTATCATCCAAGTAATGAGTTTCAAGTTTCGCAAAAAGAAACGTGTGTTTCTTTGTGCTCCTTTACATCATCATTTTGAATACAAAGGCTGGCCTGAGACTAAAGTCGTTATGCGATTTTGGATCGTTTCTCTACTTCTGGCTATAGTAGGTCTGGCTTCTTTGAAATTCCAGTAGATGAAAAATGTATCAAGTAAATTCGGAAACAGTATGTCCTTTGTAAGAAAAACTGCTTTAATTCTTGGCCTTGGCGTTAGTGGAAGAAGTATGGCTTCTTACTTGCTTAAAAAAGGTTATCAGATCATTTGTTTGGATAAACATGCCAAAAAATTAGAACAAGATCCATCTGTCAGGGAATTATTGAAAGAAGGAATTCAACTATTCGAAGAAGGGACTCCTCTTGATCTGCGTCAATTTGATTTTATCATTCCATCCCCTGGGATTCCTCAAAATCATCCAGAGCTAAATTTGTCTCGATCCCTTAATCTACCGATCGTTAATGAAGTCGAGCTAGCTTGTCAGCTTCTCATGCAGCTTTCCAATCCTCCAAAAATATTTGGAATTACTGGAACAAATGGTAAAACAACAGTGACGCTGCTTGTAGAACATGTACTGAATCATTGTAATAAGAAATGTTTAGCTCTTGGCAATGTTGGAAAAGCTTTGATATCTCAAGTGGACAATGTAAGTCTTATTAATTATATCTCATTAGAGCTAAGTTCATTTCAACTTGAAATGATGAAGTGTGAAGCATTGAATGCGGCGGTTTTGCTGAATGTGACTCCCGATCATCTGGATCGTTACGTGACGATGGAAGATTATGCTAAGACTAAAATCAACATTTCGGATTGTTTAAAGTTTAAGGAGCTGTTTTACGTAGAAGAAAATACGGCAAAAGAATGGGCCTCTCTTTTAAAGGGAAAACCTTATA
Organism: uncultured Eubacteriales bacterium; assembly: GCA_964546035.1. GTDB lineage: Bacteria > Bacillota > Clostridia > Lachnospirales > Vallitaleaceae > CAZJIO01. Next base: position 5,313 of record CAZJIO010000161.1, on the reverse strand, counting down.
AGACATATGGATTTTCTCCTCATAGTAACTTGAGATCGGATCTTTCATTTGTCTTTTGTGACCAAAAGCAAATTGGAGAGCTTCCTTTAGAACTCAAGGGTTTGCAGTCTCATGATGTGGTAAATTTTCTTGCAAGTTTTGCTCTTGTAAAAGAAGCTGGGATAAGCTATCCAGAATTTTTAGAAGCGTATGCTTTGTTTCAAAAACCACCTCACCGTATTGAGTTTGTGAGGGAGGTTAGAGGAGTAAGTTATATTAACGATAGTAAAGGAACAAATCTTGATGCCGTGATCAAAGCAGTTTCTTCGATTAACTCAGAAGTTATTCTGATTGCGGGAGGCGTTCATAAGGGCTCTTCATACCTTCCTTGGATAGAAGCTTTTACTGGAAAAGTTAAGCAGATTTGTGCTATCGGCGAAGCTGCAAGACAAATTGAGATTGAACTTTCTCATGCAATTCCTGTTAATAGATTTCTCAATTTAGAGGAAGCTGTAAAGTTTGCTTCTTCTCATGCTGTTAGAGGGGATACAGTTCTTTTATCCCCAGGGTGTTCAAGTTATGATATGTTTAAAGATTATGCCCATAGAGGGGAAGAATTCAAAAAGTTTGTCCGGAAGTTGTAAGAGAGGATAATTGTTATGGGGATGAGTAGAAAAGATACAATAATCATAGCAGCTTTAATTAACGCTGGACTCCTAGCTTTTTTATTTGCTTCAGCGATTAACCAATATGAAGTTAGCTTTAATGATCATTTTGAGTTAAAACCTCCTCAAACGGAACAACATTTATCAAGGAATTTGGATTATCCGCAGGCATCAGGCCAATCCATGGATGAAGTTGATCTTGTTTTAAAAAACTATTCTAGTCATTTAGATCAACCTATTGAATTTGCATCAATTAATGCGCAAATTTCAAAAGAGAGAGAAAAATCAACTATAAATTCGATTGTACACGTGGAAAAACAAGATAAAGAAGCTTCGCAACCCTTTGTGGAAGTAACAGTTAAAAGGGGCGACTTCCTTGCAAAAATCGCACGCGCTAATGGAACAACTGTCGATGAAGTCATCAAATTGAACCAACTAACAAACGCAGACTTGCAAGTCGGGCAAGTGTTAAAAGTTCCTATTCCTCCTCATCGACGGCATTTGCCTCAAACGAAAAGTAGCCTTGCCCAAAACGAGAATTCAAAGAATGTGAAAATGGCTTCGGCTCATGCTCATGCCTCTTCTCCACCAACATCTCCAGTAGCATTTAATGAACCACAATATTATGTTATTAAAAGTGGAGATAATCCCTGGAAGATTGCAAGGCAGCATCAGGTGAAATTCGAAGAATTACTAAAAATGAATAATTTGGATGAGGAAAAAGCTCGAAATTTAAAAGTCGGGGACCGAATACGTGTACGTTAGGAAATTTCATTTCGAGAATAAACTCTAGTTGACATAATGGGTAAATATCGCGTTCTTCTTCTTATTTCAACAGCTATGGTGTTTGTCATAGGGCTTGTCATGATTTTCAATACGACTTCTGCTGAAGTTCTTGATATGGCTTTGAATCGAAGCACTCATCAGGCGTTAATTAAGCAAATTCTCTATGCTTTTTTAGGAGGGATTTGTGCTTTGGGTTTATGGTATTTAGGCTATGATAGTCTGCTAAGGCTTAGCTTTCCTCTTCTTTGCCTTTTCTCATTTTTTCTTCTTCTGGCTTTTGTTCCAGGGATTGGCAAATCCGTTAACGGTTCTCGTCGTTGGATAGGTTTTGCTACTTATACTTTTCAGCCTTCAGAATTTGTGAAATATTTGATTCCTCTTTATTACATCCACCAGTATTTAAACCGGGAAGGAAAAGAATTCACATTTAGAGACTTTATGGATGTGCTAAAAGTTGTTGCCGTTCCCATGGTGCTAATTTTATTAGAGCCAAATAATGGAACCGTTGGTGTGATTAGCGTGACATTAATTGTGTTATTTACGCTAACGGGAGTTCGGTTTAAGTATTGGGGCCTGCCCATGCTTATTCTGATAGCCTTAGCTTCGATTACTGCATACAATATGGACTACGTTTCGGCAAGGCTTAGAGTATACTTACATCCTGAGCTCGATCTGAAAGGGAAAGGACATCAACCTCATCAAGCAAAAATTGCCGCGGGATCGGGAAAAATTTTTGGGAAAGGACCTGGAAAAAGTTTACAGAAGCTCAGTTACTTACCCGAAGCACAAAACGATTATATTGCTGCAATTTTTGCTGAAGAATTTGGCTTTATAGGTCTATTATTTCTTATCATTTTGTATATGATAATCGCCTCTATTGGTTTCCATATCGCTTATTATGCAAGAGATAAGGGAGCCTTTTATTTAGCTTCAGTCATTACATTTCTTATTTCTTTTCAGGCCTTTTTAAACCTAGGTGTTGTCTCTGGCTTATTGCCTAGTACAGGTTTAAATTTACCGTTTTTTAGTCAAGGTGGGACCTCTTTAATGGCCCACATTATGGGGATAGGTGTTCTTCTAAATATTTCTTCTGTATCAGAATCGAATAAAAGAAAAGCGTCTCCTTGGTCTTGTTAACACAGGAAAATACATTTTTTCAGCGAAATCCTTATACGGATTCCAAAAGATATGTACACTTATGGCGTCAAGACAGAGGTGTCGTTTCAAAATTTAGCGTTTTCAGGGTAGAATCATTGGAGCGCTCCAAATTAAGAAAATCCCACCTTCTCTGCCTTTTTCCCTCTTAGCATAATCCGTATTAATTGGTTTGTATCGCAGCTTCGATAGGTGAGCAAATCATTTAAATCCGCTTTATACATATTTCGATCGAAATTTTCTTCAAAAAAGATACAATGCTTTGTCAGATAGGTATTGTATAATAAATAGAATTAGGCTTTAGATCGTTTTTGTGGTTAAGGGGGATGTCAGAAAATGCAAAAGAATCGGATCGTCATTAGTGCAGGAGGAACAGGAGGGCATTTGTATCCTGCACAAGCTTTAGGGTATCAGCTTTTAAATCAAGGTAAGAATATAGAGCTCCTTTTTGTTGGGGGAAAATTATCATCTAGCCCTTATTTTAACCGGCAGAAATTCAATTGTCGTGAAATATCGTGTTCTACATTTGGCCAAGGAATTTTGGGTTATTGGCAAGGATCTAAGGCTATTTTCAAAGGAATATTAGAATGTCGTAAGATTATCAAAGATTTTGGTCCGAAAGTAGTCATTGGATTTGGGAGCTATCATACTTTACCTATGCTTATTGCTGCAAAACTATCGTCTATTCCAATAGTGTTACATGAAGGAAATCGAATACCGGGAAAAGTCAATCGTGTGTTTAGTTCTTGTTCAGAACTTACTATTGTCCATTTTCCTGATACATTAGATTATATCAAAGGGAGAGGCGAGGTTGCAAAAATGCCACTGCGGGAAGGATTTTGCAAGGGTAGAGTGACTAAAGAAGAGTCTAGATTGTATTTCCGGCTGCATCCCTCTCGGGAGACTTTGTTGATTTTTGGAGGGTCTCAAGGAGCTAAATCTCTTAACTATCTTATTTGTAAATCGATTATTGATCATCTTAAAGACGTGTTTTGTCAATGGCAGGTGATTCATCTTACAGGAGATACTCAGCTTGCGGCAAAAATACAGGAAAAATACAACAATGAAGGGATTCGAGCTTGTGTAAAAGATTTTGAGGATCGTATGGATCTGGCTTGGCGAGCAGCTGATGTGATGATATCCCGATCAGGTGCTTCAACGATTGCAGAGCAGATAGAGATGGAAGTTCCTGGAATTTTAATTCCCTATCCTTATGCTACAGATAATCATCAAGAAAAAAATGCAGATTTTGTTGTAGAGAAAATTGGTGGTGGATTAAAGCTTAGCGAGTTTGCTCTTGATGCTGAAAAGTTTGCCTTTGAAATAAGAAAAATGATTGGTGATGATAAAAAGCTTCTTAAAACAATGCAAGAGGCTCTTTGTCAATATAAGCAAAAATTAAAATACAAAGAAGCCAGTACACTAGTGTGCGACTTGGCGGGGATTTGATAGGGATGAAAAGACATTATCACTTCATTGGAATTGGTGGAATAGGTATGAGTGGATTAGCTTACATATTTGC
>CAZJIO010000161.1:0-1144 GCA_964546035.1 uncultured Eubacteriales bacterium | reverse complement strand
ATTAAAAGTGGAGCTCGTGTATTTTTCGGCCATGACGCTGCGCATGTTCCTCCTCAATCTACTGTCATCTTTAGCTCGGATATCAAACAGTCTAATCCTGAATATCAGGAAGCTTTGCGCTTGAATTGCTCTCTTTGGCACCGCTCTGATTTGCTCTTAGAGCTCACGAAAGGGTATAAAACTTTGGCGGTTACAGGGTCCCATGGAAAGACCACAACGTCTTGTTTATTGAGCCATGTCTTAAAACAAGCGGATCTTGATCCAGCCTATGCTGTAGGTGGAATATTAACAAATCTCAATTCCAATGCGGAAAGTGGTAAAGGAGAATATTTTGCTATCGAAGCGGATGAAAGTGATGGAACTTTTTTGAAGTATCAAGCTTTTGGAGCTATCGTTACAAATATTGACTATGATCATATGACGTATTATCGCGATGAAAACACTCTGCTCCAAGCTTTTGAAAACTTCTTGAATCAAGTGCAATCTTCAAGCCATCTTTTCTACTGTGCTGATGACCATCACCTTTTTACTTTGCATTCTAAGGGGATTTCCTATGGTTTTAATGAGTCAGCTCAGCTTAAGTTGCTTAACTTTAATCAGATAGGGTGGGAAATATTTTATGATGTGCAATTCCAGGGGAGAACTTATAAAGATATTCAAGTTAATCTAACTGGAAAGCACAACGCCTTGAATTCTGCTGCTGTATTTGGACTTTGTTTATCTCTAGGAATTCCAGAAACTGTGATCCGACAAAGTTTTATCAACTTTGAAGGAGTTAAGCGAAGGCTTGAGAAAAAGGGAGAGTTGAATAGTATTCTTGTGATAGATGATTATGCACATCATCCTTCAGAACTTCGGGCGACGACTCGCGCAATCCGTAAAGCGGTTGGAGAAAGGCGGCTAATCTCTGTCTACCAACCTCACCGCTATTCAAGAATGATGCATTGTATAGGAACTTTTTCAAGAGTAATGGAGGATGCTGATGTTGTAATAGTGACCGACCTTTACTCTGCTGGAGAAACATCGATTGAAAATGTGAGCTCAGAAATCATCTTCTTAGAAATTTCACGCACTCACTCAGTTCCTTGCTTTTATGTACCAAGAAGTGAGCTTTGCAATTATCTTAAAGATTTTGTTTCTCCAT
>CAZJIO010000160.1:6728-7692 GCA_964546035.1 uncultured Eubacteriales bacterium | reverse complement strand
CAGCTCGTCGGGCTCATAACCCGAAGGTCATAGGTTCAAATCCTATTCCCGCAATAAAAACTCTTAAATCTAATTTGAGAGTTATTTTTTTTGAGCATTATAGCATTAAAAAATATTTTGCTTTTGTATGCTAGTAGCATACCACTTCACAGATGAGATGTTGTATAATATGTGTAAGTGAACAAAACAAACAATTGATTTCAATAAATTATTTTAGGAGAAAAAAATGGATATAAACATTGGGGATATTCTCACTTTAAAAAAAGTACATCCTTGTGGTAGTTATGAGTGGGAAGTGTTAAGAACAGGAATAGATTTTAGATTAAAATGCCAAGGATGTAGCCATATGGTTATGATACCAAGGGTTAAGCTTGAGAAGAATATAAAAAAAATCAATTCTAACAAGTAAATTACTTGCTATTGAAGAGCAACTGTGATATAATTTTAAATTGTGTATATTAATCCTTGCTCTTGACATTGTTTAAGGGCCATAGTCCAAAAGGAGGTGTAAGAATAAATGAACAAATATGAATTAGCCATTATTATTAACGGAAAATTAGACGAAGAATCTAAAGTAGCTGCATTTGAAAAAGTGAAGGGTTACGTTGAAAGATTTGGTGGTACTATTTCCAAAGTAGATGACTGGGGCAAAAGAAGACTTGCTTACGAAATCGAAAAAGTTAGAGAAGGCTTTTACTATTTCTTTTATTTTGAATCAGAAGCAGATGCTCCTGGCGAAATAGAAAAGAGAGTAAGAATTATGGAACCAGTACTCAGATATTTATGTTTAAGTATTGAAAAATAGTAGACAACATTTATAAGGGGATTATAAAGTTGTATTATTATATATTATTCAATATAAGGGGGAATTTAGTATGAATAAGGTTATTTTAATGGGAAGATTGACAAAAGATCCTGAGGTGAGATATTCAACTCAAAGCGCAGAGTCTATGGCAATCGCGAA
>CAZJIO010000160.1:4882-6698 GCA_964546035.1 uncultured Eubacteriales bacterium | reverse complement strand
GGGTTTAAACGTGAAGGGGAACCTGATGCAGACTTTATCAATGTAGTTGCCTTCGGAAAGACTGGCGAATTTGCTGAAAAGTACTTTAAAAAAGGTCAGCAAGTAGCTGTTGTGGGTAGATTACAGACGAGGACTTATGACGATAAAGAAGGAAACAAACGATACGTTACTGAAGTAGTCGTTAGCGAGCAATTTTTTGCAGATAGCAAAAAATCTTCATACGATGAAGGCGGTAGTTTTGAGGGACATGCTCAACCATCTTTCCCAAAAGCTCAACCAACATCGAAACCAGCTGAGGGATTTGTTCCTATTAGCCAGGAATTTGACGACGATGACGATTTACCTTTCTAACATACAAATATGCAAATGGGCATATAGTTCATTAAAGAAGGAGGTTGCACGATGGCATTTGAAAAAAGAAAACCAATTAAAAGAAGAAAAAGAGTTTGTGTATTCTGTGAAGAAAAATCAAATTCAATCGACCATAAAGATATTAACAAATTAAAGAGATTTGTATCAGAAAGAGGGAAAATTCTTCCAAGAAGAATTACTGGAAACTGTGCAAAACATCAAAGAGCATTAACAATCGCAGTCAAGAGATCAAGACACATTGCTTTAATGCCATATGTAATAGATTAGTAAAAGTTAGACTCTGTTTTCAGAGTCTTTTTTTTTGTTAAAGATAGGCCTTTTGACACTCTAATCATACATGAACAGAGCGTCAAAAGGAAGTTGTTCTAAATCTGAAGGATAATAGAGTGTATGGTTAGAGCGTCCATACACTCTATTATCCTTCAGAAAGAACAACTAGACCTTTTGACACTCTATTCATATAATGATATAATATTTAAATGAGAAAAAATGAGGGTGGTTGAGAGATGGGCGAGTTAGAGATTACTAGAAAAATTAAAGTCATTGAGCAATTAAAGAGCCAGCTCTTAACGGATGTGGCCTCTCTTTTTTCAAATATGTCTTCTGATGAAGGCGGGGGCGAAAGTAACCTCAACATTCTTGCGGACATTGTGATTATTACTTACTTTTTAACAGAAAAGTTAGGGACTTCTTATGATGGGTTGGATATAAAAATAATCAATAAATTAAAATTGGCGATCATTAATGAAAATGATCAGTCTCAATGGAAGAGCCAATTGTCCCAACTTGCTAGATATTTTGAAAACCATTAATGAATGGGTAAACGAAGTGAGGTTAATAATGAAACAAGGTAAAAAGAGAAAGCAATTTCAACATAGAATTGAAAACTATTTTGTGTGGCCATTGTATTATTTGATCATAATGGCGGTGATCACCATAATAGGTGCCTTATATAATCCGACCTTAGGCTTTATTTTCTGTATGTTCTTAGCATTCGCAGCAGCTTTAGGTGTGTATCTCATGATCTTTAATCGAAAGCATCTTATGGAAGAGATTATTCATTTTGCGCTTAATTTTAATGACGTACAAAAGGAACTGCTTGAAAATTTTGAAATGCCCTATATCCTTTTAGATCAAGTAGGTAGAATTAAGTGGAGAAATGATGCATTTAAGGTTTTATTTTCAACTACAAAAGTAGTTCATATGAAATTGGCAAGTTTGATTCCAAATATCAGTCCAAGTTTTTTTCCTATTGAAGAGGATCGTGTTGAAAAGATTATTCAAATTGATAAGGGCATTTACAGGATGATCTTTAGAAAAGTAGACCTTCCTAAAAAGGGTGAAAATCTAACGGACATTATGTATATTGCTTACTTTTTCGATATTTCAAAGGAAACGGCATTAGAACTTGAAAATGAACAGCAAAAGGTTGTTTTCGGACTCA
>CAZJIO010000160.1:0-4847 GCA_964546035.1 uncultured Eubacteriales bacterium | reverse complement strand
TTGACAATTATGAAGAGGTCATCCATAGCATTGAAGATGTCAGAAGACCTCTTTTAATCGCATTGATTGATCGAAATATCAATAAATTTGCTAAAGAGATTGATGGTGTGATTCGAAAGTTTGAAAAAGATAAATACCTCATTTCATTTCAGAAGAAATTTTTAGATTCTATTGAAGAAACGAAGTTTGGACTGTTAGATACCATTAGAGAAATTAATATTGGTAATGAGATACCCGTCACTCTGAGTATGGGCATTGGTGCGACCAAAGATTCTTTCACAAAAAGAATTGATTATGCCAGAACAGCCATAGACTTAGCTCTCGCACGCGGGGGCGACCAAGCGGTTGTTAAGAATGAAGATAAATTAGCTTTTTACGGCGGTAAAACCAGAAGTGTTGAAAACAGTACACGTGTTAAGGCAAGAATCAAGGCCCATGCCTTTAGAGAGCTTATAGAGGATTGTGATCGTGTGCTCATAATGGGACATAAAGTAGGGGATATGGATTCTCTGGGAGCTGCAATTGGCGTTTATGCCTGTTCCAAGCATTTTGGAAAACCGGCTCATATTGTATTAAATAAAATAACCACCTCGATTAAACCTATACATGAGCAAATGGTGGTAGATAAAGAATATCCAAGCGATCTCTTTATCAATAATCAAGAGGCTATTGCATTTGTTTCAGAGCAAACGCTCCTAGTCATTGTCGACGTCAATCGTCCCAGCTACACAGAGTATCCAGAGCTTTTAAAATATATCAAAAAGGTGATCGTTTTTGATCACCATAGAGTCACAGCAGATCATATAGAAAACCCAGTTCTGAGCTATATAGAGGCTTATGCATCATCAACCTGTGAAATGATTACTGAAATCATTCAATATGTTTCAGATAAAGTAAAATTAAGACCTGTAGAAGCAGATGCATTATTCGCTGGAATTACAGTAGACACTAAAAATTTCGTAGCTAAAACAGGCGTTAAAACATTTGAAGCTGCTGCGTATTTAAGGCGAAGTGGCGCAGATTCCATACGCGTCAGTAAATTCTTTAAAAATGATATGGCTTCCTACAAAGCGAAAGCCACGGCAGTAAAGGATGCTCAAATTTATAGGGATGCCATTGCAATATCCGTATGTCCTTCAAATATTATTAACCCAAGCTTAGTGGGTGCCCAAGCTGCAGATGAACTTCTGAACATATCTGGCATTAAAGCCTCTTTTGTTTTGACAGATTTAGAGCATACCATTTATATCAGTGCAAGATCCATTGATGATATCAATGTGCAACTGATTATGGAAAAATTAGGTGGCGGTGGCCATTTAAGTGTTGCAGGTGCACAACTTGAAAATTATACTATTGAAGCGGCATTACAAATCTTAAAAGAGACCATAGATCAATATATCGAGAAAGGGGATAAATAAATGAAAGTCGTATTGTTTGAAGATGTTAAAAAAGTAGGTAAAAAAGGTGAGATTGTGGAGGTTAGTGATGGCTACGCAAGAAATTTCCTTTTTACAAAAAAATTAGGTGCTGAGGCTACCAATAAGAATGTCAATGATTTGAAACTACAAAAGGCATCTGAGCAAAGAAAAGAGCAAGAGATCTTAGATGAAGCTGTTAAGCTGGGAGAAAAGATTAAAAGTTCGTCGGTTACTGTTCCTATTAAGACGGGTGATGGTGGACGTATTTTTGGATCTGTTTCAACAAAAGAAATTGCTAAAGAAGCTAAAGACCAACTTGGTTTAGATATAGACAAAAAGAAAATGCTCCTAAAAGATCACATCAAAGCACTAGGGACTTTTACAGTACCTATCAAATTGCATCCTAAAGTGACCACTGAGTTAACAGTTAAAGTTGTTGAAGCAAAGTAGATCAATCATACATCGGAGTGAACCATCGTGGAAGAAACCATTAAAAGAATACCACCCCATAGCATAGAAGCAGAGCAATCTGTTATTGGTTCTATGGTCATGGATCGTGATGCAATAGGTATAGCTCTAGAAAATATAGATCAAGATGATTTCTATCAGCCTGATTTAAAGGCGATTTTTGAGTCTATTGTCTACTTATATCAACATAGCCAACCCGTTGACTTGGTGACCCTTCAAACACGTCTCAAGGATACTGGTGAATTAGAGCTTGTTGGTGGGCTTAGTTACTTATCGAAGTTAGCTATGGCAGTACCCACATCCGCGCATATTGAAAACTATGCGATCATTGTTAAGGAAAAAGCCATCCTAAGAAAACTGATTAAAGCAGGACAAGAAATTGTTGCCAATGGCTTTGAAGGTAAAGAAAGACTTGAGACGATTTTAAATGAAGCTGAAGAGAAAATTTTTAACATCATTCAAGGACGTAAGACCGGTGAATTTTCAGGGATTAGCAAGATTGTTTCAGATTCATTGGATATGATCAGTGAAGCGTATTTAAATAAAGGTCAGGTTACTGGGGTAGCCACAGGGTTTGTTGATTTAGATCAAAAAACGGCAGGACTTCAAGCATCAGATTTGATTCTGATAGCAGCTAGACCATCCATGGGTAAGACGGCCTTTGCAATCAATGTGGCACAGTTTGCCGCGGTAAAAGAAAGAAAGTCAGTAGCCATTTTCAGTCTGGAAATGTCCAAAGAGCAATTGGCAAGACGTATGCTGTGTACCCAAGGTTTGGTAGATGCTCAAAAAGTAAGAATTGGTGATTTGACCGAAGAAGAATGGTTAAACCTTATTGATGCTTCAACCATTATTGGACAAGCACCGATTTTCATAGATGATACGGCGGGTCTTTCCGTTAACGAGATCCGAGCAAAATGCAGAAAATTAAAACTTGAAAAAGGCTTGGATTTAGTGGTTATAGATTATTTACAGCTCATGAGTGGGAATAGTAAAAAAGAGTCTAGGCAACAAGAAATATCTGAAATTTCCCGTGGACTTAAAGGATTGGCGAGAGAAATGGAATGTCCGGTTATAGTACTTTCTCAGTTGAGCCGTGCCTGTGAAACGAGAACAGATCATAGACCCATCTTATCAGACTTAAGAGAGTCAGGCGCCATTGAACAGGACGCCGATATTGTTATGTTTTTATACAGAGATGAATACTATAATCCAGATTCAGAGGCAAAAAATCAAGCAGAGTTGATTATTGCCAAACAAAGAAATGGTCAGACAGGTACTGTACACCTGGCTTGGTTGGGTGCTTATACCAAATTTGCAAGTAGTACATATAGACCTTCTAAAAAGGTAATGAGTGATTAGCAGAAGCATAAAAATGAAAATTATGGTTATACTGTATTAATATACTTAATAGAGTAGGACTGTGATCAGATGAAAAATGCAATCAGTTACAAAATGGAAGAAAATGAAGTTCCAAGGAAACGGGTTAGAAACGAGACAGAAGAGTTAATTATGTGCATTGAAAGTGTTAAAGCGGCACTAAACAGTGCATATGCCAATTTTGAATGGGCTACTGAACCAAGCTTGGTAGATAGCTCAATCTATGAAGTCAACGCCATACAGCTTAAATATGAATATCTCCTGAGACAAGCCAAAGAGCTTGGTATAATATCCAATCGAATAGAGTATACATGTAAAAAAGACAGGTAGGAGTTTTAGGAACATGAAATTCTTAGGCAAAATAATAACGGTTCTCTTAAAAGGTGGAGTAGGTCTAGCGGCGGTATACTTTACCAATATGTTGCTGGTTAATTGGCAAATTTCTATTGGCTTGAATGTTTGTAATGGTTTAATAATGGGCATTCTGGGGTTATCTGGTTATTTGTTTTTATATGTTTTGGCAGTCGTGGACGTCTTATTACTAAAATAAAAACGAGCATAGTGTTCAACTGAACATTATGCTCGTTTTTATTTTCTGTAAGGATTTTACAGTAATGGGAATGCATTACAATATTGTTGAATTAAGTATGTAAATAGTGATAGAAATAGACGGGATAAATGTATATAATAAACTATAGCTTTACAGACCTTGAAGTTTGGTATATAATAGCAACATAATAGGGCAAGGGGGGAACTGCTATGGCAGGAAAATATGATTAGCCTCCAAATTATTATTGGAGATTGCGATCAAAAGTATACACAGAAGTTATCCAACTATTTTATGAGTTATGAAAACCATCATTTTTCTATTAATACCTTTTCTGAAATCTCACATCTGAAAGACCATCTCAAAAACAATCCAACTGATATTTTACTCCTAACTGAAGAATTTTATTTTGAACAAGAGGCTTCTTTTCCTATGGCGATTCTTTTGGTAGAAAACACCGTAACGAGTTCACTCAAAGGTTTGCCAACGATTCAGAAATATCAAAGTGGTGAAAAAATAATCCATCAAATGATGGCCTATTACACCAACGTATCCTGTAAAGAACTCATTCCTGGTAAAGGGAAGGGTGCCAAGTTATGGGGTGTCTATTCGCCTTGTGGTGGCAGTGGTAAGACCACAGTTGCCTTTGCTTTAGCGGAGGCGTTTGCTCGTCAAGGTGAACCCACACTTTTTTTAAGTCTAGAAGAGGTTGCCTCCTATAGTAGGTTATTTGATCTAGATGGACAATCTAGTGTAACGGATCTGCTCTATCACGGGAGAAAGAGAACAGATAATTTGATGATGAAGTTTGAAGGGATTCAAAGAGTGCACAAACCATCAGAGCTAAAATATATACCACCCCCTCTTTATCCCCAAGATATGGTTGCTTATGAGGATGATTGGATGTATTTAATTGACGGACTGCTTCAAGACTCTAGTTTCGAGCATATCATCATAGATTTTACAAGCAACGTATCTATTCGTAATTTAACTCAAATAGAAAAATGTCAAAGCGTACTCTTATTGACCAATTT
>CAZJIO010000159.1:1702-7702 GCA_964546035.1 uncultured Eubacteriales bacterium | reverse complement strand
GGAGAAAATGACAACCTGGAAAGGTTGTCATTTTCTCCGTCCCCAAGATCCCACAAAATCCCATTTCTGCACAAAAATAGGGCGTAGTGAAAATCACTACGCCCTTATAGTTATATCTTACTTTTGAATTAATTACCCGCTTTAATTGCAGCTTGAGCAGCAGCAAGTCTAGCGATTGGCACTCTAAATGGTGAACAAGATACATAATCAAGACCAATGTTATGGCAGAATTCGATTGAAGATGGATCTCCACCGTGCTCTCCACAGATACCAAGTTTGATACCAGGTCTAGCAGCTCTACCTTTTTCACAAGCCATTTGTACGAGTTGTCCAACACCAGATTGATCTAAACGACCAAATGGATCAGATTCGAAAATGGATTTCTTGTAATAATCATCTAAGAAAGCGCCAGCATCATCTCTAGAGAAACCAAATGTCATTTGTGTTAAGTCGTTTGTACCAAATGAGAAGAATTCTGCTTCCTTAGCAATTTCATCTGCAAGAAGGCAAGCTCTTGGAATCTCAATCATCGTACCAACCATATATTTCATATCGATGCCAGCAGCAGCGATAGCTTTTTCAACTGCTTCTACAACAACTTTCTTAACATAAACTAATTCTTTTACTTCACCAACAAGAGGAATCATGATTTCTGGAATAACTTTGTAACTTTGTTCTTGTTGTACTTCTATAGCTGCTTCAATGATAGCTCTTGCTTGCATTTCAGCGATTTCTGGATAAGAAACAGCTAAACGGCAGCCTCTATGTCCCATCATTGGGTTAAATTCATGTAAGCTTTCTACTGTTGATTTTAATTCTTCAAAAGTTAAGCCCATTTCAATCGCTAAGCTCTTGATGTCTTCATCTGCATGAGGTAAGAATTCATGAAGTGGTGGATCAAGAAGACGAACTGTCATTGGTTTTCCTTCAAGCGCTTCGTACATGCCTTTGAAGTCTTTCTTTTGGAAAGGAAGTAAATCAGCTAATGCGATTCTTCTTTCTTCAACGTTTTTAGAAACGATCATTTGACGGATCTTAGGAATTCTGTCTTCTTCGAAGAACATATGCTCTGTACGCCAAAGAGCAATACCTTCAGCACCAAATTCCATACCATTTTGAGCATCTTTAGGTGAGTCTGCATTTGTTCTTACTTTTAATGTTCTGAATTCATCTGTCCAAGCCATGAATGTCTTGAAATGTCCACTGATTTCAGGATCAACAGTTTTGATGTCTTCAATATAAATTGTCCCAGCAGTACCGTCTAAGGAGATATAATCGCCTTCTTTAACAGTATTTCCGCCAATTGTAAAGGTTTTAGTTTCTTCATTGATTTTGATATCTCCACAACCACATACACAGCATGTACCCATACCACGTGCAACAACCGCTGCATGAGACGTCATACCACCACGTACTGTTAAGATACCTTGAGCAGCTGCCATACCTTCAATGTCTTCAGGTGAAGTTTCAAGTCTAACAAGGATAACGCGATCCCCTTTTTTATGAGCAACAACAGCATCTTCAGCTGTGAAATAAACTTTACCAGCAGCAGCACCAGGTGATGCAGCTAAACCACTACCAACGATTGTTGCAGCTTTAAGAGCAGCTACATCAAAGTTTGGATGTAATAATTGATCTAATTGTTTAGGATCAACCTTCATAATAGCTTCTTTCTTAGTTGCTAAACCTTCTTCAACAAGTTCAACCGCTATTCTAAGTGCAGCTGGAGCTGTTCTTTTACCGTTACGTGTTTGTAAGAAATAAAGTGTACCATTTTCAATAGTGAACTCCATATCTTGCATATCTTTGTAATGGTTTTCAAGAGTGTTAGCAATTGTCATGAATTCAGCATAAGCCTTAGGCATATCTTTTTCAAGTCTGGAAATTGGTTCTGGAGTTCTGATTCCTGCAACAACGTCTTCACCTTGTGCATTCAATAAGTACTCTCCGTAGATTAATTTTTCGCCTGTAGAAGGATTTCTTGTAAAAGCAACGCCTGTACCAGAACCATCTCCCATATTACCAAATACCATAGCTTGAACGTTAACAGCAGTACCCCAGCTACCAGGAATGTCGTGCATTCTTCTGTAGATGACAGCTCTTTCGTTATTCCATGATCCAAATACAGCTTCAACAGAAGCCATTAATTGTGCTCTTGGTTCTTGTGGGAATTCTGTGCCTAATTGCTCTTTGTAGAATTTTAAGTATTCTGTAATAACTTCTTTTAAATCATCTGCTGATAATTCTAAGTCATTTTCAAAACCTTTAGCTTCTTTAATGGTGTCAAGAATTCTTTCAAACTTGTGTTTTGGAAGATTCATAACAACATCTGAGAACATTTGGATAAATCTTCTATAGGAGTCATAAGCAAATCTTGGATTTCCTGAAGCTTTAGCAAAACCTTCAACAGAAACATCATTAAGACCAAGATTTAAAACTGTATCCATCATACCAGGCATAGATGCTCTAGAACCTGAACGTACAGATACAAGTAAAGGCATGCTAGTGTCGCCAAATGTCTTGCCAGTTAATTTTTCTAATTGAACGATACCGTCATCTATTTGACCATACACTTCATCAGAAATAACTTTGTTATCTTCATAGTATTTCGTACAAGCCTCTGTAGTTACTGTAAATCCTTGAGGGATTGGAAGACCAAGATTAACCATTTCAGCTAAGTTAGCACCTTTTCCACCAAGAAGATTCTTCATTGATGCATCGCCTTCTTTGAACATATAAACATATTTGTTGCCCATTGAATTAAACCTCCTAAAATTTGATATATTATTTTTAATAGAATTTATTAAACTCTATTAGTAACCTTTTTACATGGCAAAATATGGTATTTTACCCGAACTATATTATAACATAAATGCACTCAATTAGTACTATTTTTTACACGAAAATTGCTTCTAGTTATCGATTTAAACCATTTGTACATTTTTCAAAACAAATCCTTTTCTTTTTAGTCTATTTTATTGAAAAGGATTCCCCTTTATTGAGTGCATTAGTCACATTAATTTAGAAGGAGCATTTTTCATCTAAATAGTTGAAAAGCTCGCTCACTTGTATACGTTCTTGAACCATGGTATCTCGATCTCTGACAGTAACGGCTCCATCTTCAAGGGTTTCAAAGTCCACTGTGATACAGAAAGGCGTTCCAATTTCATCTTGACGACGATATCTTTTACCAATACTGCCTCGGTCATCATACTCTGCGTTGAAGTGTTTTCCAAGCTTTGTATAAATCTTTTCAGCTTCTTCAGAAAGTTTTTTGGAAAGTGGCAAAATAGCTACTTGTACAGGTGCAAGGGCTGGATGAAAACGAAGTACGGTTCTAACGTCACCATCAGCAAGGGTTTCTTCGTCATATGCTTCGCATAAAAAGGCAAGAGTTACACGATCAGCACCTAGGGAAGGTTCGATAACATAAGGTATATATCTTTCTTTCTTTTCATCATCAAAGTAGGTAAGGTCTTGGCCAGAACACTCTTGATGGGCTTTTAAGTCAAAGTCTGTACGGTCGGCAATGCCCCAAAGTTCACCCCAACCAAATGGGAACAGGTACTCAATATCGCTTGTTGCATTGCTGTAGTGGGATAACTCTTCTGGGCTATGATCTCTAACACGGATACTATCACCTTTAAGACCTAGGTTCAATAACCAGTCTGTACAGAAATTTTTCCAATAGCTGAACCATTCCAAATCTTTTCCTGGTTCACAGAAGAATTCTAATTCCATTTGTTCAAATTCTCTAGTTCTAAAAGTAAAATTACCTGGTGTTATTTCATTTCTAAAGGATTTACCAATTTGTCCAATACCAAAAGGTACTTTTTTTCTGGAAGTTCTTTGAACATTTTTAAAATTAACAAAGATGCCTTGAGCTGTTTCAGGTCGCAAATAGACTGTGTTCTTAGCGTCTTCTGTAACGCCTTGGAAAGTCTTGAACATCAAGTTAAATTGACGAATGTCTGTAAAGGTATTTGCGCCACAAGTTGGGCAAACAATGCCTTTTTCTTCGATATAGGCTTTCATTTTTTCATTAGCCCAAGAGTCTATAGACTCTTCTGTAACAATACCCTGTGCCATCATATAATCTTCAATCATTTTATCTGCTCTAAAGCGCTCATTACAACCTTTACAGTCCATAAGGGGATCACTAAATCCACCTACGTGACCTGATGCTACCCAAGTTTGTGGATTCATCAGTATTGCGCAGTCAACGCCTACATTGTAGGTGCTTTCCTTAACAAACTTTTGCCACCATGCTTTTTTAACGTTGTTTTTAAGTTCAACGCCTAAGGGACCATAATCCCACGTATTTGCAAGTCCACCATAAATTTCAGAACCTGGGAATACAAAGCCTCTTGCCTTAGCCAGTGCAACTACCTTTTCCATTGATTTTTCCATCATACACATCCTTTCAAATTATAGCTGATTATTTAGTATATAGGTCCAATTGGCATAAAAAAGCATTCTTATGTCCCTACAAGGGACGAAAGAATGCTACTTCCGCGGTTCCACCCTATTTGATCCAGCTATAAAACTGTATCCACTCTAAAAAAACTGCTCCAAAGTGCCTTCATTAAATTCGTTGGCTTAGCTTTCACCTTCCTAAGCTCGCTATCTTCAACGCACTTTAACTACTCTTCTTTATCAACACAGACGAGATTTTATTTTCGGGAAAATTATATCAAATATGCAAAAATCTGTCAAGCAGTGATGTTGGATGTTGTATAACATCACTCAAACACAACACCCCGCCAAACCTGCAAATGATTTTTGATACGTTGCTCTTCTTCCTTAGCATATGCATCAAAATCTTCATACCCATTGGTCCACTCAATAAATTTTTGGTTACTAAGCGCATAAACATACATATCCAATATTTGTTCATACATCAACATAAGCAAACCATTGACTTTTTTATCTGTTTCGCTAAAAGTTTCAAGATCTTGCATTTTTAATATCGTTTGTTTAGACCCCTTAATAGCGTCTTCAATAAGAACCTGATCCAACTTCTTTGCACTCAATAATTCTTGAGCCCTCTGAAGGTTAAATAATACCAGTTCACCATTATGTTCCTTTGCAAAATCACTCAGCCCCTGATTATATTCTATGGACGTCGGATCACCAGATAAAATGACATCAAGAATTTGTTTTTCTGTATGTTCAACCATTGCTTCTAGTGTATTCATATTTTCTACATGTTTTATTAATTCATCTACATTTTTAAACATTTCTGTATAAGCATTTATAGCTTCGATTAAACTCAGATGAGCAGTTGCCAACTCTTCCTCAGAAGTCACAATACTCCGAATCCCTTCATCTAGGCTATAAGTCTCTTGCTTTAATGTACTCATGTTGTTGGATAACTCAGAAGGAATAGCTTCCTTCGTCAACAGCCATTTGTTAATTTGAATGCACATATTTTGAAAACCTGTCTCTATATTTTCTAACTTTGCAGGTAAATAAATAGCTTCTACTTCATTCAAATAGGCATCTTGAGGGCTACAGCCTCCTAATAAAAGCACGAGCAAAAACATATGGATAAGAACGTTTACAATTTTTTTCATCATTTTTTCTTGAGTGCATCTTTCCACTCCTGTACAAATGCCTCTGCCTCTTCTACTTTTTCTCGCCAATAAGCATCCCCAGGTTTTTCAATAGCTGCAATTTCTTTTGCGCTATCTATGTTTTGAATAAAAACATCTATCATTTCTTTCATCGAGCCATAAATACGAATGAGCAACCCGTTATAAGCCTTATCCACATCAGAAACAACTGTGATTTCTCCAAGACCGAGTAATAACGTTTCAACATTAGCTTTCATTTCCTTTAGTGTAGCCTCATTCATGTTCTCAGATACCAATAAGGCATTAAAGTCAAAGTTAGCATCGTTTAGGATTTCAGAATGGGCAAGTAAAAACGCATTAAATGAAGTTGTGTAAGCTTCTGTCGGCTGATCTAGTGCACCTAATTCTGCATTAGCACCATTTA
>CAZJIO010000159.1:1107-1669 GCA_964546035.1 uncultured Eubacteriales bacterium | reverse complement strand
TATCCGCTCAGTAAGCATAACCACTCTTTTTAGAGATTCACCAATAGATTGGTAATTGTGTATACCACTGAGCAAAGCGTCATTAGTAGCCTTCACGTCTTTATGTGTCGTTTCAATGGCATCTACTTCTTTCAAGGTATCCTCTACCAAAGTTGTGTAGGCCATCAATAGAATTTCAGCATCTTTGAAACGCTCTTTTAGCGGCTCCTCCGTGGAAAACATATCCACAGCGTTATAAAAGCTTTCAAGCGTTGTATAAATGAGCGTCAAAGAACTGTTGATTTCAACCAAAGAGGCTTCAATTTCCACTTCTTTAACTGCTTCATGATAGTTATTCATTGGAGATGAACAGCCCATTAGTAGAAATAAAAGGATTGTAATGGGAACAAAAGATTGAATTGCTTTCTTCATTGGATTGCCTTTCACTGCCTGTCATCAGTTATTCATCTTTAGAAACCTACACAGTAAGCTTCTTACCACATTCAGGACAAAAAGCGGTATCTGAAGGAACCTCAACGCCACATTCACAAATAAGAATTGTTGGTTCGATCTCTATTTCAAA
>CAZJIO010000159.1:757-1097 GCA_964546035.1 uncultured Eubacteriales bacterium | reverse complement strand
GCACTAAACATCTCGATACTACAAAAGGCGATGAAACAAGATGCTCAGTCTGTTGACAGTGTCATTAAAGCCATGGAGCAATCTGTGACGCCACATTTAGGACAAAATTTAGTTTCTTTAGTGATAGCAGCGCCACATCTACAAAAGATTTGTTCAGTCACTTGGGAAACATCGTCGTCTTGAAGCGCTCTTAAATTATCCTCTTGTTTTTTCAACACTTCTTCAATATCTTGTTCTCTTAAAGCAATGGTTACATCGATTTCAAAGGTTCTGCCAATCACATCTTTGAGTTCATCCAAATTGATCTGATCTTCCTTAATCATGTTATAAAGCTTTTCAC
>CAZJIO010000159.1:0-740 GCA_964546035.1 uncultured Eubacteriales bacterium | reverse complement strand
ACTTTAGTGAACACTTCGATTTTTTCCTTTTTCAAAGATGAAATCTCACTTTTAAGCTTATTGGTCTCCATCATCGTAGACGATTTGATACCAATTGTTGTAGTCCCCTTGTTTAAACTCTTCTTAACTTTGTTAAAAAAATCTGCCATTTTGTTACCCTCCTATTTTTTTATATGCTCATTGAACATCTATCCATAGACCGCGTTCATCACGGCTCTAAGAAGCCCTATCAAAAATCAGTTTTCAAAAACGCTAAGGATTTAAATTTTTTGTTTAAATTATATTCAAGAAAGCGATCAGTGACCCCTTTAAATTCATTGAATACATTGTCTTCTAGTTCAAATTGAAAGAGCCTCTCAATGGGTTGAGAGAGTATGTAACTGAGTGTGTACTGAGTGCCAGGACCAATATTGATCAGTCTTTGATCTGAAGATGGACAATGCTTGCACAATACGCCACCTTCCTTGATACTAAAATATGCCAAATCTTCTTCTCTATTGCATAAAATACAACTATTTACCCAGGGCGATAAGCCAGTCAAACTCATGGCTCTCAGCTCAAATATCTTAACGGTTAATTCGAAATTTTTCTGACCCAATTCAAGTTGCTTTAGGGTTTTCAAAATAAGTTTCATTAATTCGTGATCGATTGAGTTCTCAGTAGATATGTATTCAGAAAATTCTAAAATATACAACCCATACGTCAATTTTTCAATATCATGACGCAACTTATGAAAAGGT
>CAZJIO010000158.1:4892-7705 GCA_964546035.1 uncultured Eubacteriales bacterium | reverse complement strand
TGATCTTCCTCTAATTCAGGAAAAATAAATCGAATGTTGTTTCCAAGCATTGCTTCAAGGATTAAATCATCTAACTTTTGGCTTTTATCTAATATTTTCTTAACATTCAGTTCTGGATCTTCAAACATTTGATTCAACTCAAATCTTAGAATTTCCATTTTTTCTTTTATCATAGTTACCAGCCCCCTTATAACTATTCTATCAATTTTAATCCAACATCCCATAACTTTTGAGCTACGCCAACATCATAGGATCTTTTAGAAGTGACAACCCCTTTTTCCTTATAAAAATATTGCCCTGAAACTTTTTCAACCTCTGGTGATACCGCCAAATAAATTGCCGTTTTTGCACCTTGCTCTGGGGTTAAGAAAAATGGTTTTAATAACTTAGTAATTGTTTTGCCAAAGCCCGTCTTTCTATTAATACCCATATTCGTAGCAACAGCACCTGGATGTAAGCAATTCACTGTCACGCCTGTGCCTTCTAATCTTCTTGCCAACTCATATGTAAATAATGTAATAGCCAACTTGGATTGTGCATAGGCACGGAATAAAGTATACTTCTTTTCAAGTTGTAAATCATTGAAATGAATCTTTCCCACTTTATGGGCACCCGATGAAACGTTGATAATTCTTGCAGGTGCACTCGTCTTAAGTAAATTGAGCAGTAATTGGGTCAACAAAAAGGGTCCAAGAAAATTAACAGCAAATTGCATTTCGTAACCTTCTTTAGTCGTATGTCTACTCGGTAAAATCACGCCTGCATTATTTACTAAAATATTTAACTGTTGAAACCGCTTCTTAAAGTCTTCAGCAAATACTCGAACTTCACTTATATTCCCCAAATTACAAATCATCAAATGGACGCTTTGATTACCACTTTTCTCAATAATATCTTTAAGTGCTTCTTCTCCCCGTAACAAATTCCTACAAAGCATAACGACCGTATACCCTCTTTTAGCCAAATCTAGAGCAACTTCTCTGCCAACTCCCGAACTAGCTCCCGTAACAAGTGCAACGTCTCCCATGACTTCTCCTTTTCTCAAAACTCTTTTATCACAATAATACTCCTAACCTCATATTTCGTCAATCAAAGCAAACAAAAAGAGCAGTTTTCACTGCCCCAATTTTGTGTGACTGCTCTATTTTATGCCGCTAAAGCATTTATTAATATGTTCATCTTTAATTTTACTCTTTGTCATCAAGCCGACAACAAGTGTTACCAAAAATGAAAGGGACAAGGAAATGATGATCGGGTCTACCACACTCAGTAGATTGCCTGCTGGTACTAGCGTAGGCTTGCCAAAAATAGCATCACAGATTTTTAAAACTGACGATTCTTTTGTATGTACAAACATCATCCAAAGCATACTTGAGCTAAACCCAGAAATCATACCGGAAATAGCCGCTGTTTTTGATAACTTTTTGAAGAACAAAGCGCCAATATAGAGGGGTAAGAATGCAGCAGCACATACGCCAAAGAATAGACCCGTACTAATTGCAATTGCACCATCCCATACTTTTGGTAAAAAGTACGCTAATGATAAGGTGATTAATAAGGATACGAGCATCCCTATTCTTGAGAGTAACATAGTTCTTCCTTCACTACCCGTCTTATTGGTAAATAAATCTCTACCAACTGCACTACCAATGGCATGAAATTGTGAGCTTAATGTGGACATACCCGCTGAAACGATGACAACAAAGAAAATTGCCATAAACCAACTAGGCGTAAAGGTTTGCAAGAAGGCTGGAATAACATTATCTGTTCCCCCCGCAGCAATGATAGCAATTTGTTCTGATTTTTCAAAGAAATAAACATTTGCTAAGGGACCTACGATAAATGCAACCCCTGTCATCATGAGAATAAAAACCCCACCTGCTGGAATTGCTCTATTAATTTCGCGATTGCTCTTCACTGTCATAAATCTTACAACCAGCTGTGGTTGAGCCAAAACACCAATGCCTACACCCATAATAATAGAAGTGACAACAGACCACCAGGTTGCAGAAAATATTTTAGGCATTGCTGTCCATCCTCTAAATCCAGATTCTAGTGTCATCTTCGAATCTTGTAACTGTTGAAGAACCATTGGGTTTTTCATCATATCTGTCAACTTTTGATGCGCTACAGCAACACCACCTAATCCGTCATATACGACAATCAATAACACAGCCATACCCACAAACATGAGCACACCCTGAAAAGCATCTGAATACATAACACCTTTTAAGCCACCGAAGAAAACATATACGGCAACAATAATTGCAAAAAAGAAAAGTGCAGCATTATAATCTACATCTAAGCTCCAACCAATGAACTTTGCAGCACCTATCATAACTGCTGCAGCATACACGGGCATTAATAGAAAAATGATGAAGCCTGCGAATTTTTGAATAAAGATAGATTCATATCTTCTTCCAATAAATTCTGGAAATGTATGAGCATCTAAATTATGCCCCATTTTTCTTGTTCTTTTCCCAAATATAAGAAAGGCGATAATGATCCCAAGAAAAATATTCATAAAGGTTAACCATAACAGGCTCATGCCAAAACGTCCTGCTGTTCCACCAAAGCCTATAATAGCAGATGTACTAATAAATGTTGCACCATAGGAAAGTGCCATAATCATAGGATGTATTTCTCTTCCCCCAATTAAATAGTCCTTAGAGTTCTTAGTATGCTTAAATCCTAGGTATCCTAAATAGGCAGTTATACCTAAATAGATCAATGTAAAAACAACCGTCAAAGTCATTGCAATATCCTCCTATACCCCAATTATAATGTTTCGTTAATCTTGTTATCTACTTCTT
>CAZJIO010000158.1:4564-4810 GCA_964546035.1 uncultured Eubacteriales bacterium | reverse complement strand
TCAAAACACATAACAGTAGCACAATAAAGATACTCATATCTTGAATTCCAAACATTAAAACACCACCTTTCCTCTTGATATTTCACTTCACCACTTCACTGCTTTTAAGCTTTTATGTGTTCAGGCTTTTAAGTGGCGTCACGTTAATATAATGCACTAAAAGGAGTATATCTTATCATTATATAACTGTCAATATCTTCTGAACAGAAAGCAGTTATTTTGTCTAATCATTCTTCATATCACACT
>CAZJIO010000158.1:3798-4526 GCA_964546035.1 uncultured Eubacteriales bacterium | reverse complement strand
TAGATAAGGGATATCTCCAAGTTGGTACGTTTTTCAATGAACTTATTCCATACTCAAATTATTTTTTATTCAACATGCACAGTTTTTTTGCTCCGCTCATTTTTCTCGTAAGCCAACATACTCACTTTCAGATTTTAACGAACTATGTTATAATCTAAATAAGTATGCATTCACCAATAAATTTTTTAAGGAGTAATCGTTGTTATGCAAAAAACCAAAATTATATGTACGATTGGACCCGCAAGAGAAAGTAAAGAAATTTTTAAGGAATTGGTTCTTAATGGCCTAAGCATTGCAAGATTAAACCTATCTCACGGAGATCAAGCGTATTATAAAGCTAGAATCGATATCATCAAAGAAGTCCGTGAAGAGTTAGGAATACCTGTTGCAATTTTAATGGATACGAGAGGTCCAGAAATTAGAACTAAAAATTTCGTTGGTGGCTCTTGAGACTGGCAAAGAAATCACACTATGTACGGGTAATTTTGATGGAACAGCGGAAAGCTTCTGTGTTACGTACAATGATTTGCACAAGGACGTTACCAAAGGCAACCTTATTTTATTAGATGATGGTTTAATAGAGCTCGAAGTTTTGGCTGTCCAAGAAAAAAAGATTCAATGTTTAATTAAAAACTCTGGCGTATTAAAAAATAAAAAGGGTATAAACGTCCCTGGTGTATATATTAACCTACCTGCATTGACTGAAAAAGATCGATCCGACATCCTTT
>CAZJIO010000158.1:0-3788 GCA_964546035.1 uncultured Eubacteriales bacterium | reverse complement strand
ATATTGGAGTTCAGCCATGCACGATGAGTTCCATTGGCATTCAAAATGACATTGATTTTGTTGCTGCTTCATTTATTAGAAAGGCTTCAGATGTGGATGAAATCAGATCCTTATTGGTTCAAAATGGTGGTAAAGACATTAAAATCATTTCTAAAATTGAAAGCCAAGAAGGTGTAGATAACATCGACGGCATTATACAGGTTTCTGATGCAATCATGATCGCTCGTGGTGATTTGGGTGTTGAAACCCCAATTGAACAAATCCCTGTAACCCAAAAAATGATCATCGATAAATGTAATCTAACAGAGATTCCAGTTATTACGGCAACTCAAATGCTAGATTCTATGATTGTAAACCCTAGACCTACAAGAGCTGAAGTTTCTGATGTGGCTAACGCTGTGCTAGATGGTACAGATGCCATCATGCTTTCTGGCGAAACAGCTGCTGGTGCCTACCCGATTGAGGCTGTAAAGGTTATGAAAAAAATTGCTGAAGCTTCAGAAAAGGCCATTGATTATGATCAACTGTTCAAAAAAATAAGTCAAGTTCAAGACCATAACATCACAAATGCCGTAAGCTACGCATCCTGCAGTACAGCAATGCATTTAGGTGCTAAGGCCATTATATGTCCCACCTACGGTGGTAGAACCGCTCAGCTTATTTCTATGTTTAGACCCAGTGTACCCATTATTGCAACCACTGCAAATGCAAGAACACAAAGACAAATGCAATTGTTATGGGGTGTCACACCGATTTTAATGAAGGTTGAAACCTCCTCTGATGTGCTTTTCTATAAATCTGTTGAATTAGCTAAATCACTCAACCTTGTAAAGAACAATGATTTGGTAGTTATCACTGCTGGTGTGCCTCTAGGTGTAGCTGGTTCCACCAATTCCATGAAAGTACAAGTTGTCGAATAATACACGCTAAAATGGAAAAAAAGATCACCTAAAGTTATATAGGCGATCTTTTTTTTGCATTTATACCAAGTGGGTGGTTTCATCTAATCCTAACAGTATGTTCATATTTTGAAGGGCTGCACCAGATGCACCTTTACCTAAATTATCAATTCTAGTCATGATCAGTGCTGTACCATTTTCATCATTACCGTAAACAAAAATCTCAGCTCGATTGGTATGATTACACGCCATAGCGTCAAATCCACCATCCATTAAGCTCTCTTGATCTGCATAAGGCATAACCTTCACAAAATTTTCTCCAGCGTAATGCTCCGATAAGAGTTCATGGATATTTTTAGAACTCATCTTCTTTGCCAAGTGCTTGGTGTGAATTGGCACCGTTGTTACCAATCCTCGGTAAAAGTTGCCAAGAAGGGGTGTGAAGACTGGCGTTTCTATAAGTCCAGCTCTTAGCATCATTTCAGGTATATGCTTGTGATTAAGGGTTAATCCATAATGTCTTGGTGCTTTTGTATACCCATTGACGCCATTGTTCTCTTCGTACTTTTCAATAAGTGCTTTACCCCCACCACTGTATCCTGTTAAGGATTGACAAAAAATAGGTGCATGGGCTTCTATGACTTTTTGTGTGATCAGAGGAAATACAGAAAGAACAAAAGCAGTAGCATGACAGCCAGGATTTGTGATTTTATGAGATGCCATAATTTGAGCTCTATGTTCCTTAGATAGCTCAGGTAAACCATAAGCCCAATCTGCTGCAGTTCTATGGGCAGTACTTGCATCAATCACTTTCGTTCTACCATTCGTCACTAAGCCCGCTGACTCTTTAGCTGCATCGTCAGGCAAGCAAAGAAAAACAATATCCGCACTGTTAATGATTTCCTTTTTAACATTTAAATCATAACGTTTTTCATACTCTATTTTGAGAAGTTCTATTTGATCGTATGCTTTTAATCTTTCATTAATTTCTAGTCCAGTGGTTCCTGTCTGACCATCTACAAATATTTTAATCATGTCATATTCTCCTAAAATGTATTATTATTCATATAGCCTGTTTAAATCCATCTATATCTGCATATATATTCCTTTGTGTTTATATTATTACATTTTTGTCTGCTTGTCAATTAGTTTATCTCTTCATTCATTTTATCCCATATTTCTGTTTTAGAGATTTCTTTTAAGACTCTATAAGCATTTTGGCCTAAACCCGGCTCAAATTGACACACCGATAAATATTGACAATAATCACAGCCTGTCTCGGTCTTTCTCTTATAGGGTTTTACTTGAAGTTCTCCTCCGATGATTGAGGCGCCAAGGTCTTTAATTTTATAGTCTACAAAACGTTGTAATTCTTGGAACTGCTCCAAGGAAGCGACTGATGAGCTTTTTGAAATTTCCCCTCGGGTGGTCATGGATACTGGAATAATATCCGAGGTTTTTTCCATAGTTGCATCCAGTTTTTTAATGATATTCTGATGATCGAGCACTAAGCCCTTCAGCTTCAACTCCTTTAAAATCAAGGCTTCTATGGCCTGAGGATTTCTTTCAGTGGCCTCCTTGATGATTGGATCATCAATGTGAAAATAGAAAACACCTGCTGGAACAACTTTCTCTTGTGTTGCAGTAAGACCATTTTTTTTAATTTCTGTTACCGCATTCAGATAGACCAATAACTGAAGCTGCAGACCATAATAAAGTGCAACCAAATCAAAATTCTGATTCCCGGATTTATAATCTATGACGGATAAATAAAGGGCTTCTTCATCTTGATAAGCATCAACACGATCAATTCTACCCTTTAAATGCATGGTTTTGCTGTTTTCAAAATCAATGGTTAATGCTTCAATGGCATCTTTTGCCCCATCAAAGCTTACTTCATAATCCATTGGACGAAAATCTCCTCTGGAGATCTGTTGCGAAATAGCCCACATGGCTCTTTGTGTGATACGTGTGAGTCTTTTTACCAGATAAGCATTTCTAGCAGAACTCTTATAGATGCCTCTTTGTTCTTCTGAGACGACTTCTTTAACGGATTCGTCAACAAGTGCCTCTCTTATCCCTGCATCTAGTGTCTTCCAATTGAACCCACGTTGTTCGATTCTTCTTGAGCACAAATCAATAGCCCTATGAAATAGAATACCAATGTCCGGCATTTTTACAGCATAATCGAGCCTTTCATTGAGATGAAGACCGTAATCAACAAAGTGAGCAAAAGGACATTTAGCAAATGCCTCTAACCGTGAGACACTGTTGAGCAGGTCTTTTCCATAAAGTGCATCGACTGTTTCTGTACCAAGCAGGGGTTCCTCATTATGTGAACGAATTGCATGACTCAACATATCCATTGAAGCCTTCCAATGGGGTTCCTTATGGAACCACTGATACACTTCTTGAACCTCTTTAGAAGGGGCTTTGATCTCAATTTTCAATAGGTTCATCAGCAGTTTATCAAAAGTAGGTTGTGGTTTGTTCACAACAAATTTTTGTTCATATAATGCGTCAATATCCAGCACTGTCGATAGTGGAAACATTTTTTTTATGGTTAAAAACAAGAGGGATGGTCTCATGGGTTTACCACTTAAATCAGACTTTGCATAGCTTAAAAAAAGCTTTTTACGCGCTCTTAGCAATCCCATATAAAGGCTCAACTGTTCTTTGAAAATATTTTCTTTATTGTCTGGTGCCAGCGGTATGCCAAGTTCTTTTAATTGAATACGTTCATAATCCGTGATGATTTTACCTTGTTCCACCACTTTCGGAATCTTACCCTCATTAAAGCCAAGAATAAACAAAGCTTTAGTTTCTTTTAAACGGGTTCTTACAAGATCCCCCACCACTACTTGATCTAAACCAGGTGGAACGAGTCCT
>CAZJIO010000157.1:0-7868 GCA_964546035.1 uncultured Eubacteriales bacterium | reverse complement strand
CAGGCAAAGGTATCAGGACGTTCTGCCATGAATTGATACTGAAGTGGTTTTGGATCATGGTCATTAATCAATTCCATAATCTCGCCTTTTTCTAAACCGTCAAAGGTTTCAAATATCCTAGGGTGTTTATCCTTTGGGGATAGGGGTCTTACATCGATTTGTGCATTGTACGTTTTCATATAATTACGTGCCTCCTAGTTGGTATGTTGATTTAAAAACAAAATATTGTTTTCTAAATGGATGTGCTGGAACAAATCAAGTTCTAGTTCTTTAAGCTTTTCATAGGTTATTTCAAAGGTTTTGCAAGCACCTTCTGGAACCTGATAGTGATCTGTTATTTCTCTTAATTCTTTAAGGATATCTCCCGCGCCAGTATGCTCAGATTCTAAATCAGCAATTAATTTCAGTTGGCGTTCACGAATATCAGGATTGTGAGTTTCTTTTAACTGTTTTACGAGTGGAAATAAAAATTCCTCTTCCTTAACCAAATGTCCTTCAAGCTCTGTTCTTAAATTGTTATACAAGCGATGCACCCGAAAGAGTTCTTCATGGGTGGTGCCATGAACTTTGAGTATTTTAAAAAGATATTCACTGATTCTTGGAAGTTCTTCTTTTAAATATGCATGGTGTGTACTAACAATAAAATCAATTAATTTGCCGGGACTTTCTTTTGCCCAATCCATGTATTCTTTGTTTTTTTCAGCAAATTCATTGTATTTTACATTAAGCTCTTCTACTAAAGATGTAACATCTAAGTGTTGAAGTTCAACAGCTTCAGCTAAAGGTCTATTACCACCACAACAAAAATCAATCTGATGTTGATAGAAAATATCACTTGCGCCAGGGAATTGCGTAACAATATCCCCTATTTTATCGGTTATTTTAAAGTGGTTGTTCATAATGTTGATCTCCTTTATTGTTTGGATGATAACCACATTATATAATGTATCCAAAATACAAGCTGTGATTCAAATCAAAATTTAAAAAGAAGGGCTTCTCATATCAAACCTTGAATCAACCGAACGATCTGCGTCACCAAAAAGGTAACAGTAACCCCCGCAATCGTGGGTACCAAAAAGGAAATCACCGTCCATTTAAAGCTCTTCGTCTCCTTATGAATGGTTAAAAGCGTCGTCGCACATGGAAAATGCATCAAACAAAACAGCATCACATTAACGGCAGTGAGCCACGTCCAGCCATTTTGTACGAGAATATCTTTAAGCCCTCCCGTATTTTCTAGAGGAATCATGGAACCAGCTGACAAATAACTCATAATAATAATAGGCATAACGATTTCATTTGCAGGGATGCCTAAAATAAAAGCAAAAAGTATGTAACCATCCATACCTAACAGTTCGCCAAAAGGCTGCAAAAAGCCAGCACCATAATCTAACAAGCTAATGCCGCTCACTTGCACATTGGCCATTAACCAAATAAGTAAACCGGCAGGAGCTGCAATCAAAATGGCCCTTCCTAAGACAAATAATGTCCGGTCAAATAGGGAACGAACAAGCACTTTTCCAATCTGTGGCGTCCGATAGGGAGGGAGTTCTAATGTAAAGGAAGAGGGGACACCTCTTAATAGGGTATGGGACAAAAGCTTAGACACCGACAAGGTCATGACCACACCAAACACAATCACACCCGTCACCGTAAGGGTTGCCAGCACGGATTTCAAAGGACCCATCACAGAGCCTACAATAAAGAGGGAAGTAATCGTAATCAGCGTTGGAAAGCGACCATTACAAGGGACGAAGAAATTAGTCAAGGTAGCAATTAACCGCTCTCTTGGGGAATCAATAATCCGACATCCAACAACACCAGCTGCATTACACCCAAAGCCCATACACATGGTGAGTGCCTGTTTGCCATGGGCAGACGCTTTTTTGAAATAATGATCCAGATTAAAAGCCACTCTCGGCAAGTAGCCCAGGTCTTCAAGTAGGGTGAAAAGTGGAAAGAAAATGGCCATGGGAGGGAGCATAACAGAAATAACCCAGGCAAGGGTGCGATAAACACCCTCAATTAAAGCCCCATGAAGCCATGTAGGCCAATTATAAAAGAGAAATAATTTTGTTATTTCAGCCTCGAGACCAAAGAGAACACTTGAAATGGCACGTGACGGATAATTAGCGCCAACAATTGTAATCCAGAAAATCATCCCCAACAAAAGAAGCATGAGGGGAATACCAAAAATCTTTGAAGTGACGACGGCATCTATCTTGCGATCAACAGTGTTAGATTTCTCAGGATTGGCTGCAATAACGCCCTGACTGATGGATTCAGCACACTGAACGAGGCTTTCAACCATTTGATCTCTCAAATTCTGACGTTCGTGGGTAAAAGCTTCACGTATCTTTAGTAATTCCTCTGAAATAACGGTGCTGTGCTTCTGTATAGCGTCCCATATGGTTTTATCACCATCTAGCAGTTTAAGGGCCACCCAACGACTGTTTAAGGGAGAGGTAAGCTCTCGTTCCACTAATGTCTGGATGATCTCAATCACTTCTTCTATATTCTCGTCGTATCTCACTCGGAATGGATGCGTTATCAGCACACCATCGACTACTTTTTTCACCGTTGCCATCAGAGTTTCTAAACCTTTGCCACTTCGGGCATTGGTTCCAACCACGGGTACGCCAAGCTTTTTTTCCAGTTCATTGAGATAAATATGGATTTTCTTCTTTTCTGCTTCATCTAAAAGATTAACGCACACCACCACTTGATCTGTAATTTCCAAAATTTGCAAGACCAGATTCAAGTTCCGCTCTAAACAAGTAGCATCGGCAACCACAATGGTGGCACTCGGTTGACCAAAACAAATGAAATCCCTTGCGATTTCTTCCTCTACGGAGCTTGAAAGCAATGAATACGTACCAGGAAGATCGACTACCACATAGTTGTCATTTTTATAACGGTAGTGACCATGTGCCGTTGAAACGGTTTTACCTGTCCAGTTACCTGTATGCTGATTCAGTCCAGTTAAGCTATTGAAAACAGTGCTTTTTCCAGTGTTGGGATTGCCTGCAAGGGCGATGACAGAGCCATTTGTCCCACCTACTTGAAGATCAAGCATTTCCTTTAAAGTTTTAATACCAGTAGATCTGTTAGTAAGCCCCATTAGATAACCCTCCCCATGTTGTCATAGTAATTCCACGATGATTTTAGAGGCTTCTTCTGAGCGAAGGGCAATAACAGCACCACGAATAGAATAAGCAGTAGGATCACCAGAGGGGCTGCGTCTAATGGACTCCACCACCGTGCCTTGAATTAAGCCGAAATCTAGCAAACGTCGCCTGCTATTTCCGGAAGCAGTGAGTTCTTTGACCCGGGCAGTTTTTCCACAGGGAATTAAGTGCAGAGGCATGATATTTTCTTTCATACATCCTCCATTGAGGCTGAAAATAAGATTCTATAATCATTATATGACGCCTCATGAAATGTGTTCATGGACTAGCTATTGTCTTGACATCTTAAAAGAGATATAATAGGAGTGTAATCTATTTATCGATTCTATTAATTGTATATATAAAATAAATCTCTTGAGGAGTCCCATGAATTTTTTTGAACAACTAGAACTTTTACATAAAATTACATTGACCGAGCAACAGCACGAGGCAGTGATTCAAACAGAAGGCAATAATCTGCTCTTAGCTTGTCCAGGGTCTGGAAAAACCACGGTAATTGTGGTGAAAACCGCCTATTTAATCGCTGAAAAAGGCGTTGATCCTAATCGCATTTTGACAGTGACTTTTAGTAAATCAGCCGCCGTAGATATGAAAAAAAGATACGAGAAGCTTTTTAAAGAAACCATCGCTTCAGCCCATTTTTCAACCATTCATAGCTTTTGCTTTAAAATCATGCAGCATTATTTTACAAGAAAAGGCATAAAAAAGGAAAATATTGAAGGGGACAATGGCAAGGGCTTTTCTAAAAATAAGGTCATTGTTCAACTGTTTGAGAGGCTATTGGGCAATAAGCCAACAGAGGATGAGGTCGAGCAGCTTTCATCAGCCATTTCATATTTTAAGAATTTAATGGTGGATGTGGAGGACTTTGATCAATACGAGACAGGCATTCGAAATATAAAAGAAATCTATACAGGGTATGAGACCTTTAAAGAGGAAAATAATCTCTACGACTATGACGATATGTTGCTCATCAGTTACGCAGCTTTAAAGGATGAGCAGGAGCTTCTGGAGCGTTGTCAAAAGCAGTATGATTACATTCAGGTCGATGAAGCTCAAGACAATTCAAAAATACAAAATGAGATCATTAAACTATTGGTGACTGCGGATAACAATCTGTTTATGGTTGCAGATGACGACCAAACCATCTATGAATGGCGGGGTTCAGAGCCAGAGGGCGTCTTAAAATTCGACACCATTTATCCAAATGCAAAAATCTATCGCATGGAGCAAAATTTTAGATCCAGTCAAGATATCGTAGGCTTATCCAATGAATTTATCAAATCTAACATCAACCGTTATGACAAAAACTTGGTGACACAAAATCCAGCTTATCAACCGATTGAGGTGGTTAAGTTAGGGTTGTTTGAGGACCAATACGATTTTATTACTAAGAGTTTAAAAGGAAAAAAAGGTCGTTTATCCAAATATGCGGTGCTCTTTAGAAACAATTTATCAGCGATTTCCATGGCCGATAAGCTGGACCGGGAAAATATTGACTTTTGCATCAAAGGCTACAGCGGCCACTTTTTTAACCATTGGATTCTTAATGATATTAAGGATTTTTTGAGGTTTTCCTTAGAGCCTCATAGAACCGAGCTGCTAGATCGTATTTATTATAAAAATGAAGCTTTTATCTCTAAGAAAATTTTTGAGTCGGCTAAACTCAGCGCCGGTGATGGCAATATTTTTGATGAAATGTACCACTCACCGGATTTGCAAGCCTATCAAAAAAAGAAAATTATCCATCTTAAGCATAAATTTGGCACCTTGGCAAGTAAGTCTATAGCTCATGCGACCCAGCATATTGAAAATGAACTTGGCTATGGCGCGTGGTTGAGCAGTTCGGCAGGTCGATTAGGCTCGTCCTATGAAGGCGCTAAGAATATTCTGGCCATTATCAAATACATCAGTAAGGCTTGTAATGATTTTTATGACTTTATCGATCGTTTAGATTATTTGCAAAAAAGGCTGCAAGCCTCTGCACAAAATGTCCATGTAAAAGCCCAATCCAATGCCGTTGTCTTATCAACAATCCACAGCTCCAAAGGCTTGGAATTTGATGCGGTTTATATGGTCGATTTGGTAAAAGGCATTTTCCCATCAGAAGAGGCCATTTCCAAAAGACAACTTCTTGAAGCAGAGAGAAGACTCTTCTACGTCGGCATGACCCGAGCAAGATACAATCTTTATCTACTCAGCGGAAACGAAAAATTAGGCGGAAGTTCCCAATTTGTTAAAGAAGTGGACCAAATTCAACACCCAGAAAAATACGTAGAGCAAATCAGAGAGAAGAGAAAAACCTACACCGTCCATAAACTTTCCAACAAGAAACCTGCCAAAGGTCTGCACATTGATTTTAAAAAGAGCGATAGCGTTAAGCACACAACCTACGGAACCGGCAAAGTAATGGACATCCTAGATAATTTCATCACCATCGAATTTAAAAACGGCGAAACCAAAAGATTCGGCCTCCAATTTGTAATGGATAATCAACTGTTAAAGAAAATCTAAAAATGAAATAGAGTCAAAGGGAAAAAAAGAGCAAAAAAGGAGCCAATATTAAACGTCCCCTTTGGCTCCTTTTTTGCCCCGCAATTGACTCTTTTAAGGATATAGGGGTGAGTATGTTGAAAAGAAAAGGATTTGGTTTTGTGTTATTTGTCGCCAGCTTTTGTTTGGTGGTGGCTGTGATAGTCTTTTATTATTTGAATCGATCGGATGATGCGGAGAGCGAATATAGTTCTCAAGCCGGCAACAATAATCTGGGGACAAGTGACATTGATATTCAAACGCCAGTAACAGTATCTTGGAATTATCTCGGTGATTTTCCAGGTCATGAAAATACGGTTCTTCAGGTGCGAATGGAGGAAGGGAATTATGTAGAGACCTGGGATCCTGGTCCATTTACAGGAAGAAATTGGGTGGGGCAGTTTGTACTTGAACTCAAGCGGGGTCAGGATGTCATCTCTAAATATGATTTAGGACTTATTTTTCAGGATCGTATGACTTTTAGTTCAGGCGGGTTTGGGATAAAGTTTGACGACTACAATGGGGATGGTAATTTAGATTTTACAATTGGCCAGTATGGCTCAAGCAATGGTAAGGACTATGCCTTATTTACAATCATTGGGGAAGAGATCAAACAGCTTATTTTTGAAAAGAATCAAAATTTGCGATTTATCAGCGAGACAGATGGGTATTATTCTACTACGCTTAAAAAAATCGATACAACAACATTTTCGCTGAAGTACTATGATAACGCTGTGGGATCCTGGTTTGTAAACACCTATCAATGGGATGGGGAGATTTTTGTGCTTGCGAAGGAAGAAATGGCAAAATAAAAGAGGAGAAAAGATGAACACATCCAAAATTGTACCTTTAGTAGAACTAGACAATCGAATAAAACGATTGAAAGACCGTATGAAACACATACATCCGCATTGGCAATTCTTAGTCATTTTCAGCAAGATTAACTTGTTTTATTTTACAGGAACTATGCAAGAAGGGATGTTGTTTATTCCTCGGGACACGGATGCCACTCTTTGGGTTCGACGCAGCTATGAAAGAGCACTAGAGGAATCCCTTTTTCCGAGTATACAACCGATGAATAGTTTTAAGGATGCAGCGGCTGCTTATAAGCACATAGGGGGAACTGTATTTCTTGAGACAGAAGTGGTGCCACTTGCGCTCTATCAACGTTTCAATAAGTGGTTTCCATTTTTAAAAGTGGAGGCATTAGATGCCCATATTTCAGCCATTAGAGCGGTTAAAAGTCCTTACGAATTAACCCTCATGAAGATATCCGGTGATATTCATCGCAAGGTTCTTGAAGAAAAAGTGCCTAAAATGCTCCGAGAAGGACTGAGTGAAGCTGAGTTCGGAGGAGAATTATTTTCTGTGATGATTCAAGAAGGCCATCATGGGTTGGCCAGGTTTGGGATGTTTGATACGGAGATGGTTTTAGGGCATGTTGCCTTTGGAGAAAGTTCCATTTATCCAACTTCCTTTAACGGACCAGGGGGCAGCTATGGTTTGAGTCCAGCGGTGCCACTCCTCGGTAGCAGAGAAAGAAAGCTGAAAAGGGGTGATTTGGTCTTCGTGGACATCGGTTGTGGTTACGAGGGTTATCATACGGATAAAACCATGACCTACACCTATGGCACAGTTTTACCTGATTTTGCCATTAAAGAACACCAAAAATGTGTACAACTTCAAAATAATATCGCAAAAATGTTAATACCTGGAGCGATTCCGTCTCAAATATACAACGAGATTATGGGCGAGCTGCCACCCGAATTTCTAGAAAACTTCATGGGTTTTGGAAAAAGACAAGTCAAGTTCCTTGGCCATGGCATCGGATTGGTCATAGATGAATATCCCGTTATAGCAAAGGGCTTTGATGAACCCATTGTAGAAGGTATGTGTTTTGCCATAGAACCTAAGAAGGGATTGAAAGACATCGGCATGGTAGGCATAGAAAACACCTTTATCGTAACAAAAGAAGGCGGGGAGTGTATCACAGGAGATCATCCCGGTTTGTTGCTCGTTGAGTAATTAAGGGACGGAGCGAGGCGTGTGATCTTGGCGGAGCGAGGGCGTGGGATCTTGGGGCGGAGCGAGGGCTGGGATCTTGGGGACGGAGAAAGTGACAACCTTGAAAAGGTTGTCACTTTCTCC
>CAZJIO010000156.1:1366-7915 GCA_964546035.1 uncultured Eubacteriales bacterium | reverse complement strand
GAAATTGACAACTTGCAAAGCAAGTTGTCAATTTCTCCGTCCCCGTGACCATTTTTCTCCGTTTCTATTGCGTTCTTTCAACAAAAGCCATTTTTGGCTCATTACAAGTTGGGCATCTGAAGCTATCGGGAAGATCCTCAAAACTTGTTTTCGGTGGAATGTCTTTACGCGATTCGCCGCGTTCTTCTCTATAAATATAACCACATAACGTGCATCTGTATTCTTTCATAGCTGATTCTCCTTCATAAAAATGTTTGCTTTCCTATTATCTAACAATTATAGCCCATAAGCAACAGAAAGATTCGCGTTTCATTCATTTGTGTTGACAGTGCATAATTATACCTATATAATTAGTGAAAATCTCGTAAACCTTAAGGAGGAATGAATATGTCATTCTCTTATATACAAGAAATGCCTTCGCCAGAAGATATGTTTAATGAAATACCACTCGCTCAAGATCTCGCATTGATCAAAAAGGGTAGAGATGAAGCGATCAAAGAAATCTTCGAAGGCACTAGCGATAAATTTTTATTGATTATTGGACCTTGCTCAGCTGATAATGAAGACGCGGTTTGCCAATACGTTGAGAAGTTGGCAAAAATCCAAGAAGAGGTAAAGAGTAAGATTGTTGTTGTGCCTAGAATTTATACCAATAAGCCTAGAACCACAGGTGAAGGTTATAAAGGGATGCTACATCAACCGGATCCAAGTGGAAAATCAAATATGTTCGAAGGTATTAAAGCCATCAGAAATATGCATATTAGAGCCATTAGAGAATCCCATCTGAGTTGTGCAGATGAAATGCTTTATCCAGAAAATTATGCCTACCTAGATGATTTGTTAAGCTATGTGGCCATTGGTGCCCGTTCTGTTGAAAACCAACAACATCGCTTAACAGTCAGTGGTATTGACGTCGCAACGGGTATGAAAAATGCCACAAGTGGTGATATATCCATTATGCTGAATGCCATAAAAGCTGCACAAATTGAGCATACTTTTATTTTTAGAGGCTGGGAAGTGGACACACCAGGTAATCCTTTGACCCATGCCATTCTTAGAGGCGCAGTGAATCAATACGGAAGAAATATCCCTAATTACCATTATGAAGATTTAATTCGTGTAATCGAACAATATGAAAAACGAAACCTCCTTAATCCGGCAATTATTATTGATACCAATCATGCCAATTCCAACAAACGTTATAAAGAACAAACAAGAATTGCCCGGGAAATCATGGTTAATCGACAATACGACCCTAAAATTAAGAAAACGATCAAAGGGCTCATGATTGAGAGTTACCTTGTAGAAGGCAGTCAACAAATCGGTGATAATGTATTTGGGAAATCCATTACAGATGCTTGTATCGGTTGGGAAGATACGGAAAAATTGATTTATGAAATAGCAGAGAGGCTGTAATTTGCACAGGATATAAGCTGTTACCGTGACAAATGCGCTTTTCTTTGGTATAATGGGATAGCTATTTAGATCGATTGCAGTTAGTAAAGGAGCAGAAGAACACAAATGGACCAACCAAACAATCTAATACCAGAAGATTTTGAAGCAATGATCCCTAAAAAAAAGAAACCCATCATAGTTGGCATGATTCAAGAAGAAATTAAAAAGCAAGGCTTAGAAGGCCGATTGGTTTTTAATCCCATTGATGTGAGTTATACTGCCAATAGGAAAAAGTATTATTTTAAATCAGGAGTTGCCATATTTGAAGAATATATGTCTCAACTCAATACACTTCCCCTCACTTTTCTTGAGGTAGAAGTAGGCATAATTGTCAATGATGCAAAAAGACACTTTAAAATGATGTAACTACAGTGAAAATAAAACGCTGTCTCACAAAATAATTGTGAGGCAGCGTTTTTGTATGATAGCATTATTTTCCGTAGAAAGCATCTTTGTATATTTGAATCAGTTCGGAAACAAGTGGCATTCTTGGGTTAGCAGTCGTGCATTGGTCTTCAAAAGCTTTGTCTGCTAGGTAATCCACTTTTTTGAGGAAGGCTTCTTCTGTGATGCCATACTCCTTGATGCTTTTTGGCATGTTTAGGTCAGCCATTAAGTTTCTGATTGCATCGGCTAGTACTTTTACAGCCTCTTCTGTGGTATTGAATTTTAAGCCTAAAGCTCTTGCGATTTCAGCGTATTTTTCTGGGGCTACAAATTTTTCATAGTTCGGGAAGGAGACAAATTTAGTAGGTGTTAATTGACCATTGTA
The DNA here is from genome assembly GCA_964546035.1 of uncultured Eubacteriales bacterium. GTDB lineage: Bacteria > Bacillota > Clostridia > Lachnospirales > Vallitaleaceae > CAZJIO01. The sequence continues at coordinate 5,688 of CAZJIO010000156.1, read as the reverse complement.
TTCTATGACATATGGGAGTATAACAGCATTAGCAGCACCATGAGGTATGTGGAATTCACCACCTAATTTGTGGGCTAGGGAATGGTTGATCCCTAAGAAAGCATTTGTAAAAGCCATACCTGCTATGGTTGAAGCATTGTGCATTTTACTTCTAGCTACCTGATTCATCCCATTGACATAGGCTTGAGGTAGGTATTCAAAAACCAATTGGATGGCTTTCATAGCAAGGGCATCTGTGTAATCAGAGGCTAAGACCGAGACATAGGCTTCAATAGCGTGGGTCAAAACGTCGATTCCCGTATCAGCAGTTACCTTTGCAGGGACTGACATAACAAAATCAGGATCTAGTATGGCAACATCAGGTGTTAACTCATAATCAGCCAGTGGATACTTGATGTTTTTTTCTTTATCTGTAATGACAGCAAAAGAAGTCACTTCTGAACCAGTACCCGAGGTTGTTGGAATCGCAACAAACTTTGCCTTTTTACCAATCTCTGGGAACTTATAAGTTCTTTTTCTGATATCCATGAATTTTTGGGCCATACTTTCAAAATCAGCGTTAGGCTGTTCATAAAATAACCACATCCCTTTAGCTGCGTCCATAGGAGAACCACCGCCTAATGCAATAATAGCATCCGGTTGGAATTGTTTCATCAACTCTGCGCCACGTTTAATGGTATCAAGTGATGGATCAGGCTCTACTTCACTGAATATTTCACAATGAATGACTTCAGGACGGTTTCGAAGATGATAGAGTACTTTACTCACATAACCCAGCTTAACCATTAAAGGATCCGTTACAATAAAGACACGGGAAATGTTTGGCATCTTGCTGAGGTAAGATACGGAACCAGAGTTAAAGTAGATTTTTTCAGGGACTTTAAACCACAACATATTTTCTCTCCTAATCGCTACACGTTTTTTGTTGAGTAGGTTCACAGCTGTTACGTTAGAAGTGGTTGAATTCTTGCCATATGATCCGCATCCGAGGGTGAGAGAAGGCATATTGGTGTTGTAAATATCGCCAATAGCACCATGGGAGGAAGGTGAATTCACAATAATACGGCCAGTTTTTAATCGCTTTGAAAAAGCATCTATGGTCTCTTGGTTTTTAGAGTGTATAACACTAGAGTGGCCTAAGCCGCCAAAAGCTACCATTTCTTCACTGAGTCGGATGCCATCTTCTGCGTCTTTTGCCTTTAGAATAGCTAGAACAGGTGATAGCTTTTCCCTAGATAGTGGGTATTTTTCTCCAACCCCACCAATTTCACAACATAGGATTTTGGTGTCTACGGGAATTTGTAGACCTGCTAGTAGGGCAATGTCATATGGGGACTTACCAACGATGGCAGAATTAACGCCATGGGTTTCAGGATTGATGACAACTGGCTCTATTTTTTTGATTTCTTCTTTAGAGGCAAAGTAGCATTTGTGCTTTTTCATGAGCGCAACAACTTCATTATAAACATTTTTATCAATTATGGCTGCTTGTTCAGAAGCACAGATCATACCGTTATCAAAGGATTTTGAAAGAATGAGGTCTGTAACGGATCTTTCTAGATCGGCAGTTTCATCTATAAAACAAGGCACATTTCCAGGACCCACGCCTAGCGCTGGCTTTCCAGTGGAATAGGCGGACTTAACCATGCCAGAACCACCAGTTGCTAGTATTAAAGAGACATCAGGATGGTTCATAAGTACCTTCGTTGCTTCCAGTGAAGGGGTTTCTACCCATTGGATACAATGCTCAGGAGCTCCAGCTAGAACAGCTGCTTCTTTAAGTGTTTGTGCAGCCAATGACGAACATTTTTGTGCAGAGGGATGAAAAGCAAATATAATTGGGTTACGCGTTTTAACAGCAATGAGTGCTTTAAACATAGTGGTTGAGGTGGGATTTGTTACAGGTGTAACCCCAGCGATGATACCAACTGGTTCAGCAATCTCCATATACCCTTCTTCTTCATTTCGACTTATGATCCCAACTGTCTTTTCTTTTTTTATGCTGTGATAGATATATTCAGTAGAAAAAAGGTTTTTAATGATTTTATCTTCATAAATACCCCTTCCAGTTTCTTCAACGGCTAGTTTAGCCAGTTCCATATGCTTATTAATACCTGAGAGTGTCATTAATTTAACAATGTTATCGATCTCTTCTTGTGACATCTTCATATACTGATCTAAGGACTTTTTAGCATTTTCTACTAGTAATTGGACCTTTTCTTCCACTTCTTGAGGACTTGTTAGTGCTGTTTTCATAATCTATACCTCCATTAAACTCGTTAATAATTTATCAATGCTATGATTATAGGATACTACATCGTTAAATTATTGTCAATATAGAAAAAGTGACAAAGATTCACCAAAATCCATCAAAACTAAGTGAAAAATAAACAATCTAGGTATATCTAGCTTTCCTGGCATCTTGGGGACGGAGAAGTTGACAACCCAGGATCGAGTGGGATTTTCGGGACGGAGAAATTGACAACTTCTTGTCGCAAATAGACATCCAAGGTAGAAGTAATAAAAAAATACCCAAGCTTGAGCCTGGGTCGGAGGAGGGCAATGTATCCGAATTAAGTGATTAATCCGCGAAGTTAACTTGAATACTATTTCGTTTAATTACCATTAGGATGAGGACAACTCCTAAAAACGCACCATTTGCAATGAGTGCAGGAATGACGGATATTTGAGCAATGAGCCATCCAAAAAGAAGCACACCCAGAGGCATAGCGATAGAACAGAGAGTCATAACAATACTGAAAATGCGTCCTTGTATTTCTGGTTTAATATTTTTTTGCAAGTTGGCATATACGGGTATATTGATAATGGACATTGTCAGACCCATAAACGCCAGTAGAGCACTTAAAATGACCATGAAAACAAAATGGGTTAATTCACCAGAGGTTCTCAAATATAACAAAACCGGAATGGAACAAATTAAAGGGAAAAGAAGGAGTGAGCCATATATAAAAGCTTTCCGAATTTCTATGTCTTTTTTTGATTGGGTTAGGACAATAGCACCTATAATTCCTCCAAAACTTAATGCAACTTCAGTGATGGAAAGATTAATGACTGCTACGTTCAAGGACTGATTGAAAATATAAGGTAGAAAGACAGCGAAAATAGGTGGTAAAAGAAAATTCATAAAGACTGCAAAAAATATAATGGTCATTAACCCTTTGTTCTTTAAAATAAAGGCGAATCCATACCGAAACTGTTGAAAAAATGTTTCCTTAAGAGGCGTTATTTCTCTAGGTTGAGGTTTAATAAAGAGCTCTGTAAAGCCGGATAAAATATAAGAAGATGCATTAATGACGAAAATACCAAAGGGTCCAATTATGGAATAAAGTATACCACCTGCCATAACACCAATAATCGAAGAAAATTGTTGAATCATAGACATAAAGGAATTCGCCTTTAACAAATCATTTTCATTGACAAGTTCAGGGATGATCGACATAGAGGCGGGAGCAAAAATCGAACCTGAGATGTTTAAAATAACAGCAGTAATATATAGAGTTAGCAGTGTCAAAGGAGTGGATAATTCTAAGAATATGACGACTGCAGAACCCGTAACAGCAATGCCTCGAATAAAGTCAGTTGTGTAAATGATTTTAACGCGACTGAATTTATCAGCAAATACACCACCCATCGGTGTGAAAATCAAATAGATCAATGTACACAGAGCAATGTATAATCCCATTTGTACTGCTGATCCTGTCAAGGTAAGTATAAACCAAGCTACAGATAAGTTATATACAGCATCCCCTACCTGTGAAACGAGTTTCCCGAAAAATAAAAGGGCAAAATTCTTGCCTAATAAAAAGGGCTTATTAGTTTTCGTAAGAATGTCCTGACTTCTATTCCACATAAATTTTTACCGAGATAGGTCCATTTGCATTGTCGTTGACATCAATATCTACGATGGTGGGATCATCCAGTGTGCCGTTGAGTATTTCATGAATGATCTTACTGAAATCGATGGCTGTGATATCGATGCCGTTGCTCTCCATCTCTCGTCTTGCATCTGCAGGAATAAAAGATGTCAGTTTCGTGCTCACTTCGCCTAGGGTTGTTAACAGACGTATAGGTATGTTGACATTCACATTCGTTTTGCCGTAATCAGCAAGAACTTTAATTTTTAGAAATTTGAAGTCTTTTCTTGGGGTAAATTTTGAGGTCTCGACAACAGCAGGTTCCGAAGAAGCTTTAATACCTTTTAAAGCATCTAGCAATTCCATGCCTTCAGCTGCAGTGATTTGACCTTTTTCAATCATTTCTAATATTTTTTGTTGTTCGCTCATTTTAATAATCTCCTTATA
>CAZJIO010000156.1:663-1275 GCA_964546035.1 uncultured Eubacteriales bacterium | reverse complement strand
ATTCCTTTTCAGCGGCGAGCTCTTTGGTGTTCACATCAAAGCCTAAGGAACGAATGACAGAGTCCAATTTACCACGAACAGTGGGATAGGAAATACCTAATTCTTTTTCAACATCCTTAATATTACCTCTGCACTTAATGAAGACTTTAATAAAATCGAGTTCTTCTTCAGGTAGACGGCAAAATTCACACGGTTGAAAGTCGCCTTCAATGGAGGAAGAGCATTTAGGACACCCAAGTTTTATAATAGATAACTTCTCACCACACACGGGACATTTTCCTGGTGCTTTGTATTTCATTTATTTCACCTCAATTGTAATTGATAAGATAAATATACGCCTATAAATTTAAAATGTCAATATTAAAATTGATTTAGTTAATATCATTATTAACATTATTAATATGTAGATTGACTTTGTTTAACTTATCCCCGTTTTATATATCTCTTGACACTTTAACGCGACAAAAGTAAAATTAAATCATGCTGGGTCGTAAAGCATTGTTGCTAGTATTTCTAATGGTATTCTAATGTTAAGCTAAAGCAGTGGTAATCATTTGCGGTTATACTGAAGGAAAGAAATGATTAGGAGGGATACGTTATGAATATTTCAGA
>CAZJIO010000156.1:0-639 GCA_964546035.1 uncultured Eubacteriales bacterium | reverse complement strand
AAAGTAGATGTCTCCTATGAAGAGGCGGAGTATACGCTCAAGCAAACAAAGGGCGATATCAATATGGCGATGTACCTGATCACTAAAAGAAGAAATTCTGGATGGGAAAGATTTAAAACTTCCCTACGGGATATTTTTTCACAACTGATTCTATATAGATTAATTTTAACAAGAAAGGGGAAATTACTTCTTGACCTACCTTTAATCGTCTTAGTAGTCCTTGTTTTAATTGACGGCGTATATCGTCATCTATTCCCTTTATTTGTTGTTTTTTTACTGGTTTTGATTTTTGAATGTGATATGAGAATTGAAAAAGTTCAAGTTCCATCTAGAAATCCCGAAAATGAGGGAGATTCAGATACGACAACGAGAACAGCACCAACAACTGCTCCGACACCAGCAACTTGGGTAGAAGATCCAAAGGAAGAGGCTCCAAAGGAGCAACAGGCCATTATTACGAACCAAGTGGCTGAAAACCCAGTTGAAATGCCTATAAAACCCATAACCGAGGATGACTATTTTGAAATAGTAATAGAGGAGTAAGACATAAGATGATTAAAATACTAATAGTAGAAGACGAAGTGAAGATTGCTCGGTTTTTAGAATTGGAACTAAAATATGAAGGCTATGAAGTTGAAA
>CAZJIO010000155.1:3611-7927 GCA_964546035.1 uncultured Eubacteriales bacterium | reverse complement strand
AAAAATAGAATTTACCTTTAAAGTTACTAAATTGGATCGAATGTTGGGTAGAGTGCCATTAAAAACAAACCCTCGAATAGAACTCTCCTTTACGGTAGAAATGATGATTGGTCATAAAAGCATGGATCAGAAGCTGCTGACAGTCCTTACGGATTTAACGAAGTTGGAAGAACAAGAATCCGTTAAGACAATAGAAGAACATAAGAACCTGATCAAAGAGATTATTTATGAGTATTGTACCGAACAGTTTAGCAACCTTAAAGTGAAAGCACTAGACGAATTGATATTAAAATTAGGCAGAGCCATTAATTTTGACCGAACCAATGTGAGACTCAGACTTTTCTATTGCTTTTTGCTCCTTGAAATGGGTGATAAAAAACTAGCTTTAAAGGAAATCAATAATTTAGATCGTTTTTTACTGTATTATGACAAAGAGAATCAAGATGTAAGCGACATTCTCATGTTGTTTTTAGAACTCATTAAAGGTGAGCAGGTACAGGAACTCATCAGGCCTTGGAAACCGAACAATCGGGATAGCTGGGCCAAGGTGCTCTTAAAAAATAGGCTCATTGGCAATAGAAACAACAGTTATGAGGAGTACAAAAATCTTTATTTATTGAATGTTAAGAATACTTTTCTTTACACAGAAGCGGCATTGTTAATGAATCATTTTCCTATGGTACCTAGTCAGGAAGACCCCTTTTATAAATCACTCTTGTTATGGTCAGCGCGTAAAAATGTCATCTCTTCCAAATGGCTTAGGCGGATAGAAACCAGTCAACAATTACTCTTGAGGCATAACAATATCAATGGTGTCATAGCTCAAAAATTATATGGGTTAGAGTCTAACAAGCAGATGCTTACCTTGATTTGTGCAACTTACATTGGAGAAAAAAGAAAAGATTCAGAGGCACATTACCTTTATAATAGAGCCATGTTAGAACGGCTTCATATCACTGATCTTGAGCAAGCCTATATCCAAGCAGCTTATCACTGCAATGAAATGCTTAATCTTGATGGTATTAAACTAATCTTCAATCCAGAAAAACTAGAAAAAACGGCTCAAGAATTTTTTTACTTAAACCTTTTATTACAAAAAGAAAAATACAAAGGTTTGTACAATTATCACTCGAAAAAAATGGAGGGCATGAAACTTGGCATCTTAAAGGAATTGATGGTACCACACAATTTCTCGGAAAAGCAAAGATATATGACCTATTTATTGAATACAAATCAGCACAATCAGCTCATTGCCTTAAGTCATGAACAAAAGCTAGAGGATCTTCCACAAAATTTAGAAATTGAAATTATTGAGAAGCTTTATGGACAAGGGAGCAACCAAGCAATCATCATGGCAATGCGGGCATTTGCCAAAGGTTGTTACGATATTCCTATTCTTAAAATCATGGGAGAACACTTCAAAGGTAAGTTGAAAAGCTTGCTTTATTTGCATGATATCATGCAAGACAATGGGTACAAATCCAATAAATTGGAAGAAGAAATACTTTATAAAGGAATTTTAACAAGAAAGTATCCCGAAAAAATAATGGAAGTGTATGTGAGTTATTGTAAGGATCTGACGATTATATCCATTCATGAATGGATGCTCAATTACATCGCAGCTCAGATTATTATTGAGGATGTTAAACCACCCCTTGGTGTTCTTGAGTTACTTGAAAATGCACCTCATTTAGAAGAGGATTTGGCCCTTTCCATAGCTTTGTTAAAAGCTTATACGGAAACAGATGTTAAAAATGAACATATTCAAGAAAGATTAATCCATCATTTAATGAGTAAAGGAATTGTCTTTTCTTGGTTTGCACAATTAGTGTCTGAGGATATTTTAGGGGAAAGCAATCGAATCTATCATTATTTTGAATATAACTCTTCACCTAATCGAGCCGTTTATTTTTACTATCGAATGAATGAAGAGCAGCAGTATCATTGTATAAGGATGAAGCATATTGCACTTGGTATGTATATTGTAAATATTGTCATGTTTTACAATGAAGCAATCCAATATTACATTGATGAAAAGGATCAGGATGGAAAAAGTGACATTAAGCTCAGTGATCTTTATATTAAACGAAATTTGATTGAACAAGATCAAGCTGAAAGCTTATTTGATCTGATTAATACAGTTGAAATCAGTGAAGAAATGAAGGATGAACTCAGTATTGAGCGGTCTATTGACCATTATCTGTCGCATACAAAAAAAGAAATAGAAAGAGTAACCATTCTCTAAGGAGGTACTACTTTGGGGACATTAGGCTTAGAAGTTGAAAAAGGTTTGTATTTGGGTATAGATTTTGGAACCACCAATTCAGTTGTGAGTATTTATCATTATGACGAAGGTGAAGTCTATACCCTCCCGATAGATGGCAGTCAAATTTTTCCAACGGTGATTGCTTTTGAAGAAGACGATGAAGACCCCAGTAAACTGAGTAGAACCTTCGGTGCAGCAGCTAAGGAAGGCGCTGTTATTTTCTCGGAGAGCACGATTTTATCCATTAAGAGGCTATTAGGAACGGAGGATACGCTCCAAGTCCATGTTTCAGGGAAGGATTATGAGTTTACTGTTGAAAGTATCGTCGCAGAATTATTGTCTTATCTGAAAGGGCAAGCGGATCAATATATACGAGAGGTCTTAAAAATTGCTGGTGAATTTACAGGTTGTGTGATTACCGTACCAGCAAATTCCACAGACAAGCAAAAGAGAAAAACCAAGGAAGCTGCAGTGATGGCAGGATTTGAGGAAAATTCTGTATTTCTAAGACTCGAACCTGCAGCAGCAGCCATTGCTTATGCTATGGGAGTCACTGAAGAAAAAAAAGTGTTGATCTACGACTTTGGTGGCGGTACCTTTGATGCCTGCGCTTTAAGCATCAAGGGGTCCGAACAAGAAGAACCCCAAATTGCCATACTCAGTACTTTTGGTGATAATTATCTAGGGGGGAATGACATCGATCAAATGATGATGGACCTTCTTTATGAAGAGTTCCTACGTCAAACAAAGGGAAAAATCGACTTATTTGACTTAAACAGTGACGATGGTGTTTCTAAGAAGAATAAGAAAATGGCACGTATGCGACTCTATAATGCTGCTAATAGTGCAAAAGAAAGGCTTTCAATGACCAACTCGACAAAGGTTGTGTTAGCGCCATTTCTACAAGAACCCTTTATTGTGAACATTCAAATGGAAATTACAAGAGAGGCTTTTCTTTATCATAAAAGAAGTCAACAGCTAGATGATACCCCTGAGAATTTCGCCAAGATGGCAGGTAAGAGTGTTAAACATTTGGTGGAGGAGACGATTTTATGTGTCAATCAGTGTTTGGAGATGGCTCATTTGAAGGCGTCTGACATAGATGAAATTTTTCTAGTTGGGGGAACATCCGCAATTCCAGAAGTAAAGAGACAAATTGTTGAGCGCTTTTCTATGGAACCTTTTCAGACGAAAATCAGTCCAGCCCTGAGTATTTCTAATGGCGCAGCAATTTATTGCAACATGATTATGTTGCCTACCATGAAAGGTCCAAAAGTGCGTGAAAAGACCATTCATGCCCTGGGACTTGAAATTGCGGGAAGAAGGTTTTTAGAAATAGTGGGTAGAGATATGGAAATCCCAAAAGAGGGACTTGTTATAGAAGCCCCTGAACTACTTCAAACAAATTATGATCATATTACTTCCATGGCAATAGCAGTCTTTGAAGATATGCTACCAGAAGATCGACTTAAATTTGTTTATGAAAAAGGCATGAAAAGGCTGGCTGGCACTACCTTGAGAGGTATTCCTGCTCAAAGTAAAGGTATAGAAAAGGTGAAAATCCTCTTTAAAATTGGACAAGACAATATGTTGTCTGTCGAAGCAAAAAGTACCAGTGATGTTGGCGTAGTCACCCAACTGACCGTGGACCAAATGTATTAGAAAAACCGTTAAGGAGGACTCAGTGTGAATCTATTTATCAAAGAGCAGGATTTAGACAATAGTGTGTTAGAGCAGCTGCTCAACAGAAAAGAATTTGAAGAGAAATTTTCAAATAACATCATAAGACTTTTAGAAAATGAATCCTCTTTATTTCTCTTTGGCTTTAAACGAGAGCTCGAGGAACATAATCAATTAAAAGAAATAGAGTCTTTAGACGAGTTTACGAGTGAAATTGAAGCTATTTTCATTAAGTGTGTGGATATTTTTCATAAAAATTATAGTCGGATTAAATCACCTGCCATCAAAGAAGTTCTTGAAGGTATTACGGAAACTTTACAAAATGCATTATCCGATTTTCCTAAGGAAACGGATAATATGCTTACATTTG
>CAZJIO010000155.1:0-3591 GCA_964546035.1 uncultured Eubacteriales bacterium | reverse complement strand
TGTCTATGATTTCTCAGGACATAAACCTTATGAAAGGCATCATTAAAGAAAGCATTTCATCCTATATTGACGCGAATTTATCCACTATTTTTTTAGATCTAGATATGAGAAAAATGATTGAGGCGTTGCTAAATCACGTGCTAGAAAAAAACATGTCCCCCTTGAAGGAACTGCATAGTGCGGCACTCAAGGAGCTCAATCAATTTGATAAAAGAGTTTATGGCAAAAAATACATGAGCCTGATCAGCGCTATTAAAAAGAACTTAGAAGTATTTAAGTCCCTTCGAGCTGATAATCTGGATGATCTGCTCATTGATAACTCTGAAGTTGAAACTTTGAAAACCATACTCCTTATTATTCAGGAAATCTATAGAAAACTAGAAATGAAAGAGCAAAAGATGTTCCAAGTGGTAAATCAAAAGGGTTTTTCTATGGAAACCATTCATCACTCTTTTGAAGCCCTTATTAGTTATGAACAAATCATGGATCGTATGGTTGAAAATGAAGAGATCATAGACTGTTTTTTAGATTTTGACAATAACAAACAAGAAATTATCGGTAGGCTGACAGTGAGCATTGGTGATGAAATTAGAAAGGCAATTATGTTTTCCATGCAAGAATTAAGTGAGGCTTCAAAAGCATTTTTGATTGCCAGTTGTCAGACGGTTGAGTACTTAAAAATAGCCCAAAACAGCTTGAAGGAGCTCAGGTTACAGGAAATGTCATTGCCAGAGGTAGAGAAAAAAATCCTTCTTGCTATGGTGGAAACCCTTCAATTGAAATATGAGGCTGTTAAGGATAAAGAATATGAATATACCCTGACTAAAAAGGAACATACCGTTACTTATGAAAAGCAGCTATTAGATTTTGGTAATCGGATTCACAACAAGGTAAGGGACTCCTTTGATGTCATGTTAATAAGTTCAGAAAGACCCTTTATTGCAGCCCATGAGAGCTATAATAAGCTGATTCATAGCTTATTAGAACATAATTTAAAGGTTGATTTATCCTTTCTCAGAACGGACTTATTGTCTGAAATGAGTACCCTTGAAGAGTTGGTACATCACTCTTTGCCCAAATTAGAGCATCTTGAACACGATCAAGTGCGGCAAGCAGTAAAAATTATTTTGGATTGTTATGTGTACATTGATAAAATTTTGAATCAGTCTAGAATTGTTAGTTTTGAGCCAATCCCTCATGAAAAGTTCAATGGAAAAGAGCATGATGCAATTCTTGTAGAAGAAAATAAGGGTTATCAAAAGGGCGAAGTCATCTCGGTGCATACCAAAGGATACCGTTTCGAAGATTTTGTTATTCTAAGAGCAAATGTCACCGCAGCAAAATAAATCTGTAAAGTAGGTTAGCCATGCAGAAAAAAAAGGCCAAAATTGATGAAGGAAAATACATAATTGGACTAGATCTGGGACAGAGACTTGCATCGATCAGTTACCTTGATCAAAACACCTTAAAGCCCCTTACCTATGATCTCAGTGGTGGTTATGGGGATACAGCTGTTCCTTTGATCCTGCAATATCTCATCGATGAAAAGACCTTTCTTATCGGTGCAGATGCTCAGCTTAACCAATATCAAGAGGGTACCCAAACCCGTTTTTTGATGGAGGTGTTGAGTTTAAATGAAACTGTTCATTTAGGAGAAGAGGCATTTGAACCTAGCGCTCTCTTTGGAATTTTTATAGGTAAAATACTAGATAGCTTTAAGGGGCTAAATCCTAATGCGGTTATTGAAAGCATATGTATTGCCATAGAAGATGGGTCTTATTTACAGCTTAAGGATTTAATTTTAGAGGGTATGAGGTCTTTTAGCCCCATAAAGGTCCATGTTATAAGAGCTTCTGAAGCTATCTTACAGTTTATAATGACCAATAAACTGCCAATAGAAGACAAAGTTTGCCTACTTGATTATAGTTATTTGGCGATTACATCATTGATTTTAGAAAAGAAAGACAGTCAAGTTACTGTCTCTAAGGATCGTCAGGATAGTCGTTCAGCACTTAAACCTATTGAAGCTGCCTTTAGAGGGGAAATTGAACAACTGTACAAGCAAGAGTTGAATCAATTGATGCTTACAGATGGAGAAAGCAAACAAATTGATGGCCTTTTTAATCAAAATTTAATGGCAATTTTTCAAAAACATGCTAAAGAGCAAGGTCATAAAATATACTTTAATTTTGCATATCCCCCTTTTCAAAAGGTCCTCAGCTATGGAAGAATGCTTGAAATATTAGAACCATTTGTGGCGTATTTCGAGGCAAGAATTCTTCAATTGACTAGCCAAAATATTCCTGTGATCCTAGTTGGACAAGGCTTTAAAATGATTTGGCCCCAGCGAATAGTTAAGAACCATTTGACAGTAATCGAGTCGAATATCTATGAAGGTGTCTCAAAGGGAAGCTGTTTGGTAGCTGCTGCCGATTACTTGGATCTGTTTGATCTGGATGTCAGAGAAAAAGAGTTCGTTGCAAAAACTTATGGTTTAATCCTTGAAAACACCCTAGATACCCTTATACCCATGGATGAAGAGGAACAAATGATCCTAGTGGATTTTAAAGAGAAAGAAGTGTTAAAGCTATGTTTGATTTCTCAAGGTCATCTAGGTAGCCAAGTCGTCGAAGTAGAGAAGTTCATCCAAAGAATGGGACACTTGGATGGGTTTGTCAGGTTTTTTCTTAGAATAGAGCATCTATCAGACGGGAAAGTTGATTTAACCGTAGAACACTTACCTATGTAAAATGGGTGAAAGAAGGGATTTAAATGTGGGAAAGCTACCAGCAAGCCATACTGTCAGGCTCGAAAATTGATGAGAACTGGATTGTTTTAGGTATAGATTTAGGCACGACACATTCTGTGGTCAGCTATTTTGATTTTATAGAAAAAATACCTAAGGCAATTGACATCAGTCAAGGTTTTGGTAAGATTCCAATGCCTTCAGTCGTTCAATTACGTACGTCTATGGGCAATCAGGAATGGGTCATCGGTGAGGAAGCCTTACGTTCTATGGTCATTTATCCTGAAACCACAGTTTTGTCCATTAAACGCAAAATGGGCGCATTAGAATCCGTAACATTAGAAAATGAGCATTATCTTCCCGAAGAGTTGTCCGCTAAAATACTGAGAGAACTGCTCACCCATGTACAAACGATGAATCCAAAGGGAATGATCATTGGTGTAGTGGTGTCGGTTCCCTATGATTTTGATGATGGTGCTAAGAAAGCTACAATGAAGGCTTGCCAACTTGCCGGTCTTTCTGAAGATTTGATTTGCTTGATTGAGGAACCAAAAGCGGCAGCTCTTGCTTATAGTTTCAAACATGATTTCAAGAAAAGTGAAAAGGTTATGATCTTTGACTTTGGTGGTGGAACCCTAGATATTACCCTTTTTGAAGTAGCACAGCTTACCAAAGAGCAAATCCATTTACAAGTAATGAGCGAAGGTGGAGAAGCCTATCATGGTGGTGATCATATTGATGAAAGCATTTTGTTGAAAATGTATGCTGAAATTCAAAATGAAACTGGGTTATTGAAGGAGCAAATCTCTCCACACAACCAGGCAGAATTGATTCAAAGAGCACGG
>CAZJIO010000154.1:6053-7979 GCA_964546035.1 uncultured Eubacteriales bacterium | reverse complement strand
GTAGCTTATGCCAAATCGGACACGGTGAACAGGGAATTAAACTTAATCTTATAGAGTTTTATAAGGTTTTGGCAACGGATTAAAATGAATAAAAACGAATGTGCTAAAACACCACCCATGGGCTGGAATAGCTATGATTACTATGACACCACCGTTACTGAAGAGGACGTAAAACGGAACGCTGATTATATGGCGAAGCATCTCAAGTCCTCTGGTTGGGAGTATATAGTTGTGGATATTGAGTGGTATGCCTATGATGTAGGGACCCAAAGAGAAAAGCATCAATATATTCCCTTTTGGAAGGTAGAAATGGATGACTATGGGCGTTTATTGCCTTGTCCACAAAGGTTTCCTTCTGCCGTCAATGGTCAAGGCTTCAAACCACTAGCAGAATATATTCATGAGCTAGGGCTGAAGTTTGGTATCCATATCATGCGCGGGATCCCCAGAGAAGCAGCGCATCGTCATTTACCAATTGCTAATACGACTCAAACTGCTAATGAAATTGCAGAGGCCAATAATATTTGCTTGTGGAATCCAGATATGTATGGGATTAATCCTAAAGCAGAAGGCGCCCAAGCCTATTATGATAGTATTTTTGCTCTGTATGCCGAATGGGATGTTGATTTTATTAAGTGTGATGATATTAGTCGGATGGATATGCCAACTGCAAAAGAAGAAATCGTCATGATGAATGAAGCGATTCAAAAAACTGGACGTCCCATGGTCTTTAGTTTGTCTCCTGGACCAGCCAAAATCGAAGAAGCATGGCATTATGAAAAATACGCCAACATGTGGCGCATTACGGATGATTTCTGGGATCATTGGCCCTTATTACTCAATATGTTCCAGCGCTGTGAGCTTTGGCAAAATCATGTCAGCAAAGGTTGTTATCCCGATTGTGATATGCTGCCCTTAGGCTATGTCGGTAAAGGCTTTAATCACGAAAGAATGACCCTTTTTACAAAAGATGAGCAAATCACCATGATGACCCTCTGGTGTCATTTTCGTTCACCTCTCATGCTGGGCGCAGAATTGACTAAGCTTGATGAATGGACCCTAAAGTTGATAACGAACGAGAAGGTCTTAGGTTTACTCAAGAATAGTTATGGTGCTAAACAAGTGATACGCAATCAGGTCCAAGCCATTTGGGTATCTGAAAGTAATGATCAGGAGAAAATCTACGTATCAATTTACAATCTAAGTGACGCAAGTCTTGACGTGACCCTTGACTTTGACAAATATCTAGGGGTTTTAAATAGAGTAAGTAATCTGGCCAATCTAACTGTAACGTACATAGAAGATTTATGGTCAGGTGAGAAAATGAATTTAAACAGTCCTTCGCTGAACATAAAGATTCCTGCTCATGGCGCTATGCTCTATGAAATAGAAGTTGAAAATTAGGCTTTAATAGCCCATCGCAACTTTGCTGAGCGGGCGCGACTGTTGGTATTACATTCTTCTGAAGAGGGTCGTATAGAATCAGGAGCTATTTCTTTATAGACCCCTTCACGGAGAAAATGTTTAAAAGATTTCTTAACCAGACGATCTTCACCAGAGTGGAAGGAAAGTATTGCAACACGCCCACCTGAGGCAAGGGAAGCCGGCAGTTTTTCTAAAAATTCATACAACACTTCAAATTCATTATTCACATCAATTCGCAGTGCCTGAAAACAGCGTTGACAAGTTTTTTTGATGGCTTCATCCCTTTCTTTTTCAGGAATAAATTGCAAAGCATCATTAATAATTTGTTGGAGCCTAGTTGTTGTTGAAAGGTCTCTGCCCTTTTTGATGGCCGAAACAATAGCACGAGAGATGATGACTGCATTAGGCTCGTCTGCGTTTTCTGACAACATACCTTGCAATTCATTTTGTGAAATAGTTTTCAAACGTTCGGCAGCGGAAATGCCTTTATTGGGATTCAGC
>CAZJIO010000154.1:0-6043 GCA_964546035.1 uncultured Eubacteriales bacterium | reverse complement strand
AAGGTCCTTCAGTCTTAAAGGAAAACCCTCTTTCTGGATTATCTATTTGCATTGAAGAGACGCCCAAATCTGCTAATACGAAATTGAGGGGTCCTGCTTCTAAAACGACTTGATCTATGTTAGAGAAGTTCATCTCTTTAATGGTTAGAATCTCAGCGCCATAACCTAAACGCTCTAAACGTTCCCTAGTTCGGGGTAATTCTATAGAATCCACATCCGTTGCATACATATGCCCCTCTGAATTTAAACATTTAAGCATCTCTAAAGTATGACCACCATATCCGAGGGTTGCATCTAAGCCAGTTTGGCCAGGTGTGATTTGTAAGAATTCTAATATTTCTTTAACGAATATTGATCGATGCATACCAGCAGGCGTACTGCCTTTTTGAATAACCTTTGCTACGGCATCTGCATATTTCTCTGGTTGAAGTTCCTTATATTTATCTTTAAAAGCCTTAGGATGTGTGCCATTATAGCGCGGACGCCTTTGATGTTTTTGCTCTTGATTATCCATTATATTCCACCTTTTTAATAACTTTTTGTCATGTTGTTACAAATCATATGATACCAAATACCTTCCATAAAAGCAAACGATTCTAAACAACAGGAACTTTTTGAAATAACTCGTCTTCGTCTAGATGCTTCTGGAACTTTTCATGATTTATAATCAGATAGGATATTGTTGCAGCAGTAATTGGAATGATTAAAACGCAGCTGATTCCGCTCATAATAATGTAGATTGTCTCTTGGAGGAAAGCTTTGGAATTAATGACCTCTAGTATTGAATAATGAAATGTCTTGTATAGTATCAATAAACTCATTGATCCACCTATATACGCAAAGTATAGGGTATTTATTGTTGTACCCAGGATATCTTTTCCCATTTGAATGCCTGAGTCATACAACTCTTTTCTGTTAAGTTGCCGGTTATTTCTATAAATCTCATATACCGTAGAGGATATGGTGATTGAAGTGTCAATAGCAGCACCCATTAGACCCGTGACAATCATGGCAATGGCGATTTGAAACATATTAATATTCATATCAGCCGATATACCAAAGGACATGGTCTCACCCTGAATGAGCTCATTCAAGCCCCCAAGTTTGGCTTCATAGCCAAGAATAAAGGTACTGCTCAGGAGGATCAAGACAACGATAATTATTGAAAGAAAAGAAGCTATTGTCTTTGCATTTTTTCCATTCTGATAAAACAGTGTAATGTTACTGATTAAGAGACTGGCAAGGAAGGTGAGGAGTAGAGGACTGAATTTCCATGATATGAAAGTCAACAGAATCGAAAGCACTAAGACATTTAGTCCCAAAGAAACTAAAGACTTGATACCTCTTTCTCCGCCAATCAGAATCAATAGGATTATAAAAGTTAAAGATAATAATAGCATGTTATCGCCTCCATTTCTTTAGCAAGAAGGTTGAGATGACCAATGAAATGGGTACTGCGATCATAATACCGATACCACCTAACAAGAATCGATATATTTCAAAGGTCATATGAAAAGAAACAATGGTATACAATCTAATGTTCATTTCCATTTCCAATATAATCATTGGGATGCTTCCACATAAAAAGGTGAATAACATAACGTTAATCATAGTGCCCATGATATCATGTCCTAACTCACGGCCAGACTTCCACAAGGCTATAAAGCCAATATGCTTGTCTTTTGTTAGCAATTCATTGATCATAGCGGCCATGGAAATCGATATATCCATAATGGCCCCCAATCCTCCAATCAATAACTGTGATTCAAAAATATCATCGAGATTATTAGGATTTAATATATAATCCATATAGGCATAATCTACACCATTGGAATAAGTCATAACCAGCTTGAAAAGCAGTGAAATAATTCCGACTGTTGCTAATGTTGAAAAAATGGCAGCAAAGGTCTTCACTTTAACACCGCTGATCAACAATAGAGATAGTGTTGTGAAAAAGATCATCATGTATCTACTGAGTATCAGTAAGTTCGTCCCTTGTTCATATAACTTCAAAGCATACCAAAAAATAAAGATGTTGGTAAATAGAGAAAGTATTGTCAGAATCCCTTTTTTTCTAATCACTAATAAAATTGCGACTAACAGGATGAAGAAGGGTAGGGCTAGATACTTATCTCTTTTCAATCCTGTGATGGTTCCAGTCAAGATGTTCTTTTCTCCGGTTGATATAGAAGCGAACACTTCATCTGACACTTTGTATCTTTCGTCATAAATACCAGATGAGGAATATTGGTTCTGAATAAATACTTCTTTTCCCTTATGTGTGCCATTCATAATGAGACCAATTAATCTTTGATCATAATAGCGCTCTTTAGACCAATCATCCACACTGTTTGCATGACTGAAGGAATTTTCAACAGCAGTTATTTTCACGATGGGTTTATCATACCATTTGTAGTTATGAGACATGATCAAAGAGACAATGGTTATTAATAGAAGCAATATTATGTATGATGAAAGCTTTCTCTTGTCTTGCAGTATTGATTGTGTAAATTCATATAATAGTTTCTTATCAGGTAATCGTATCCATTTAAATAATGACATAATTTCACCTATCTTTTCCCTAATAGTGACATTTTGTTGAATATCATCTTAGAATTATAACATGAAAATACTGAATGAAAAAGCCTTCCATCGGGGAACATTGTTCTTTTTGATTTAAATGACATCAGACCAAGAGCAGTGCTAATTTTGACTATATAAAAAATGTATGATACACTAGCATCTGAAAATATAAAAAATAAAATGAGTTATACATATTTTTGTGCGACATTTGTCGTATAGGAAGTTGGGTGTAATCCCCACACAGGCACGCTACTGTAATAACGGAGCGGTTTTTCATAGAAGATGAAAAATGAGCGTAACGTTTAAGTCAGATCCATATGTATAACGAAATGTACTGTGTATTTTATATATACAAAAACTCTTCGAACTCAAGAGGTACAGTTAAACTCGATTACATTTTACTGAAGGGATGATTCTCTTTTTCAGTTTTTTCATAAGATGTTTTATAGAGATTTGCTGTATTGAGCCTTATTTGAGCTGGATACAGCTTTTTTATTGCGATTTCGTAAAGGTATAGAATATTAAAGAAGGGATGGCAACGATGGCAAAGAATTTAATGATCTTAGGCACTGCCTCAACCGTAGGAAAGAGCATTATTACAGCAGCTTTTTGTCGGATTTTTAAGCAAGAAGGCTATAAAACAGCGCCTTTTAAATCTCAGAACATGGCGCTTAATTCCTATGTTACTGAAGATGGGCTTGAAATGGGACGAGCCCAAGTGGTACAAGCTGAAGCAGCAGGCATAGCGCCAAGGGTTGAAATGAATCCGATTCTGTTAAAGCCCACAAGTGATGTAGGCAGTCAGGTGATTCTAAATGGTAAAGTATTTAAGAATATGAAGGCTAGGGATTATTTTGCTTACAAGAATGAACTAAAACCTGTCATTCTCAAGGCCTATGATGTACTCGATCAAAGTTTTGATGTGATTATCTTAGAAGGAGCAGGAAGTCCTGCTGAGATCAACTTAAGAGAAAATGATATTGTCAATATGGGTATGGCTGAGATGGTTGATGCGCCAGTTATTTTAGTCGGTGACATTGATAAGGGAGGCGTTTTTGCGGCACTCTACGGCACGATTATGCTTTTAGAACCCGTTGAAAGGGCACGCATAAAGGGGTATATCATCAACAAATTCCGTGGTGATATCGCGATTTTACAGCCTGGGCTTGAAATGTTTTATCAAAAAATTCCGATTCCATGTCTTGGGGTTGTGCCATTTATGCCCTTAAGTATTGACGATGAGGACAGTGTCACAACTCGGTTCAATAATAAGGGGCAAGGTGACTTAAAGATAGGAATCATGAGGTTGCCGTATATGTCTAATTTCACAGATTTTACAGTTTTTGATATGGAGCCCGATGTGTCTGTTACCTATATCCTGGAGGAAAAGCTAGAAGATCTTGACCTAATCATCCTACCTGGGAGTAAAAATACCTTGAAGGATATGGTCTTTTTACACAACACTGGGTTGGCCAAAAAAATCTACAGCGCCCATCGTCAGGGAACGCCAATCATAGGTATTTGTGGGGGCTACCAGATGCTCGGCTTATCCATATCAGATCCACAGGGTGTTGAAACCACGGAGTCTATCATTAATGGACTTGGGCTAATCAACGCCGACACCACAATGTCCCTAGAAAAAACCACGGTCCAAATGAGCGGTCAACTTAAGGTACCCCTTCAATTTATTGAAGGACTAGAGGATATGACACTGAAGGGGTATGAAATTCATATGGGCATTACAGAACTTCATGGGGGTGTTAGACCGGCAATTTTCCTTGAGGATGGTAGGTGGGATGGCGCAATTAATGAGACAGGAAACATCTTTGGGACTTATTTGCATGGACTCTTTGATAACAATGCCTTTAGAAATGCCCTCCTCAATACAATGAGGGTGAAAAAGGGACTTTTAGCCCAGGAGTCTTTGGACTATAATCTTTTTAAAGAGGCAGAGTATGACCGCCTTGCTGATCTGGTGAGAAGTCATGTTGACCTTGAAAAGATCAAAGCAATTGTAGGTATCGTGTAATGGAAAATATATTGATTTTATGTAGCGCTGTACTTTTGGATTGGATCTTTGGTGATCCAATAACAATACCACATCCCATTAGCTTCATTGGTAAAGGGATTCACTATTTAGAAAAAGGTATTAGAAAGTCAGGGATGCCTTTAAAATTGGGTGGTTTCTTTTTATTAATCCTCTCAGCAGGAAGTGTGGTTGGCTTTATCACGGGCTTGTTATATGTGGCCAACCTCATTCATCCTTGGTTACGACTCTTGATCACCATTTACTTACTATATACTTCATTAGCCGCGAAATGCCTTAGAGTAGAGGTTATGAAGGTGTATAACGCGCTAAAGGCAGGTAGTCTTTTAGAAGGCAGACGATTTGTTTCTTATCTTGTGGGTAGAGATACCCAAAATTTGAATGAGGAAGAAGTGATTAAGGCAGCAGTAGAAACAGCCGCAGAAAATACGGTAGATGGGGTATTAGCGCCACTTTTTTATATCCTTATAGGATTGATTTTTAATGTCCCAGTACAAGCCGTATTTTTGTACAAAACAGTTAATACCCTAGACTCTATGGTAGGTTACATACAGGAACCCTACCGAGAAATAGGTTATTTTTCAGCTAAAACAGATGATGTCCTTAACTATATTCCTGCAAGAATCGGGAGTATATGTATGTTAATGGGTGGGGCTGTGCTTGGTTATGATTTGAAAAATGGGATACGTATGCTTATGAGAGATAGAAGAAACCATAAGAGTCCAAATTGTGGCTATCCAGAATCAACGGTAGCCGGGCTACTAGGGATACAAATGGGTGGGACAAATCGGTATTTTAATGAAATCTTGGTTAAGCCGACCATCGGTGATGCACATAGACCAATAGAACTGAAGGATATTCCTGCAACACTGCGCATTATGTATGCTTCTCAAGTAGTTATGTTTTTGATCTGCTTGGGGTTATTATGCGCTTTATAAAGCAATAAATAAAAGAGGATAGCATGATGAACAAACACGGGGGTTATTTTGGTAAACAAAAGGATATGCTGGATTTTAGTGTTAATTTGAACCCTTTAGGGTTTCCTGAGACGGCGCGAGCATTTATGATAGAACAATTAGAACGGCTAGAGCATTATCCGGAGCCTCATTCAATTGAGGCAAGGACGACGATAGCCAATAACCTATCCTTAAGAGCTGAACAAGTGATCATGGGAAATGGTGCAACTGAGCTTATCTATCTGTTTGCTAGAGCCATTAAAGCAAAAAAAGTGCTCTTGATTCAACCGACTTTCAACGAATATGAAAGAGCTTTCGAACAATATGGGGCAGAGTGCATATACTATGAACTAAAATCAGAAGACAGTTTCTCCCTAAATTGTGAGCTGCTACTAGAGGAAATTCATAGAACGAAGCCTGAGGTGGTCGTGATTTGTAATCCTAATAATCCAACGGG
>CAZJIO010000153.1:370-7982 GCA_964546035.1 uncultured Eubacteriales bacterium | reverse complement strand
ATATAATCGACAAATCAAATTGTACAAATTTATTAAAACGAAATGTACAGAATACATTATCTCTAAAACATTAAATCAATTATCAGGAAGTGGAGGGTCTGTCACGGGCAGATTATAACTAACATCATTGTCGAATACACGATTAAATGTAAATGTTATGTAATTTACCTGATTGGTACTAGCATTTGCTACATGAATCTCCCCATTTGTTTTTATTTTAAGAACTGCCGGAGTGGCAGTACCATTATAAAAGAAACCAACCACATCTCCTGATGGTCGTTGACCAATTGGCAAAGTGGCTATTTTGCCATAACTTGTCTCTGCATAAAAAGCACCATGTAGCATTAATACATTATATGAATTACTTAATAAACGAATTCCATTTAATGTTGTTGCCGGACTAAATCCACTAGCATAAGGGATAGTAATAAATGCTTTTAGATCGGCTCCCATACCTAATGAAGCCTGCAATTTAGTTTTGAGTAGAGTCTCTAAACTATACAAATCATTAAACCTAACAGCATCAGATGGTACTGTAAGATCATAACCCCAAGCATAATTTCTTATTTCATGAACATCTTTGATACTGCCATCTTTAAAAGTCCTGGCTTGCTCAGTAATAAAAGCTGGTTTGAGATAAAGAATCTTTGAGCCATCATAGTCAAAACTGGCCTGTGGAACAAAAAATATTTCGCCATTATGATATAACCATCCAGCTTGTGCATTAACATAAACACCTACATTTACTGATAACCCCTTAAGTATAATCCCTGTTTCGCCAGGTAGTAAAGCTTGTATAATACAATCTACTGCATCAATAATATTATTTTGAATTAAATCAAAATCCTGAAGCCTTAAGGGTAAGCCCCCATTAAGATTGCGTAATCGTTTCATGTTGAAAATTTTTGAATTATAAATGATTTACCAGGTAATTTATAGATTTGAACTATTGCTGCAATATGCTGAACTTGATCTTGTAAAGTAAAAGGTATATTTACAACAAAACTAACATTTACGGCATCAACTTCATTGAATATAAAACTGTCTGGCTCATCTATAAAAAAGTCAAAATCACCTTGTTGAGGTTCTTTATTCCATACCCATGGGCCTAAGTTAAAACCTTCGCCTATGAATATATCAGTACGTCCATAACGTGTATTAAGGAATCTTTCTATAAATGCAATTTGCGGCGTCATACAAATATCCCGCTTTGTAAAATATCTGTATGACTTTAAACTTTCTACTATCATATGTAACCAAGACATAGATACTTTTATCCATGCCTTCATGCGTGTACGCCTTAATGCTGGTGGCAATAACAAGACTAAAACATTATATAAAGAGAAATTCCACACAATTAATCAATTATGGATACATTGACTTCATCTTCATAAATAATATTACTATTATCTATGTCTAAAATAAAATAACCTGAAGCTGGCATCACGCTCATATTTATTGGTTTCCAATCCCCACCGCTGGGTCTGTGCCATGCATCATTAATTTGAACATCAATAACTCCTTCGGCTGATTGTATTGCATCAACTAATTTAGATAAACGCAATAAACCATCAAACTCAAGACCGGCTCCAAAAGACGCAATTGCATTCTCAATTGGGTTTATAGTAGAATCTCGTAAAAGCCTGTTATTGTGATCGAGTATCATTCTGTCACGTATAATTTTCATATTAACTTTTATTTCATCTGCAGGGAGAGATACTATTTCAAGTTTTACACCCGCATCTTTCCATTTAGCCCAATAATCTTTAAATGCTGATAATTGAATTGTGGATAATGGCTTAATATTTGGGCGTTCACCAGTAGCAACTTTAATAAGCACCTTATCACCAACTTCAGAAGCTGAGGCATATGTGATAATTTTTGCGGTTGGCTGATCAGCAGCATAGCCAAAAGTATCACCAAGCCATTCTAAACAGTAGCCATATTGAAATTTCTTGCTTTCTTCGGCATACCAGCGCAATGTATGCGGTCTTTTCCTAGCTATAATGTCTTCTACTTCTTCCTTATGGATATCGAAAAGCTTTTCTACCATCCACGATGCTACTGACATCAGCCATAACCATAATCGCCAGATTGCAACCTTGCTTTTGTTTGACAGATCGGCAAGTAAGGTTTCTGCATTATCCATGGTGTTGCCTGGATTATTGTCAACAACAAATGCATGCAATTCTTGCATGTTAGCTTTTACCTTATTAAGACTGTCGTATATTTCGGCTATTGTTCTTGCCATTATACTCTATATATAATTTCTTTTATAAGTCCTTCATTACACACATCTATTACTACCCTTACATAGTTAGTTAACAGGCCATTTAAATTATAAGTATAGCTTGAATGCAAAGAATCAAGCTGGCAGAAGCTTCCTGTAATTATTGAATAATTTTCTCCATCAAGACTTTGCTCGAGATGTAACCTTGTTTCAGTATCAGGGATAGTATAATTAATTTGAATTGTAAGATCTCCCTTAAGATTAGGAATTCTTACTCCATAAAATGATGTTGGACCATTATCCAATTTATAATTTAATTTTTGTGTAATATTTACCATATCTTCTGGTGTTAATTCGATTATATCTCCATTACCGGTAGAGGGATAAATATAATTACGCTTGTAATAATCAACGACAGATGGTTTTATAATTTCTGAGGGGATATAAATTATTTGTCCTTCATCAATAGCCTTATCTGGCCTTAGGAAGGAATTGGCAGCCAATATATCGAAAACAGCCTCTATACTCCCCAATTCTTGCAGAGCAATATCAAATACAGTTTGATTTTTTCGCGCGGTTATCGCTTTCATTTGTAAGTAGTTCTGACAGTTATATTACCAGATGGTTCAATTTGAATTTCAGGATTAGAACCACCATCGGCTTCAATTTGCAGGGTTACTTCTCTTATAAATCGAAGCCTTTGTTTACTAGAAGAAGGGCTATCTAGATATTTTACAAGGCCTATTCCTATAGCGGGAGATTCCTTAAAGTCTCCTTTTTCTGAGATCATAAGCAGCGTTACATTTTGAATATCAGAATACTGAATATCAAAATCACCATCTTTAACTGCAAGGTCATTCATAGAATCGAGTAATATATCTTTCATCAAGACAATGTATAATTGAATATTCCTGTAACTGCATAAGTACCGGCAATAAGACCTGAGGTGTAGGTTATATCTAATGACCTGATATAATCATCAATAGCATTGGCTATTTGCTCAGACAAAACTTCAATAGCCTCTTCAGGATTATCGGTTTTGCCCTTTGCTTCAAGAAATGCAGATTCTATAGATTTTCTTAGTTTGTTTTTATCAAGCATTTTTTAGGATTTTTTGCAAACGTAATTTGATGTTATTGAAAGAAGGCGAATTAATAGGCGTTCCTGAAGGCCCGGTTCCCGTAGGTACCGTAATGGAATTAATAGCATCAATTAGATCGCTTAAAACATTTTGTAGACTATCGTTCTGCCTAGATAAAAGAAAACCTTCCTTATCTATTTTAAATAAGGTTGTTTCTATTTTTAATTCAAGTCTTTCAACCACTGAGTAAGCAGAAATAATTTGGTTGGCGTTATTACCGGCGAGAGGGTTAATTAGAACATAACTGCCTTCTTTTGGAATAATTAAAAAAGCATTCTCATCATCATCGATCACTGCTTTGAGCCTCACCTGGTCTAATAATGGCCGCCCATCTTCAAAGTCAACAGTACATATGTTGCCAGTTACTTTAACTACTTTAGCAACCTGAATGGTTGATTTATCATTTTGGCTTAAAATGCGTATAGCTTCTTGTAATGTCATGCTCGAGGCCCCAATTTTATTTCTTGGCGGAATCCATCATTACTGAGTTTATAAACCACCTTATCTACCCAAAAAGCACCTGTACGGTCAGATTCCTCGGGTGATTCTAATACGACAATATCCCCTTGTCTGACATAAGGTTCTAAAAATGTTGAAAAACTACCTCTGTATCCATCATATATAAGGCGTGTATAATCACGTTCAGCTGCTTTTCGAAGTTCTTCAACTGATAAATTGTAGTAGTTTAGAGTACGAGATTCGCCGCCTTGGTCACCAATTTTCACTTCTTTTCTTTTACCATCAGGATAGAGCGAGATTGCGGTTACAAGGAGTTTAACATCTTGTGCACGTCGATATTCAAGATTATCTTCAATAATATTACATTTTTCCCCATTAAGGTGAAAGGTAATTCTTTGCGCAAATGCAGGATCATAAGGCTTTCCAATTACCAATACTCCCTGCCTGAAGAAACTATGAAGCCCTAGCTCTTTGAGTTTTTGGAGAATTTTTGCACGGTTAAGGTTTTCCATCCTGAAATTACCTAATTCGGCATCCACGGCATCTGTTTCAATATCATTGAAATGTTTTTTAATTAACATTGAAAGGCTGCAATTGTTAATATGGTCATTAATCGTGGATTGTTTTAGAAGGTACATATCGTCTTCGCATCTGAATTCGATAGGAACTTTGGGACTAATGCCTGCAACATATCCCTTAAATACATCATGCAAGATACCATTATAACCTGCCTTAATTGCTACACTGTCACCCGGCTTTACAAGATTGCGTAAACGATTTCTATTGAGCGACAGATTTGCCGGAAGCTGAACTGTGCAACTATTGGTAAGTTGTTCCCAGTCGGCAGTAGCTTCAGCATTATGCAAGTAGTTAAATACCAATTTACCAATAGTTATTTCAGAACAAGTTACCATCATTCCATTATCTTAAGTTCAATTTTCTGCTCACTAAGTGCTGAAAATGTAAAAGGGATTAAGTTTATATAAGGTGATTCAGGAAAGTTATAGTCGGTTATTACAATTTCATAAATTCCGAATGCATTAAGTAATTCATGGGCAATCTCTAAAGATGTTTTGGCTTCTAAAAACTCACGCAACTTCATTGCATCTTCACGTGGCCAGCGTACGCCATTGTAAGCCAAGATTCCTTTAACGTTGATAGTATAATCGCCATCAGCAATATATTCTTTAACGGTTCCGTTACGTCCTTGCAGTTTAGTCGTAACTATATTTTTAGATGTTGAAAAGCTAACTGTAGCTGAATCAAGAAGCAAATCCTCTTTACCATCAAAACCCTTTAAAAGCAAAGGCATAAACTTTGGCAGATCAGCAAAAAAAGAACCCGGAAAAAATAATGCAGTACCTGCATCTTTTGCAGCAGCTTTATAAGATAATGCATCATCAGCCCGTAACATACGGTTTATAGCCTCACCTAGTTGTGGCATATAGCCTGTTATACCGACATATCTCAGCAGATTAGGAATGTTTATTTCTCCGTTCATGATACAATAACCTCCGTATCCCTGACAGCACTCACTAAAGCATCTTTCACCAAATCTTGAATCCTTGCAGGTGATTCAGTAATTTTCTGTGTAACAATTTCAATTTTACCAACCAGGTTTTCTATTTTCACGTTAATATTACGTGTAGATACATTACCTGTTGGTGTTTGTCCCGTCGATTTTTCTGATGATGGTTGTATGGGTGTGGCAACCAAGGGTTGCTCAGTGACATTCTGAAACGGGTTTGCCGGCTGCTCACCAACAACAGAGGGTTGCAGATATTTTTTACCTTCATCATTCTCTTTTGCTCTTTTTGCAGCATCACGGGCTTCGCTCTTTTCAACACCGATATTATATGAAAGTGCAATGCTTTTGCCATAATCTGCAAACGCGTTTTTGAATTGCGAAAATCCAGCCTTTATTTTATCAATATCAAAAGTAAATATTCCAACAAGCATATTGCCGATACCTCCAAGCACATTGCTGGCCAATTTGCCTAAATTTAGAAATACAGCTTTGAAACTTTGCCATAATCCATATAAAAATTTTCTAAAACCCTCAAATTTATTCCATGCATAAATAAAGGCTGCAACTAGTGCACCAATTGCAATGACAATCCAGCCTATTGGAGAGGCATAAAAGGCTGCATTAAGTGCCCATTGCACGGCGGTAAAAATTTCCGTAATACCACTGAGTATAGTTGTCCACAAAACCTGCATTTTTGTTGCTAAGCTTAACATTCTGAATATTTCTACCATTGCCATCAAACCAGGTGCAAGTTGCAATATATTGCCGAGCTGAGAGAACATAATATCCAACCATGGAAGAAGGCTCCCTGTAATACCAAATACAGATATTTTAAGATTCTCAAAAAATTGTAATATACGATCATGTGTCTCTTTATAACCTGCCCCTATCGTTTTCGCCATATGTTCACCAGCCGGCCCGGCTGCTTCAATTTCTGCAGTAAATTGTCGCATAAGTTCTGTATTCTCTATTAGGACTTGGGCTGCTACTTGATTTTCGGTTCCAAACATTCCGGCAAGAAGGTTGGTCCCTGCAATTCTCTTAAGCAACTCAAGTCTGTCGGCCAATGAGCGCGTTTTGTCGGCAATTGCGTTAATATCGACACCCAATGATTGCAAACGATCTCTTACTTCCTTTGGCAAAAAATCCTGGCGATTAAGAATTCCCAACACATTCCGCAATGCAACTCCTCCCTCTGCTCCTTCCTTCCCGAATTTTCCAAGCACCTGAAGTGCTGCATTGGTCTCGATAAACGATACATTAGCTGCTCTTGCGGCTGCACCACTTTCTTGCAAAGCTGCTGCTACAGATGGCACTTCAACAGCTCCAATTCTGGCAGCAGCAGCCATTTGGTTCATCATATCACGAACTGCTTGAGCTGCCAGCCTTGGGTTACTAAGGTCAATGGCATATTGGTTCAAGGCGGCTGTGATTGCATTTACTGCACCTGAAGTGTCGCCTTTCATTGTCTTAGCCAGAATAGCCGTTGTGCGGGCAATATCATTCAAGGCATCCGGTGCTTTTGCAAGTTCAGGAGTTAATTTCGATAATAATATCTGATAGGTAATTAGATGTTCAGCAGATGAACCCCCAAACTCACTGGACATCTGCCTGGCTGCTGATCCCATATCATCGAGTGCCTTACCTGAAACATCTGTAATTGCCGATAACTCACGTAATGCTTTATCATATGCATATACTGCATCTGTTGCTGCACGAAATGGCTGGCCAAAGGTGTCTGTTATACGATTAATGGCATCAAAAGCGAGAACCCTCAGGCTACTTTGAACACGAACAGCTCCCTCATCCATTTTCTGAAATGCCGTTTCGACCTTCCCCTCCATTGTTATAACCGTATTGGCGAGCCGATCGAACTGCATTTTCAGCTCATTAATAGCCACAAAAATATCACCTTCTAAATTTATGGTTATATTTGCAGTGCTATTCATTTATTATGGAAACTTTAATGTATTTATTTGCTATTAGTATTTATGCCATTGGGTTCTACTTGCTTTATAAAATCCTACGATATTACTTCAAAAAATTTGGGCCCAATTAAAAAGTCTATTTTTTACCGGCAAAAGCTTCATAAACGCCAATTCTGACTGCCTCTTTTAAATTTGTGATGTCGTATTCTTTTAACCATAAGGCCTCAGCCCCAAGCTTACAAAACTCTTCATCGCTCAGCTTATAAGGATTAACCCTGAATTGTTGCCTGATAAGCGCTGCCACCTTACGTAAATCATCTGCACCA
>CAZJIO010000153.1:0-332 GCA_964546035.1 uncultured Eubacteriales bacterium | reverse complement strand
AATTTTTTTTAATGAGGCTATACGGGGCTTAAAAAGATTAGCCAGTTGAGCAATAGCTCCCATACGGGCTTCGTCGTCTGTAGTTATTGCCTCATCACCTCCAAGCCAGCAATTTTCGAAAAGGATATTCCCTTGCTGAATAGGGTTAGATGCCGAAGAAGCCGCTGATAAAATTTCTAGGCTGGGTTTGCGAAAATAGCCCGTAAGCTCAGGTTTTTCATCTCCTTCTGCTTGTATGGTAAGACAAAAAACATCACCATACTGCTTCTTCCACATACTAATCATGGCTTCAGTAACTGCTTTAGGTTTGGTCATAGTTAATTCCCCCATTC
>CAZJIO010000152.1:911-8063 GCA_964546035.1 uncultured Eubacteriales bacterium | reverse complement strand
CACATTATGATTCGAACTATAAAAATATTGATACATCACAACTTAAGATTGCCGAGGATAGTGGCCAATATACAAAGTAATATTATTTTCAGATGGTGTGGCTTGATTAAAATTTCCAAAAATGTATTTCGTGAATCGTTTCAAATGATATAGGAGTTGAAAGTCAGAAAGAAGTCGAATATTGAAAGTTTACGACTTGAAAGTAAGAAAATATTGATTCTTCTTTGTTGTGTGTTATAATGAGTGTAACCAAAGGAGGATGAATGAAATGAAGGAACGCATTAACAGACCAGAGTATTTGACGAAACTGATAGATTATAAGGACAAAGACATCATAAAGATTATTACAGGTATAAGGCGTTGTGGTAAATCAACTTTGCTCGATTTATTTGAAGATTATTTACTGGAACAGATGATACCCAAAGAATGTATTCATCATATGAATTTGGAATCTTTAAAATATCGAAATATTCTGACTTATGAAGCTTTTTACGATTATGTTGCGGGGAAGCTTGTGCAAGCTGAGAAGAATTATTTGTTGTTTGATGAGCTTCAGGCCGTTAGTCAATGGGAAAAAGCCATAGAATCCTTTAGACTGGATTATGATGTGGATATTTATATCACAGGATCCAATGCATACTTGTTATCCTCAGAGTTTTCTACGTTACTTTCAGGACGCTATGTGGAAATCAGACTTTTGCCACTCTCTTACAAAGAGTTTTTGAGCTTCTACGAGTTTGAGGAAGGAATGACACAGGAAGAAAAATTTCAACATTATTTGCAAATCGGCGGTATGCCAATCCTTAAGCAGTTTGATTTCAATATTTCACAGATTAATGAAACATTAGAGGGTATATATTCAACGGTCATCCTGCGAGATGTGCTTGAAAGAAATAAGGTGACGGATCAAGGGCTTTTAAATCGTTTGGTACGGTTTCTTGCAGACAATATTGGAAGCATTACATCACCGAATAGTATTGGGAATATTCTATCCTCTGAGGGAGATATTTTAGAAAGACGTGGTAAATTTGCAGAGAATGTGGCTGGAAAGACCGTGGATAAGTATATTCATATGTTAAAGAGTGCCTTTATCTTCTATGGTGTTGATCGTTATGATATTAAAGGAAAGCAGCTTCTTAAAACACTCGGTAAGAATTATATTATCGACCTAGGTTTTAGGAACATGCTACTTGGCTACAGGGATGCAGATAGAGGACATATTTTAGAAAATGTCATTTTTCTGGAGTTGATTCGACGCGATTATCGAGTTTCACTTGGTAAGTACGGAGAAACAGAAGTTGATTTTGTCGCAGAAAAACCTGAGGAAAAAATATATATACAAGTAACAGAATCCATGAATACTGAAATGGTCAGGGAAAGGGAGCTTCGCCCACTCATGATGATTCCAGATAACTATGAGAAAATTGTGCTTAGCATGGACAGGAACTATATTAAGTCCTATCAAGGGATTAAAGTGATCAACATCATTGACTATCTTCTTGGGCAATAAGTGGCGATATGAAAGAACTAGAATTGCTAGATCCAGCAGTTTCTAATGACAATATATTAATACAAATCTGCTAATCTAAAGAGGAAACTAGTGATAAAAATTATATTTTTGAAAGTAAAGGGGATAAAATATTGAGGAAACTAATGAGAATACTGTATACGTCGACATATAGATAAAGCTTCTACTGCATCACAAGGTGTCAATGAAGATAGTGTATCAAATATTGAAGGTGCAGATGCAATTGTTACCATCCTCTCCTATGCATTTACGAGTGATATTAATAAGGATGGCGTAACGAGTATAGCTGACCTTTCCGCTGCATTAGAGTTTTATAGATCGGATTCTACAGATGTCAATTGGAGCAAAGCGACTCAATGTGATGTCAATAGGGATGGTGTTATCGATATAACTGATTATACAATTATCATAACCCATATTCTGAAATAGGATGATGTCAACTGAAGAACAACCTACGTGTTGTTCTTTTTTGCGGCGTGCCGACCAGAATAAAAAAGATATGATTGACAGAAGCACTTTATTAGAGCTGAGAGATGAAATAAGCATTTTTTGAACAGTATTGACTATTATTAGCAATAAAAAAAGTAAAAATAGACTTTATATTGACTTAACCATCTGAAAGACCCATTATCAGTTTATAAGGATCCCAAAGGTTTTAAATTATATTTCAGTGATGTTGGCTTGCTTATGGCAATTACTAGAATACCCTATATGACCATGGTCAGAGAGAATGAACATAGCAATGCTGTATATCTGCTGTGAAATGACTTTATGAAAGGAACAAAATTATATGCCAAAGAACAAACTCTGTGATTGCCTAGAGCAATATACAAAAGACGACTTGACCTTTTTTGCAAAGAAATTAGGTGTCGGTAGAATCTCAAATCTTAAAAAGGCGGAGATCGCAAAACGCATTGCGGATTTTATGCTGAACCCAGAAATCATGAAGCGCAGGCTTTCTATTTTAACGGATACCCAGATTGCCCTTTTTGAACGCGCAATACAGCATCCCGTCCATCCGACAGAGGATGAATTGGATGATGCTTGCACAATCAATGAGATGGATTACGGTATTCTCACTATTAATGATGTTCTAGTCGTTCCGATGGATGTACAGGAAACTTATGTCACCATCAACACACTGGAATTTCAGGAATATCGTAAACGTACATCTTGGCTCATAAAATGCTTGGATGTCCATAACGCTTTTTACGGGATAGCGCCAGTTGACATCCTATATAAAGTGTATCAAAATCGCCCCAAATATAAAATCGGTAAAGAGGCGATGTTGGACCTGTTTCATAAGATTCCTGTGGATCTGAATGATTCTTACTTGGTAGGAGATTATATCCTTCATGAGACCTATTATGAGGAAGCATCTATAAAAAAGTTGGCAGACATGCAGCGTGACAAGGAATTTTATATCCCGAATTATCATGAAGTGGAAGATTATGCAAAACATTTGTACCTATCTGAAGAAGCTTCCTATCAGCAGCTCAGATCATTTTTCCTTAAGAATTGCAGAATGTCTTTTGAATGTGCAGAGGATTGTACCCTTGAAGTTTGGCAAGCGGTAACAAGAGGTGATGGAATGGGGGATATGGTGAATTGGCTGACGGAAAAACGCGGGGTAGTTTTTAACTCTGATAAAGAATTGAGGCTTTTCATTAATGCGCTTCAAACAGCCTATAACAATACTCGAATTCTTGCAAATCGCGGGTTTAAACCCTCTGAACTTGTGAATCTTAGGGAAGACTTCGCTAAGGGAATTTATCCGACAATTGTCCCAGGTAGCAGTCATGCAGCTGAACTCTTGAAGGAAGCCATGCCGAAAATAAAGGCCATGGGATTCAGTGTCGATATCGATGCAGGAGCAGTTTCCATGCCGGTCATCCACTATCCCAATGGTATCAATCATGAAGCCAATGTGACCAGTAAGAAGATTTATCCGAATGATCTTTGTCCATGTGGAAGCGGCAAGAAATATAAGAAGTGCTGTGGTCGATAATATCACACAAAACATTGAGGCTAATCCACCAAGCTTTAATAATTAGAATAAATAGTGCAGAAAAAATCATGCCTTAACAGGTATGATTTTTTCTAATTTATCATGTGTGATGTCTTCAGGTATTTGAGCTTCTATAACATCTGTTTGTGTCATTTTAGCAGTATTCAATGGGCAGGTGGAATGCTTTGTGGGTATTTGAAGATATTATTCGGGTCGTACTTGGCTTTCACCTGGGTCAACCGTTTGAAGTTGCTGCCATAGTATGTCTCGGGCCAGTTCATAATGGAGAGGTCTGGCGTATTTACGTATACCCCTTGGGTAAATGGAAGCATAGCTCGACGGAAGTCCTCTACCCAGGCAATGCCAAGAGCGGCTCCTTCCGGTGTACGCCATGTAGCAAAGAATGACATGTTCGATAGAGCATTGCGATAGAAGTATGCCGTAGCGTGATTCGGGACTTCAGCTACTGCCCCGCCCAGTCCATGGAAAAAGACCGATACTGAGGAGGTAGGCGGATTGTTGATGAAGCAGCTGATTTTGGCGATGGCCTCGTCAGGCAGCAGTCGATCGAGGAAGGGACCCACGCTCTTGAATGGCTCGGGAGATGTAGGTTGGGTACCTGCTATTAAGGACACAGCCTCAAGCCAAGGCATCTCTTCGATAGACACTTCCTTCGGCGAGCCAGAACGTAGTAAAGGCTCCAGTAGGCGGCGCAATTCTTTAGCTGAACCAAGGAAGACGCCTTGCATTAATAACAACGATTCTTGTCCAGAAGCTATGGAGAGGAGTGGGGTGAGTCGCTTATCGGCACCTGGGACTGTATAGTTTTGCCAGGTTCGTAGCACCGGCTCCAGATCCCCCAGGTCCCAATTAATTCTGGCATAGGCAACAGTATCAATTTGGTGTGTGCGGAAACGGAAAGAGGTACAGACACCAAAATTACCACCTCCGCCACCCCTCAAAGCCCAGAATAGATCCTCGTGTTGATTGGCATTGGCGTGAAGAACTTTCCCGTTAGC
Source organism: uncultured Eubacteriales bacterium (assembly GCA_964546035.1). Taxonomy (GTDB): domain Bacteria; phylum Bacillota; class Clostridia; order Lachnospirales; family Vallitaleaceae; genus CAZJIO01. The sequence goes on along the minus strand of CAZJIO010000152.1, from coordinate 3,508 downwards.
ATCGACTATTTCTACCTCAAGCAAGTTGTCGATAGCAAGACCCCATGGTCGTGATAGACTGCTCTGACCACCGCCTTGGGTAAAACCAGCGATGCCGGTGGTAGGACAAAGGCCGGCTGGTACTACCAACCCTTGAGAGCCTAGTATTTCGTATAATTCGAAGTCCCGTAGACCGGTCTGTACCGTAGCAGTACCGTGCTTGTGGTCCACCTCCACCTGCTTCATCTCGCTGACGTCGATGACCATGCCAGCATCAACGACGGACAACCCCTCGTAGTTGTGGCGGCCAGAACGCAGGCGAATCGGAATCTTCCAAAAACGTGCCCAGCGTACAGCATTGACTACGTCTTGTGTTTCCTGGGCAAAGACAATGACCAACGGGAACCTGTTGAAGAAGGTATTGAACTCCTGACGGGCCACATGATATTGCGGATCGCCCGGCAGTACGAGACGTCCGGTTAGTTCGGGTTCCTTATCATGATGCTTAAGACATTTCTTCCAACCCCAAATGTTATTCTCACTACAGATTCCTTCAAACGGAACGCATACGCACGTATCCGGACAAAAACCGGGATTTTCAGAACATAATGCTTTGGTAAAACCCGGATTCTTTTTGCTGAGATCTTTGAAATAGCAGTTAATAAAATGATTACGGGCTATACTATTCAGTTGAAAAGAAAGGGGATAATCTATTTGTACATGTTGATAGTAGATGCCTTCCTCTGTAAAAGGCGGTGGATAGGCTTGCGCCGGTAAAGTAGGAATAACGTCATGGACATTGAAAATACGAATAGTATTTTTTACCGTTTGGTTGAAACGTAAGACAAAGTCAGGGTCTCCGGTACGGGGACTACCATAGGTATATACGATAGGCTTCTTAAACTCGGTGTTCACTGCAATATCTAAAGCAGCCAACACTGCCAAGCCTCCGCCTAAACTGTAGCCGGTAATTAATAGTCTTTTTGTTGTAGAAAGCTTGTTTAATTCTCTGATGAGCTGGTCTCTGGTTGATTGATAAATACAAGTAAAGCCACGATGGGTTTTTCCTGCATCTTTGACGAAAGGATAGGGGACTTGATAAAAGTCTTGATCTGACTCATTATCTTTAAATGAATCGGTTCCCCTAAAGGCAATTACGATTTCGTCTTGGGATTCGGCAATAAAACCAAACACCTCTGCTTTTGGTTCCTCAACGCCGCCAAGAGCACAAATGATATATCGAGGTTCAAAGCCTTTTGGTAAGATAGGTTCTTCTTCTCCTTCTTCAAAAATTAGATTTGCTTGATGACACATAGCCGCAAGCAATATGGCATCTTCACTATTATAACTATTTTCTACACATGAGATATCCATAAATTCAACTCCTTTCTTTCATGCAAGGCGTAGGACACTTGCATGTACCTTGAAAAGGAAAACACATTTCTGTACTGGGACAAAAACCCGGGTTTTCACTGCAATATGCTTGGGCAAAATCAGGACTCATTTGACTAAGGTCTTTAAAATAGCAGCCAATACTATCATTGCGCGGTGTGTTATTCAGCTGGAAAGAGATCGTATACTTTGTTTTTACGTGTTCATATAATAATGTTTCCTCTGTAAAAGGAGGCGGATACACCCGCTCTGGGAAAGTTGGAAAGGAATCATGAATATTAACGATTCGTATACTATTACTTACCGTTCGGTTAAACTTGGAAGTAAATTCGGGATCTCCAACACGAGGACTGCCATATGTATACATGACGGGGTTCTTAAACCCAGTATTCACTGCAATATCTAAAGAAGCCAATGTTGCCAAAGCTCCTCCGTAATTGTGAGCGGTTATATACAGCTGTTTTGCTGTAGATAGTTTGTCTAATTGTCTGATTAAGCTGTCTCTTGTTGATTGATAAATACATGTAAATCCTCGCGAGGTTTTTCCAGCATTTGTGACAAAAGGATAGGGTACCTGAAGTATGTCATATTGTGCAATAAGGTCTTCAGGATATAAAATATATCCTCTAAATGCTATAACGATTATGTCTTTTGATTCAGCAATAAAACCAAATACTTCTTCCTTAGGATTCTCTACGTTAACAAAAGCACGAATGGTATATCGAAGCTCAAAGCCTTCTGGCAGGATGAGTTTTCCTTCTAGAAAGAATGGATATGTTTGATAGCTCATAGCTGCAAGGAATATTGCAGCTTTATTATTAAGAATATCCTCATTATCTGAGATAACCATATATACACTTCCTTTATTATTATAGGAGAGTATTGTCCCCACTTTATATTATGCAAAAGAACATGGAATTGTTATATTTATTAAAATGCTTTGATTGGAACTATATGCATCTTTCCATTAGATATATAAAAACATCATTAGAACGTTATTTAAATCATTATTTTTCTTGTGTAAAAAGGTTATCATTAAGGTGAGAAATATTCGATATTTGTGTTATGATGTAGTTCATAAAACATTCAATTAAACACATGTGAGGTAGAATAAAATGATGCCAAAGCGAACCGGATCAAGTCTTTTAACCTATTTCTTGAGAGCGTTCTTATTGCTTATTGTCATACCCATTTTTTTAATTAATTTTATGCTCAATCAGAAATAT
>CAZJIO010000152.1:0-825 GCA_964546035.1 uncultured Eubacteriales bacterium | reverse complement strand
AGATGAGCAAAAGAGAATGTCTCTCATTGCTTCCCAAATAGCCCATGATACTGAGCTGATTGAACTGTATATAAAGTGGAATGAAGAAGATAACTCGAGTAGATCCTTTGACTTGTCTAGAGAGATTGATTCGAAAATTAAATATATGCTCAATTACGACACCAGTGTTGAGACCTTAGTCGTCTATTTTAAATATGGCGGATTTTATTATTATGGTAATCCACCTTTGAAAAAGTATGAAGAAGTACGTACCTACGATTGGTATCAATCGGCTCAATTAAATGTGGATAAAGTTATCAGAATTGGTTTGACTGAGGGCATAACTTATGCCCATAAGGATGAAAAAAAGCTTGCGGTTGCTATAAAACCAAAAACCATGAAGAAACCAGATGTCATCGAAGCCATCTACTTTGAAGTGAGTTCAAATGCATTCTCAACGGTGTATTCCGATTATGAGGGAGGCGGATTGGGTAACCTTTTGTTTGTAGACTCAAAAGGTGAGATTGTTATCTCAGCAGATCCTAATTTTAGTGGAACAAGAGTTGAAGAATTAGACTACTTAAATAATATTTACAAGGAACAGAGAACAGTTGTAGTTGAAAAGCTGAAAGAGACAGGTCAATATATTTCAGCACTTTATTTGCCCAGATCTCAAGGGATGATCTTTCATTTGATCAGTGGAGATTTGTTGACAAAGGATATCAATGGTGTCTTATATATATTTAATTGGGTCTATATGATTGTTATTGTTCTTTTTATTTTCTTGTTGCCTGCTGTTTGTTATTTATTTGCTGTTTTTGGATTTTTTTTTGGCCCTCACAATTG
>CAZJIO010000151.1:0-8246 GCA_964546035.1 uncultured Eubacteriales bacterium | reverse complement strand
ACGGGGACGGAGAAATTGACAACCTGAAGGTTGTCAATTTCTCCGTCCCCGTGACAACCGTCTCCGTCCCCGTGACAACTTCTCTATATCGCAAGGTCCAACAGCAAACCTCTTATTTCATCTATTTTGCCCAAAATACCGAGATGGTTCTTTTCATCTTTTAACAATTCTTGAGCGAGTTCATCCACATTTTTATCCACTAATTTAACAATACCATAAACCCGATGACGGCCTCTTTTATCTAGAAAATTTTCTCGAGAGAATTTATGTGAGTGGGTTACCACTTCGTTCATAAAGTCTTTAATCAGCTCACGATATTTTTTCATATCCTTGATATCCATATGCTTAGCAATTTTATCGCCTTGCACACCGATCTCCTGAATCATGGTATTTAATTTGTTTTGAAGTTCACCTGCTTCAATTTTACTTAAGAGGGTAAACTTAAAATCACCATCCGTTGGTATTTCTTTTTTCGTCGTTGCTTCCATAGACTGCGTGATTGGAACAGCATTAATTTTTACGTCCATATTTAGCCTCCATCTTTACATCTATAAAGCGAGAGCGCCCTAGATTTTCATATATTGGTCTACATCTAGAACAAATAGTGTTGCGCCACCTACAACCACTTCAATGGGGTAAGGCATATAGCCTTCTGGCATTGCTGAAGTAGGAGGATTAATAAGGGAAATACGTTTATTGGTTTGACAAGTTTCTTTAATAATGTCAATGACTTGTTCAACTTGTTCTTTTTCAACACCGATAAAAAGCGTTGTGTTGCCTGTACGTAGCAAACCACCTGTGCTTGCTAATTTGGTTGAACTATAACCGGCATTGAATAACCTTTCAACCAATTTGTGAGAATCTTCATCGTGAATAACTGTCATAATCATTTTCATATCAGGCACCATCCTATCCTTTATATCGTCTATTATTGATTTTGTATTAACGTTTCTACCTTCTTTTGTATCAACAGCTTAATTTCATCGATGGTTTTTGTGGCATCAATGGTTAAAATTCGATCCGGTTCTCTTTCGGCCAAAAGGCGATAACCCTCTGAAACCTTTTGGTGAAACTCTAGTTTTTGAAGTTCTAAACGGTCCAATTCTTGTTGATCCGATTTTCTTTTGATGCCCACTTCAGCACTCACTTGAAGCAATATGGTTAAATCTGGCTTTAGCCCACCTGTTGCATAATGATTAATGGTTTCAATTGCTTCTATACCCATACCTCTTGCAAAGCCCTGATAGACGATTGAGGAATCCACATATCGGTCACAAATAACAATTTTCCCTTGAGCTACTTGAGGTCTAATGAATTGATGCACATGTTGAGCTCTTGAAGCTGCATATAAAAGTGCTTCTGTCATGTCCGACATTTCCATAAAATCTCTACTCAATATGATTTTCCGGATCTCTTCACTAATGAGTGTGCCCCCGGGTTCTCTTGTTAAAACAATCCCATGGCCTCTATTTTCTAAAAATTCTTTGAGCAATTTGATTTGAGTGCTTTTTCCTGAACCATCGCCACCTTCAATCGTAATAAATAAACCTTTCATTTTATACCTCTCTTAATACACATAACTGTAAAGCTGCCAATCCATTCACCGTTAATCCATTATGAACATAATTAAAAAGTGTTTCAATAATGTCAGGTGTAATAAGCTCACCTGGTATCAAAATAGGGATTCCTGGAGGATACAAAGTTACAAATTGTGCACTTATACGATCCTTTGCCTCTTTTAAATCCACAGTTTCCTTTTTCATCAGCGAAGCGGTGTAGGGGTGAATGACCTTAGTTGATTTATTTATTATATCAAACTTTTCCGTATTAATATAGTCATTTTTCATATCGATTTGGGAAAATGCTCTGAATAAATTTTCAAAGGCTTCAAGTTGATCCGCTACAGTGCTAATAGCCACCAAACTTCCCAAAGTGGCCATTTCAAATTGAATATTGTAAGTATCTCGCAATATGTTATCCACTTTTTTTCCATTAATGGCACCCTTTTTCCCCACAAAGACTAATCTGGATAAATCAATTTCGTGGATAGCGTACTGACCCGTGAAACTCTGATCTAATAGCATCATATGTTTCAAGCCATGAATTTTGCCCCTGAAAGCTTGAATGTTTTGAGAAAAAATTTCAAACGCACGTGATCCCTCCTTCTCAATCCATCCCATACAACTATCAATCCCTGCCATTAAAATATACGAAGGGCTTGAAGTTTGATAAATATCTAGGTATTGCTTTAACGTCTCAAGGTCAACACGGTGACTGTTGACATGTAATAAGGCACTTTGGGTTAGGGCTGGTAGCGTTTTATGCACACTTTGTATAACGATATCAGCCCCACTTTCTAGAGCAGAGCTTGGAAAATCTGCGTGAAATTTGAAGTGAGCGCCGTGGGCCTCATCAATAATTAAAATTTTCCCATTTTCATGGACGATTTTAGCGATGGTTTTTATATCTGAAGTAAATCCTTCAAAAGTAGGGCTTGTCAAAACCACGCAAGATATAAGTGGGTTATTATGGAGTTCTCTTCTCACATCTTCTGGATCAATACCACCTAAAAGACCATAAGCTTCGATGACTTTAGGATAGACATAAATAGGGTCTAAACGATTCAGCTGTATGGCATGATAAATAGACTTATGGCTATTGCGAGCAATCAATATCTGTCCATCTTGCTTGCAACTAGCACTTATGGCACTGAGTAGCCCAGAGCTGCTACCGTTAACCAAAAAAAAGGTGTCCAGACTGTTGTATAATTTCTTAGCGCGTTCTTGTGCTTTGAGGATAATCCCCTCTGGCTGATGCAGATTGTCTGTCCCTGGCACTTCTGTCACATCTATTTGATAGAGGTTCATCTGTTCGAGGGGTGAAAGCCTTCCTAACTTATGCCCTGGCATATGAAATGGATAAATTGTTTCTGAATAGTTTTTCAAATATTTTTCCATCCTTGGAACCTCCCTTAATCTAACAAATATTCTCACATTATAACTTAGACCACACTTTCCTGCAACGTTTTAAACAGAAAAATAGCCACAAACGAATGTGGCTATTTTTCATGAAGAATTCTTTTAGGATGAGGAATAATACTATAAACTTAAGGGCATAAACTCTATATAAACTATTTTCATAGCCTATACCAATTCGACGATCGACTCAAACTTAAGTCGACAAAACACTTCTATCTGGGGGTTGCAGCTTTCTATATAACCTTTTATCCTAATCGGTTTATTTGCTGCTCTATATATAGCAATCTAATGTTTAGTGAATTATTTTTCTCTATTTATTAATCTATTACTTACTTCTTGATCTATAATGCCTTAACACCTTGTTCTCCTGTTCGAACCTTAATGACATTTTCTACTGGATATATGAAAATCTTCCCATCACCAATTTCGCCTGTTCTGAGTATCTTTATAGCTGTTTCAACTACTAAATCTACTGGAACTTCACAAACAATGACTTCAAGTCTTGCTTTTGGTAACAAATCGATGCTGTATTCTGTTCCTCTATAATACTCAGTTTTTCCTTTTTGAAGACCACAACCTAATACGTTCGTAAAAGTCATGCCTGTGATACCGATGTCATTTAGTGCTGTTTTTAACGCCTCAATTTTACTTGGTCTTGTAATAATATCTACTTTAGTTATCTTATCCATGTCTTATTCCTCCCGATTTTGAAATAAAAAAAGCCTATACACCTCTGTTAAGGTATATAGACTACATTGCCTACATGATTTAAATACGTCTTCGTATTTTTAATATGAAGTCATTATAATATGGTGAAAGGTATTTGTCAAGAATATTTTTAGACTTTCCCCAATACTATTGTTTTCTAGCAATTTCATCAACAAATTCCATAATTCTTAAGCTTTCATTTAGAGAAATATTCTCACTTTCTAATCGACCGGCTTTGAGCAGTTTGTTGACCTCTTCGATTTCATAAGTATAGCCTTTTCCTTTCTTAGGCATTTTTCTATGACATTTTTCACCGTTTTCATAGGTTACAATCGCCTCATCACCAAACCAACAATTAGGTAAATAAACAGAGCCTTTCGTACCTGCAATATGGACTTCTTGTTCACTATTCACATTAACAGATGAAAACATAGTAGCTACTGCGCCGTCGTCGTATATGAAATGTCCCACAAAAGATAAATCAACGCCAGTGCTGCCCATAAACAAAGAGGTACTCTTTTTTATCGGTTCTCTTTTCATGATCATGTTGACAAAGGATATGGGATAAATGCCCACATCTAGTAAAGAGCCACCAGCTAATGTTTTGTTTAATAAACGCCCAGACTCTGGATAATCCTCATTTAGGCCAAAACCAAAATCAGCCTTGATCCACTTTATTTGACCAATTTCACCTTTTTCAATCAACTCTCTTACCCATTTGATATGAGGTAGAAATCTGGTCCACATAGCTTCCATTAAAAAAACTTCATTTTCTCTTGCACAATCAATCATCTCTTTTGCTTCTAAAGCATTAATAGCCATTGGCTTTTCACACAACACAGCCTTTTTAGCCCGCAAACACAGCATTGAATTCTCTTTATGAAAAACATGGGGTGTTGCAATATACACGGCATCAATATCAGGGTCCTGTACCAGTTCTTCATAAGATCCATAACAACTGACGGCCCCATATTGACTTCCAAAGGCTTTTGCTTTTTCTAGATCTCTTGACGCTACCCCTTGCAAAATGCCATCTTCTACGAGTAATAAATCCCTAGCAAAAGTATTCGCGATGGTGCCTGTACCCAAAATACCCCATCTGATTATTTTATTCATTCCATTTCCTCCACTTCTCCTATTTTGGAAAACCTTTAAGTTGTTCGAATAAATTCAAAAATTCCTTAGATGCCCAGCCTAGTTGTCCGTCATAACTGCCGTTTACATCCCTATATTTGCTTTCAACGATCATTATAATAAATAAATAGATCTTGTGAAGTAATATTTTTAGTTGAGCTGTCTGATCATAAATCACCTTAGCATCCGCATAACTGTTATAAATATCTAAAAAATAGTGATCCTTTTCAAGATCAATATAAAAACTCGCTTGTACAAAGTCTGCCAGTCGGTCACCATAAAAACTTCTCTCAAAATCAATAAGTCCTTCAATCGTAGGATTTGTGTCCATGTCTTTTACAAAAACATTCCCATCCCATAAATCAAAATGAACCAGCACAGGGTCTACCATTTCATCAAAGACATAGAGATAGCCATCAAAAACCTCTTGAAACAACCCAACATCCATAGGAAATGAAGCCTTCTTTTTCTCACCATCCAGTAAGACTTGTACCACCATATCTCTAAAAGCTTCTTTATAGGTTGCCTTCTTTTCTGTCCAATTGGGGTAGCCAAAATAAGTACCTTTTATGCGGTGTAAATAGGCTAGGTATTTTGCCATCTGGCAATAAAGCGCTTTTCTAGCCTCTTTACTAACAGATTCAATTTTATTTAAAGGCACACCAAAGAGTCTTTCAGAAATAAAATAGGGCACCTCAACAATATCACGATGAAAATTATGGTCTAGAACTCTAGGTATCGGTATAAGCGTTTCTTCCTTTACCTTCTTATAGAGCTCAACTTCCGTTTTCATAATATCCTTTTCATAGGTGAGAATATCGACAAAATCAGATGGGGCTGCCTTTAAAATGATATCTGTGTCTTCACTATCCACATGCACTCTATATGAAGCGTTGTAACAACCATCTGTTAATTCGGTTATTTGGGAGATCACCGTACTTTCCCCAAAAATCCTCTTACAAATCTTCTCTATAGATGAGCGATTAATCTGTGACTTTGTCGTACTTTCCATATGAGATACTCCTCGTAAAATAATATACTTTATTATATCACTATAAAAAGTTTACATCAATGTATGTCAAATGAATTTCTCTTTATAGGTTGACAACATTTTTATAATAAGTTATGCTGATCATAGAGTTATTAACAAACAAAATAATTATTGAACGAGGGTTTTTATGAAATCTGTTTATTCTTCTATCTAATTAAATAATGTAAGCATTATAAGTAATAAAGGTTTTTTTGTTGTGCTTACATTTAGAAGAAGAACATACAAACCTTTGCTGCTTTTATATCGATAAAGCTAAAATGAGTTATGTTCATTTTGGCTTTTTTTATTGTTTGAAAATAATTCTAATCACCCTATTCACTTGTATTTATTTGGATTGTACATCGTATCTTGGTCATTGTTCAATCCATTCAATAAGGAGTCATAAATTTGAATACCCATGCCTTACAAACTCTAGAATATCATAAAATTATCCAGAGGATAAAAGAATTCGCTGTATCTAGCTCTGGTGTCAAACTCATCGATGAGATACATCCCTCAGATCATATTGATCGCATTAAAAATCAGTTAGCAGAAACCAGTGAGGCTAAAGCAATTTTAATGAAGACATCAGCTGTGCCCTTACAAGATTTAATCGGTGTTGAAAATATCATGAATAAACTAGGAAAAGGTACCGCCTTACAACCAGAAGAATTAGCAACTCTGTGCAAACTGTTAAAAAGCACCAAGAAAATTAAAAGATTTATGGAAGATCATGCTAGCCTTGCACCCAAAATATCCCAATACGCCTACTCCATGTTCGAGCTAAGTGAAGTCATTGAAGAAATTGATAAATGTATTGTTAACAATCTTGTGGATGATGGCGCTAGTCCTGCACTAGAAAAAATTCGCAAGAAAATCTATGTGGCAGAGGGAAGAATTAAGTCTAAACTGGCCAACATCATTAATTCCTCCAGCTACAAAAAGTATCTACAAGATACAAATATCACCATTAAAAATGACCATTATGTAATCTCTGTCAAAAGTGAATATAAAAAAGAAGTGTCTGGTAATGTCATCGATAAATCCACTACAGGTTCAACCTTATTTATAGAACCACTAGTCGTTGGTGCACTCCAAGGAGAACTCACTTCACTCAGGTTTGATGAGGATAAAGAAGTCTATCAAGTCCTTCTCTATCTAACCCTTATGGTGGCAAGTTGTGTAAGAGAAATCACCATTAATATTGAAACCCAAGCATTTTATGATTTTGTATTTTCAAAGGCAAAGTACAGCAGGTCAATAGATGGAAACAGCGCACATGTAACCCTTAGTGGTTATACAAAGATAGTCAATGGACGTCACCCTTTACTAGGTGCTCATTGTGTACCCTTAAACTTCGAAATTGGTCAGAATTATAAAGCCCTTGTCATCACTGGACCTAATACGGGAGGTAAAACTGTAGCTTTAAAAACCGTGGGCTTATTCACAGCTATGATTCAATCTGGATTACATGTTCCCGTTGACGAAGGCAGCACTTTTTCAATTTTTACGGATATCTTAGTGGATATCGGAGATGGGCAAAGTATAGAGCAATCTTTAAGCACCTTTTCATCTCATATTAAAAATATTATTGAGATTATTAAAAGTGCTACCAAATATACGCTTGTCATTTTGGATGAGGTTGGTGCAGGTACGGATCCCACTGAGGGTGAAGGTTTAGCCATAGCAGTTCTTGAAACCTTATACGATAAAGGTTCTACACTCATAGCCACTTCTCATTACAGTGAAGTAAAAGCCTTTGCAGCCACTCAAAAAGGGTTTATCAATGGCAGCATGACCTTTGATGTAGCTACACTAAAACCTTTGTATCAGCTCAGTATTGGCATTGCTGGTGAAAGCAATGCATTCATTATTGCATTAAGACTTGGTATGTCCCAAAGAATTATTGAAAAAGCGCACAAAATTACCTATAAAGAAACAAAAGATTACTCAGAATATTTAGACGATCAGAAGAAAAGTAGGCTTATAGAGGAGCCCCTCTATACAAAAGTAGCGCCACCACCTAAATCAAGTATGGAAGAAATAAAAGCCATAGATGAACTGGTTTATAAAATAGGTGATCTGGTCTATATCCCTTCCTTAAAACAAAAGGGTCTTGTCTATGCAGAAGAAAATAAAAAAGGTGAACTTGGGATAGTTATTAGAGACAAGAAAATGATGATTCACAAAAAGCGTTTATCACTCTTTATTGACAGTAAAGAATTATATCCAGTGGGTTATGATTTTGACATTGTCTTTAAATCAGTGGAACACCGTAAAAAACAGAAATTGATGAGCAAAAGACATGTTGAAGGCTTAGTCATAGAGCACAAAGAAGAGGAAGCCTAAAGAATAAAAATAAGCAATAAAAACACTTCACAAAATGTGAAGTTTTT
>CAZJIO010000150.1:3855-8369 GCA_964546035.1 uncultured Eubacteriales bacterium | reverse complement strand
AAATAAATATTCCTTAGTTAGGAGGATATAAATTGCTTGAGATAAAGATGAACGAAGGTAATAGTGTGGCTAAAATTGTTGTCATTGGTGTTGGTGGTGGGGGTAATAATGCGGTTAATAGAATGATTGATGATCAGTTAAATGGTGTTGATTTCGTTGCGGTTAATACAGATATTCAAGCATTGCAATTCTCAAGAGCTACGATAAAAATTCAAATTGGTGAGAAATTAACAAGAGGTTTAGGTGCAGGTGCTAATCCTGATGTAGGACTTCGAGCAGCTGAAGAAAGTAAAGAAGAGCTAACCCAGGCTATAAAAGGCGCAGATATGGTCTTTGTCACGGCTGGAATGGGTGGCGGAACTGGAACAGGTGCAGCTCCTGTTATAGCAATGATTACAAGAGAATTAGGCATATTGACCGTTGGGGTTGTTACAAAACCCTTTGATTTTGAAGGCAAGACACGTATGAGAAATGCAGAAATGGGAATCGCCGAACTTAAAAAGGTGGTAGATACCCTAATTGTTATCCCTAATCAGAAACTTTTATCTGTTATTGATCGAAGGACAACAGTGATTGAGGCTTTTAAGAAAGCAGACGAAATATTACAACAAGCCGTTCAAGGTATTTCTGATACGATTTATACACCAGGTATTATCAACTTAGACTTTGCAGATGTTGCCACAGTTATGTCTAACAAAGGTATTGCGCATATTGGTATTGGTCGAGCTAAAGGTGAAAATAAAGCTGAAGAAGCTGCAAGAGCTGCAATCTCAAGTCCATTATTAGAAACTACCATTGGTGGCGCTAGAGATATGTTGATCAACATCAGTGGTGACTCTAATATGTCTATGTACGATGCGAATGAGGCTATTGGTTTGATACAAGAAGCAACAGGAAATGAAGCAAACATTATTTACGGTCAGATTATAGATGATTCTCTAGTGGACGAGTTGGTTATTACTGTTATTGCCACTGGTTTTGGTACGCCAATCGATCGTGAGATTGAGGTTTTGCCTTTCATTAAATCAGGACAACCACCAACGAGCATGTTCAATAAAGAACCTATTTATGAAAAAGAAAAAATCAAAGAGAAAGAAAAAGATAAAGAAAAGGATGAACCGATGATTGACATACCACCTTTTCTTCAAAGAAGAAATAAATAAGAGTGAAACACCTTCAAATTGGAGGTGTTTTTTTTGCCTTTTTTTGTCAGTTTAAGTAAAAATATTTTCATTAATCAAGTGTAATTATGACAAAAAAACATCGCCTAATTCCATTATAATAAACCTTAGAACACGGAATATTTCTATTAAAGCTGAATGAATCAGATAGGGATAAAAAACAAGTTAGGAGGCGAGGCGTGTACGTAGAAATTTATCTGGATGTCGTTTTTGCAGTCAATTTCATATTGGATTTCATTATTCTATTATTAGAAAGAAGAATCAGCCGAAAAAGAGTATCACTAAACAGAATATTTCTTGGAGCACTTGTAGGCGCATCCCTTATGTGTGTGATCATCCTAATTCCAAAGATGAATTATATTTTATATTTGGCTTTTAGTTATTTTTTTTCTAGTGCGTTGATCATATGTGTTACTTTTAAACCCAAAAAAATAAAAGAGCTCATTAAGCTGACATTATTGCTTTATATGATTGCAATCCTACTCGGAGGTATTATTTTTACCTTGTATTATTACTCTATTGTAGGGTATGGTTTAACCAGAATTTTTTCCAAGGATGTATTCAAAGGTTTAGATTTACAAATATTATTATTGCTATTGTGTCTCGCAGTTGTTATTTGGGTCATTTTCATCAATATTTTCTTTAAAGTTGTTAATGTTTCAAAAAGCATCTATGATATCGGTATTTTTTTCCAGAATAAAGAGATGAAGATTAACGCCTTACTGGATACAGGAAATGCCTTGTATGATCCAATATCCCATTGGCCCGTTATTATCGGAGAAATTGAAATTTTTAAAAATTACTTAAACACTGAACAGTATGAAGCCTTGCAAACAATGGCCACTAACATATATGATTTGCAAAATCTCGAGAAAAATCAGCAGTTACTTGGTGTTAATTTTAGATGGATTCCTTATTCTTCCTTGGGAAATGATAATGGCATGCTTCTTGGCATTGCTCTAGATAAGGTGATTGTCCATTCTGGCAAGCAGAGTAAAGAGAATAAAGACGTTGTTATCGCGTTGTACAATAAAAAACTGACTAAAGATAATAGTTACAGTGTATTATTACACCCTAAATTGATTTGAAGAATGGAGGCAACAAAATGAGTGAAGGCATACTCATCATTCGAAATATTAAGTTAAATGTGGTTCATTGGCTGAAAAAATTGCTGAACCTGGATAGTGGTGAAATTCATTATATCGGTGGCACAGAAATACTGCCAGCTCCTTTAGGATCTAAAAAAGAAATGGAAGCCATTGCACTGTTGGGGACAGAAAGTGATTTAGAAGTCAAAGCAACACTGATTGAACATAATTTAAGATTAGTGGTATACATAGCTAAAAAATTTGAGAATACTGGGATCGGTGTAGAGGATCTCATTTCCATAGGGACCATAGGATTAATAAAGAGTATTAACACCTTTAAACCTGATAAAAATATTAAATTGGCAACTTATGCTTCTAGATGCATTGAAAATGAAATACTCATGTACTTAAGAAGAAATAATAAAACAAAGATGGAGATTTCTTTTGATGAACCCCTTAATGTAGACTGGGATGGAAATGAGTTGTTGCTTTCTGATATTCTTGGAACGGATGATGATGAAACCTATAAAAATATTGAGGAAGATGTAGATAAGGAACTTCTAAAACTGGCTTTGGATAAGCTTTCTAAGAGAGAGCGCACCATTGTTCAACTGAGATTTGGTCTTGATAATTACGGAGAAGAGATGACCCAAAAAGAGGTTGCCGACCTTTTAGGAATTTCTCAATCCTATATTTCTAGACTTGAGAAAAAAATCATTAAGCGGTTACAAAAGGAAATAATTAGAATGCAATAAAGGGTATATTTAACGCAGGACTGGTAATCATTTAAGTATAAGACAACTTATATAAGCTCCAATATTCTTGGAGCTTAAAGTGACTACTGGAGGTTCTTAAATGATTAACAAAGTTGAAATATGCGGCGTCAATACTTCAAAATTACCCATTTTAAAAAACAAAGAAAAAGAAGAACTGTTTAAGCGGATATTAGAGGGTGATCAAGATGCAAGAGATGAATATATAACAGGAAACCTCAGGTTGGTATTAAGCGTGATACAAAGGTTTAACAATTCTGGTGAGTTGGTAGATGATTTATTTCAAGTAGGATGTGTTGGACTTATTAAGGCCATAGATAATTTTGACATCTCACAAAATGTCAAGTTCTCAACCTATGCAGTGCCGATGATCATTGGAGAGATTAGAAGATATTTAAGAGATAACAACAGTATTCGTGTGAGTCGATCACTTAGGGACATCGCTTATAAAGCCCTTCAAGTCAAGGAAGCGTTGACCAAGAGACAAGACAAAGAACCCACTCTTGAAGAAATCGCTAAAGAGCTAGATTTACCTAAAGAGGATGTGATATTTGCCTTAGATGCCATACAAGATCCGATTTCACTCTTCGAGCCCATTTATAATGATGGGGGAGAGTCCCTATATATTATGGATCAAGTGAGTGATAAGCATAACAAAGAAGAAAATTGGATTCAATCCATATCACTAAAGGATGCAATGAAGAAACTGACAGATAGAGAATATGATATTGTTAAGCTGAGATTTTTTCAAGGTAAAACTCAGATGGAAGTTGCTAATGAGATTAGCATTTCCCAAGCCCAGGTATCTAGACTTGAAAAATCTGCAATCCATCATATGAAGCGGTATTTAAAATAGATTAATAGAACTAAAGTAGGGGGTATAAGCTGTGGTTCGTATCTATGACATGAAACAAAAGGAAGTTATCAACAGTTCAGATGGGATTCGATTGGGCTTCATCAGTGACATTGAGGTCGATATGAAGGATGGGAAAATTATGAAGGTCTTTGTGCCAGGTCCTTCAAAAATGTTCGGTATGTTTGGCAGTCAAAAGGAATATGCCATCCCTTGGGAAGCTATTACAAAAATTGGGGAAGATATTATTCTGGTAGACATTGATGTGGAAAAGGCTTTGTCTGAATCTGATTATTAAGCCCAGTCATGCCTATTGACACCTTATGGTTACGTCTGTATAATTATTTTAGTCCAGTAGGAAAGTTCTACTTTCCTACGAAGTAATAAAAAGAGCGGTGAACAAATTACAGGTTCCTTAACGCGCTATCAAGCGCTCTTTTTATAATATACAGGGGGGGAATATCATGAAATGCCCATATTGTGGTACTGAAGACATTAAAGTGATTGACTCAAGACCTTCAGAAGAAAACAATGCCATACGCAGAAGAAGGCAATGTGAACAGTGTGAAAGACGCTTCACAACATATGAAACCATAGAAAATGCACCACTGATTGTGGT
>CAZJIO010000150.1:724-3830 GCA_964546035.1 uncultured Eubacteriales bacterium | reverse complement strand
AAGAAGGACGAAACCAGAGAGCCCTATTCTAAGGAAAAGCTCATGTCTGGCTTACTCAGGTCCTGTCATAAAAGACCTGTCCCAATGAAAGAAATTGATCGCATACTCAATGATATTGAAAACACACTTTACAATTCTATGAAAAAAGAAGTGGAAAGTCATTATATTGGAGAACTTGTTATGGATAAGCTTAAAGACGTTGATGAAGTTGCTTATGTAAGATTTGCATCAATTTATCGAGAATTTAGGGACATTAATACTTTTTTAGATGAACTTAAGAAAATTCTTAAGGAAAAATAGACTTACTCTAAAAGCATTTATATCATTTTTGATATAGATGTTTTTTTAAAAGCTGTTTTAATCGAATTCTAATGGAAATATCACAGAAATTACGTTGTATTGTAGAGCCATTTATATTACATTTAGAGTAATTCATTATGAAAAAGTAGGAGGTATAATCTTGAAAAAAAACAGTGGTAGTGTGATTGGCATTGGTCTCATTGTTATTGGACTTTTTAGTGTTCTGGTCAATGTGAATATCATTGATATTGAATTCTGGGAATTATGGCCATTTTTTATCTTAGCTCTAGGGTTAGTGTTTGAAATAGGTTATTTTACAGGTAATAAAAAAGATGTTGGCTTATTGGTTCCTGCAGGTATTCTGATGACCATCTCATGTATTTTTATTGTCAATGTGATCTTTGGATGGTATATGATGTCTTATTTATGGCCCTTATTTATTATGGCTCCTGGTATTGGGATATTTCAAATGTATGTTTTTAGTAAGAATAGAGATGCAGGGTTGTTGATTCCATCAGGACTTTCCTTAGCAATCGGAGGTTACTTCTTAATTAGCAATTTCTTTAATTTTGTTGATTTTCCACTGTTTATATCAATAGTCCTTATAGTGATTGGATTATTGCTCGTATTTAAGAAAAGCGTTAAGCTTCCAGAAGTAGAATAACAATGAGCAATATTTCTATGGGGATCTATCAAATGATAGGTCCCTTTTTGCTTTATCCATTTATATTTATTGAGCACTTAGGTGATACTATAGATAAATATCGATTTTCTAATTTGACAAAAAAAACCAGATGTAGTATATTTATACTATTCCGATACAATTACTAGGTAATAAGGAGGGGCGACTATGAAAATGTCCACAAAAGGGCGTTATGGCTTAAGAGCAATGGTAGATTTAGCCATTCATTCAAAAGGTGATCTCGTACCACTGAGAAATATTGCAGATCGACAGATGATCTCTGATGCTTACCTGGAACAAGTTTTCTCTACACTCAGAAAGGCTGGTCTGGTTAAGAGTCATAAGGGCTCCCAAGGGGGTTATTTATTAGGATATCCAGTGGGGAAAATCACCGTAGGACAAATATTAAGAGTTTTAGAAGGTGATTTATTTCCCTATGACGAGGGCGGAGATGACAATAAGATTGAAAGATTGCTCATAAAAGAAGTATGGAAAGTCATCGATGAAAGCATCAGCGCTATCGTAGATGGTATTACTTTAGAGGATTTGGTGCAACAACATCAACATTCTCTAACAGATTCACAAATGTTTTTTATTTAGCAAGAAAAACTATTGACAATAGGTTTTATACCACATATAATACCTATATAGAACAATACCGATAAGATTACTTGGTATTGAAAACGAGATTAAATTGGAGGATTAAGCATATGGCAAAAATAGCAGGAAATTTAACAGATTTAATTGGTAACACCCCTTTACTCGAACTCAAGAATTATGACAAAACATACGGGATTGAAGCAAGCATCATAGCAAAGCTAGAATATTTCAACCCAGGTGGTAGCGTTAAAGATAGAATTGGATTTTCAATGATTGAGGATGCAGAACAAAGAGGACTTTTGAACAAAGACTCTGTCATCATTGAACCCACAAGTGGTAATACGGGTATTGCCCTTGCCTATATCAGTGCAGCGAAAGGGTATAGAATTATACTCGCTATGCCTGAGACTATGAGTATTGAAAGAAGAAATTTATTAAAAGCATTAGGCGCAGAGCTGGTTTTAACACCAGGACCAGAGGGTATGAAGGGTGCGATTAAAAGAGCAACTGAACTTGCAGCTGAAACACCCAACTCATTCATTCCTTCACAATTTGACAATGCAGCTAATCCAGAAGTTCATAGAAAAACGACAGCTGAGGAAATCTGGAACGATACTGACGGAAAAGTGGATATCTTTATTGCTGGCGTTGGAACAGGCGGTACAATTACAGGTGTTGGTGAGGCTTTAAAAGCAAAGAATCCAAATATTAAGATTGTAGCTGTTGAACCAGTTGACTCACCCGTTATTTCTGGTGGTAAACCAGGACCTCATAAGATCCAAGGTATTGGAGCTGGATTTATCCCAGCAAATCTAAATGTAGCGGTCATTGACGAAATATTTCAAGTTAAAAACGAAGAAGCCTTTGATACCTCTAAAAAATTAGCAAAGACAGAAGGTTTACTCGTAGGTATTTCCTCAGGAGCAGCAGCTTATGCAGCGACACAAATTGCCCTTAGACCTGAGAACAAAGGTAAGAACATTGTTGTGTTATTACCAGATACAGGTGAAAGATATCTTTCTACAGTGCTTTATCAAGATCCAACCAACTAAAAGGAGTATACACATATGAGCGAGAAAAAACTAAGATTTAACACCCTACAAGTCCACGCAGGTCAAACACCAGATCCTACAACCAATGCAAGAGCTGTTCCAATTTATCAAACCACATCCTATGTGTTTAACAATGCAGAACATGCTGAAAACTTATTCGGGTTAAAAGAATTTGGCAATATCTATACGCGTATTATGAATCCAACCAATGATGTGTTTGAAAAAAGAATTGCAGCACTTGAAGGCGGTGTTGGCGCATTAGCGGTAGCATCAGGATCTGCGGCAATTACTTACGCCATTTTGAATATTGCGGGTGTGGGTGATGAAATCGTAGCAGCAAGCACGCTCTATGGGGGTACTTATAATTTATTTTCTATAACCCTCCCTAAATTAGGTATCCAGACTGTTTTCGTAGATCCTGACGATCCGGAAAACTTCAGAGGTGCCATCAATGAAAAAACAAAAGCTGTTT
>CAZJIO010000150.1:0-636 GCA_964546035.1 uncultured Eubacteriales bacterium | reverse complement strand
GTTGACAACACCTTTGGAACTCCTTACTTGGTTAGACCTTTTGAGTTTGGAGCAGATGTCATTGTTCATTCTGCGACGAAATTTATTGGTGGACATGGGACTTCTATTGGCGGCGTTATTGTGGATTCAGGTAAATTTGACTGGGCTGCCAGTGGGAAATTTCCTGGTTTAACGGAACCCGATCCAAGCTATAACGGTATCCGATATGTGGAAGCCCTAGGGCCACTGGCATATATCATTAAGGCACGGGTACAGCTTCTGCGAGACACAGGAGCAGCCATCAGTCCCTTTAACACATTTTTACTCCTTCAAGGTCTTGAAACCTTATCCTTAAGAGTTGAAAGACATGTGCAAAATGCTGTAAGGATTGCTGAATTTTTGGAAGGTCACCCATTGGTTACCTGGGTCAACTATCCAGGATTAAAAAGCAGTAAATATTATGAACTTGGTCAAAAATACTTACCAAAAGGTGCTGGGTCTATCTTTACTTTTGGGATCAAGGGTGGGGAAAAAGCAGGTAAAAAGTTTATAGAAAATCTCGAGATTTTCTCCTTACTTGCCAATGTAGCAGATGCAAAATCTTTGGTTATTCATCCAGCGAGTACAACCCATGCACAATTAACACCAGAAGGGTTA
>CAZJIO010000149.1:0-8455 GCA_964546035.1 uncultured Eubacteriales bacterium | reverse complement strand
GCCAGTTTTGGCAGCTTCGTTAGCTTTAGCCTGAATTTCCTCAAGTTTCTTTTTATGAGCATCATATTCATCAGCAATTACTTTGAGGTCGTCAGAATATCTTGATTGTGCTTCCTGCAACTCATTATTAAATGTTTGGTTTTGAGCTTGGGATAACTCTTTCGCTTTTGCTATATTAATGTCATAACTTTCAACCAATTTGCCGTTAGAAACAGCGACAAGTTGAACATTTTGCTTGGTTTCAGGCAATATCTTACCAATTTGTTCGGTTATTGACTTTGCTTTGGTCTCTAACATAGCTAAATCTTGCTTCTCTTTATCGGTCAATGTCCCGCTTTTATTTTTCATAGCATTAATTTTTGATTGCACATCTTGATATTCATTAATCAATGCCTCACTATCAATCTCCATTTTTGCTTTTAACTTTAATCCACCCTCTACTTGCCTGTTCATGCTCTCCATTGCATCTTTTATCGCATTATCAGACATCGTTGAGTTAAATCCATCCATAAATGCAGCGCCGGCGTTTTCTCCTGCCTTTCCCATCTCCTCGATAGCTCCAATAAAATCCCCTTTTAGCACTTTACTAACCACATTAACAATTGATCCTGATATTGATGATATAAAAGCCTGAACTCCTTTCAGTGCAGCTTCAACATAAGACAATGTTTTTAGCAAAGCACTGAAAACAACATCTAATAACTTCATATGCTCCTCTGCTGTCTGAGTGCTATCACCAACTCCGAACAGTGCTTCAATTATACCAGATATGACTCCCCATGCAATTTTGAACGGTGTAATCAAAAACTCAAATATCATTCCACCGTAAGCAACTATTATTCCCCCAACTCTCTGTAATACTTCCCAGATTCGCTCAAACGAATATACTACTACTTGAAATACAGCATCAACAGTGGTTTTGAACTCTTCGACGTTCTTATATAGCAATACAAACGCTCCAACCAACAGACCAATAGCGGCTATGATTAATAATATTGGTGCAAGTGCTGACATCCATGCTGTTGCAGTAGCAGTACCAGTAGATGTACCAACTGCTCCGGTTGCAACAAAGCCCGGTATTAGTGACAATATACCTGTTGATAATTTCTGAACAGAAGGAAGCACTTTATTGAACATCTGTGGTAAGTTGTTTAGATTGGTCAATGCCCCTGCCGGAATAATTTGTTTGATACCAGCAAACGACAGTATTGCTGGAGATAGTTGTGTAAGAACATTTAGAGCTGTTGTTGCACCCCCTCCAAGCGCTTGAAATGCACTTGAGAACATCGCTTGAACTTTATTAAGTAATATTTTTGTTTTGACTTCAATTCCTTCAGCAGCAACATTATACGCCTGCGTTGCAGCGCCTCTTGAGATCTCATCCATTACTGCTTGGTGCATTTGTACTGATGTCAATACTTTTTCCTCAGTGCCTGCTAAAGACTCAATTAGCTTTGCAGCTTCTACACGTCCTGTTATTGCAGCAACGGTCTGACCGCTTTTCTCTGCGGCTTCACGAATTGTCTTTAAAACATTTATTAACCCCCCGCCCTCTTGCACAGGTTTTTTTAGCATTTCTCTTAAGTCTTCAAGCTTCATTCCCATACCTTCTAATGCTTTGTTTAGAGGGCCTGTCCCTTTTGAAATAAGAGTAAAAGCAGCGTTCATTTGAGTTGCAACCTGAGCTGTTGGTGTTCCTTGCGCTGTTAGATTAGCTATTGCAGCAGCTCCTTGGTCAAAACTTAGCCCAAGCGCAGACGACATTGGAACCCATGAAGCAATAGCTGCGTTCATTTCATTAAATGTAGTTTTCCCAAGTTTTATCGCTGCAAAAAATGTGTCTGCAATTTTGCTCGTGTCTTCTAACGACATCTTTGCACCACCAACTGAGTTTTTATAGGCATTAACAACAGATGACAAGCCATCAACAGCCGCCTCGGTCGTTGATACCCCCGCTACTGCAGCCTTGCTTGCAACTTCTGTAAATTTTACTACTTCCTCGTTCGTTGTCCCAATTCCCGCTGATATTGTTTGATAAATAGCGCCTGCTAATTCAGCTGCTGAGTCAGGCACTGTTTTTGAGAGCTGAATCGATAAATCCGTGAACTCTTTGAAATCCCTTCCTGTGCCTGCCAGCAACGTGCCGATATTTTGTACCTGCTTGTCAAGGGCTACGAATGGAGTAACAAACTGATTCAACGCCCCTGTCATATAACTTATCGCTTGTGCGAATTGATTAAATTGGAAGGTTCTTGCGAGTAAGTTACCCTGATTTGCAGCTTTACCTAACCCTGTCGCCAACTGGTCAACTGAGGTACCAATCTTTTTTGCATTTTGATTTATATTAGCAACTTCTTTGTCAATTAATTCAACTTCTTGCTTGATTTTCGTAGTGTCAAGCAACTGAATATTAGCACCAAATGAACCTAAGGATGCTTTTAGGTTTTGCAATAAAACATTAATCTTCTTGACAACTACCTCAGTGTCAATATCTGTTCTGAATTTTAACGCTATTTCAGGCATAACTCATTTCTGTTAGTGCATATTCAATTGTCTCAATGAAATCCCAGACTTTATATCTTAACACTTCTCTTCGTTTTATCCCTTCAACCTTTGCTGCAAGCCATACAATTCGCCAATTAAATGGCTCTCTTATTGTAGTATTATAGTGCTGATAAGAATAAAATTCATCTCTTAACTCTCTCCATGAGGCTTGTCTATACTGGAAGCCTGCTCTAATATCATTTTCGTGAATTCCTTCATCTCCGACAACCCTTGAACCCCCGAACTTGAAGCTAACCCCGTGAGTTCTTTGAGTATTTGAACGGACTGCAGCATTATATCGTTCGATTGCATCATTAATGCGCTTGATTGCAGTCCAACTCTGAAAAAAAAATCATTCTTACACTCCATCAATTTATTCCAGTCCTCTTCTGTTTTGCCAAGCTGTGAGAATTGATATTGAGTGAGAAGATTACCTGGGTCATAAAGTTCCGTTTTCCCATCCTCACCGATTTTGATTAATATTGCCGACCATGCGTAAAGCTCGGCTCTGCGGTTTGCAAGGATTTCAATATGCTCAGGTTCTTTGGGTAGATTGACCAGGCTCTTGTCTGCTATTTCAAAAAACTTTCTTCCCATTAATTTCCTGTCCATCCCCATTTCATTAAAATCATAGATGAACTTGTCTTTTGCTATGTTCCCGTCTTCATCAATGATCGGTTTGCCTTTTGCTGTCAACCTGTCCACATAAAATTCGTGTCTTATTGGTTGTTGTTCCATTTTTTTAACTCCATAATTGTGTAAATATTTTTGGTTCGGTATTGTCTAAGGCATCAAGGCTGAATATGCCTTTAACGTTAATTCTGAGCCTTGGACTAATATCGTTTTGAATGATTTCCCAGCTAGAATGCCAATTTTTTGCTTTGATTGATCTATCTACTGATATCCATAATCCAGAACCGTTTGGTTGACTTGTCAACGCCTTTAATGATAAATCAAAATCGACCGGGTTACTTGTTGCCAACGATTTCAAATCGGGCAACATGGTCTCGTAATTATTCATAATCACTATAAATGTTCCTTCAAAAACGATTGCTACCGTTGTCTGCCCTCCTTCGTCGTTTGACCTTAAAATTGGCGTGATTTTCCACTCACTGCCTTTCTCAAGAACGCAATTATTTGGTTGTGTTAATGAACCAAATTCCGGACCTGACGGACTGAACTTGATGGCACAAATTGGCAGGATTTTCCATTGCGTTACATCGTTGTATTGTGCCATTAGCTCATTCCTTCCGGTTTCTTCTGAATGAATGTAAAAGAGATTTCTCGTAATAATTTATGATTTTCAATGAAGTCAACCGGCATTTCTCCGCTTTCATTCAGGTTTACATGTGTCTCGGTTGACCAATTGTCTGTGCTAAACTTCCACGCTCCTGCTTTGTAAAAATTTGTAATGAATTCATACTTATTTTGATCAACTAATTCATTCGCACTGATAATCACCTTCCAGATAGTTCGGGTAGACTTCAGATGATTATACTCAACTCCGTTTAAACCACGGTTAACTACTCTGTCTGTCTCTGGATATTCGTTAAATGTTAACGCAGAAAATGTTTCCGAGTCACTCCATTGCAGAGAACCGGAATTATAAATGCCATATTTAAGATAGATTATCACTCGTAAATAAATTGTTCCTGAAAATTGATGAGTATTTTATCTTTACCTACAATTTGGGCAACACATGCATATAACTTTTTATTAAGATAAGGAGTTATTGGAGACTCAGACCAATTTGATAACTCACCAGAAGGGGCTTTAAGATATATCCAGCCACCTACGTTCTGATAATCCCAATATGAGTTAACAATAACTCCCTTGGTTTGAACTCTCACCGATTCCCCTGCAAAGGCTGAGTTGAGGGCAAATCCTAATAATCTTTTATAATGCTCTTTTGTTACATTTGCCTTATAAATTTGCCCATCTTCCATCAACGATACTACATTATACAAAGATATTTCTTCACCTGCAGTATAAATATCCATTTCCCCGCTGGTTGCTGAGAATGTTATGGCTGTTGATGGCTCTACAAAAGTTGTTAATATTCCACCATCTGCTGCAAATCTTTGCTTAGCATGTAATTTCAATGACGTCATTGGTGAATCTGCCTCTCGCTTTATACCAACAACAGTAAATTCGTCGTGATCGTATTCAATGATATGACCAATTCGAATATTATCCCAATGAGGATTACTTCCATCTGAATTCAACGAAAAACCCGACCAGAACGGCACGTCAATATTCAGTTCTGTCGAATAATACTGATCTTCTAAATCAATAATACTGTTTAAGTAATCCTTTAATTTCCAAAACACCTGCACTCCAAAACTGACCGCTACCGCTGGGGTATAATAATAATCTGGTTCATGGGCAGCATTCGGATGTCCATTCCATCGTGGTCTATACAGATATATCGCTGTATGCAGTCCAATAGAGTGTTTATAAGAAATGTTTATATCTTCACGCTCTCCATTGAGATAAAACACATGATTGTGAGGCATAATTGCGAATCTGTCAAGAGAACTCCATTCGTTGTAAGTTATAATTCCGTCAAATGTTACTTCGCTATCTTCTGCTTTTGTAATAATAGCAATGCTGGGAGAGATAGTAAATAATAATCTATTACTACTGCCATGGCTTGGATCTTCCCAGTATTTCGGTTCTTCCCCCCGATTGTAATTCACCGGGTCGCTTTTAGTGTCTTTATAATACGATGCCACACCTTCCCGTGGCACCAAATAAGTAGCATACGAATCATATAATTCGTCTTTATTCATCAACTCTGCTGTCATCTTAGATGTACTTTTAACTGCACCTCTGATGTAACATTTTGTCTGATTGAATTGACTTCTTGGGATAAATTTAACACGTAATTCTGTTGAACTCGTCCAATAAAACTGCACAAAACAACTGAAATTTTCAGCAATTTTTTGAATAAACTCTGTAAAAGTTTTAATGTTTTCAGGGATTCTGAATTGTTTGGCTTCGCTGGTTATTGGCTCGTTGTGTTTGGCTTTGAAAAGTCTATAACTTATCCATATTGTTTCTAAATCAGTTGGTGTACCGTCTGGATCAATACAAAGGGTTGAATAATCATTCAAATCTGGAATAAATGTCATACCTGGAATAATTCCTGAATCAAGATATCTTGGATATTTATCCCCAACTACTTTATGCCCCCATCTCATTGGATACCAGCGACCATCAAGTACAACCCTGTCAAATTTGATATTAATATTTCCAAGATTTTTGTTGTTAATCTCTGCTTGAAGATTATCTGCTAACTTTCTTAATACTTTGTTGAGTGAGACTAATTGCTCTACTTTTACAGCTTTGTTACCATAATAATAGTAACCCGGTCTATCCGCTACATTGGCAGATTCCCATGTCTCGTTTAATCCATATTGAACGGTAGTCCCCTCGATTAAATCTTTTAGAGATACTATATCAACGACAGAGGATGAGTATGGATTAGCCTTGATTTTCCAAGTGCGAACTGGTTGTTGATTTGTTCCCCACTCATCAGATGACCACCTTATATCATCACATTCAAATTCAGGAATAATTAACCCGAAGAACTCTAGTTCCTCGGGTTGCGGGGGTTCGGATGGATTAACGAAGAATGCAACAAGACGGATGTTAGAGGTAATTCTGCCGTTTTTGACAAAATTTATACATTCCTGATCGTCGCTTGTCTCTGCTTGGTATTCAAACATATTGAACGACAGCTCTGATTCAATTGTCCCTCCGGCTTTTCCTTTTACTTCAATATTTGTATCATCTACCTTGAATAAATTTACCTCAGAACAGCTTAGATCAAATAATAAATCATAGGCATCGGCGATAACAAAAACTTTTATTACCTCACCGATGCCATCTTCAGATTGATACCTGAATGTCTGTTTGAAACTATGCTGTTGTTGTAATGGCATTTCATTTTGTTATGATACTAGTTTAGATACTATCTTCCCTGTGAACAATCTAGTCCAATCCCCGGAATCCAAAGCAAGAATCGTTCTAGCTGATTCACCTAATGGTGTTATTGTATTACTTGATCCAGTTGCTATTGAGTTATAATCATCTTCATCGAAATCTGGTGATGGAGGTGTTGTCTGTTTAACAGTGAATGTTGACTTTCCAACCACACTGAATGAGTACTTGTGAGCGCTTTTGTCGGGATTTTCTTTCAGATCTGCAATTTGACCAATGATATACTCATAACCTGCGACTGCCTGTGTTGTAGAGTTCTTCCCAATTTCCCTTGATGCAACGATAGGCGTGCCGTTCTCTGCCCATGAGTATAAAAGAGCCCTTTGTGCCGGTGTGCAGGTAACTTCACACTCAAATTTGCTCGCATTATCACCTCCTTCGTCTGCAATCTCATCCCCTGATAGTATATTGTAGTTTTTTGAAACATCTGGAAGGCTCAGCTTGTTTCCATTCGCAATGTCGGAGGTATGCCATTTCTCTGATGTTGATGTCAGGTTAGGCACTGTTGGTGCTACTTTGACTGCTGCAGTAAAGTCAGCTTTACTTCCAAGTGATGCGATAATTGTTTTCTCGCCAGATGCTAACACACCGGGAACAATTCTTAACCAGGATGGTTCGCCGTAAATTAATGGTATTGCTGCCATAATGTCTCCTTTTAATGTCTGTGAATAATAAGTTTAATTTTTAATGAATGATTATCATACGTTTTTGTATCTTTAGAAACAACAACCCCTTTTATGATTGTTGTGTCGTTATTTGCTTTGATGTATCCTTGCTGTATTGTGCCGATACACATCGCAGTGTTCCCATCAATGTCAATATAGTCAGTACTATCAAACTTTATTAATCCAATTATGTTTGCAGCGGTTGTGAGACCACCTAATGCAAAGGGATCGTTAGAATTAATGTTCAGGTTATAACTATCAAAAAGGATTAATAACATTGAACCCTTTTGTAATACCCCCCCCGTTTTCGTTTCTGTTAAAATTGCTGAAAGTATTTCAGCAGTGCCTCCGTTTTCCCTTACAGCCGAATCGAATATAATACCATAATCACTCTGACCAACAGCCGACTGACTTATTAAATCCCCTTCTGCAAACGCACCTCCATCAATCGAAGATAATGTTACGGTGATTTCTTTTTGGTCAATCCCAATTAATGCAGTTTCAATACATTCTGACATTTTTAACCCCAATTATTTAATGTTTGATTAACTTGCTCACCGTTAATGCCGGTGTAATTAACATTCACCCAACCTACTATTTTGAGAGGAGCCCAACCCGTTGCAAGTGCTGTAAATTTCAACCTGATGTCTAGTTCCTCACCCTCTTTCATAAATATCAAGTCTGATGCTCCTGCAAGGTCAACAATGGTGTCGTAAATCCACACAATATCAACTGGCTCGAATCTACGGCATTGAACAATCCTTAAGTCTGAGTAATAATTATTATTTTTAAAAATACCTAATCTTGCATTTATCCAATTTGTGGTATCAAGAGTTATCATAGCTGCAACACGGTAAAAACCTTCTCTTTGTGCCCTAAAAATCCACTTGGAAGAGTCATTATAACAATAATCTCCTCTGATAATTTCTCGCTCAAATTTGAGATTGTTCCAAATACCGGTTGCCAGTGTTGGTATATATCCAAATGCCATCTCCCACCTTGCATTATTTGAGTAGGGCTTTCTCCGTTTTAAGCCTGCAAGCTGTAATTTGATTTTCCCAAGCTGAGATTTTTGCTTTCGAATGAAAGACGATGCGGGGTTTATGTCTTCCTGATTAAGAAGCCCTGCTTTTTTGGTGTCTGACTCTATGTCGTGTTTAAGTAAATACATTAGTCATAAATGTCAGGATTAAGAACAAAATCGTTATTGATATATTTATACTTAAATGGCTCGAAGTTCG
>CAZJIO010000148.1:0-8532 GCA_964546035.1 uncultured Eubacteriales bacterium | reverse complement strand
TTGACCTGCGCTTGGACATCCCGTTCCAGATTATTGGCTTCTTGATGCAGTAAAGGCAGCATCAATATGCAACTGATAACCACAACACTACTGCAAGCCAAAGCCACAATCGTGATCACCTTCGGTGAATCCATGGTCTTGTTTAGTCCTGATTCGAAAGGACCCTTAAGACATATTCATAGCTTTACAAAGTCCATTGCAGGAGCAGAATCAAATGTTGCTATTGCCTTAGCAAGACTTGGGCATGGCGTGGGGTGGTTTTCAAAATTAGGGGACGATGAGTTTGGCCGTTACATTGAATTTATGATTCGAGGTGAGGGCATTGATGTATCGAGAGTTGTTAAGGATGCAGCCCATTCTACTGGGCTCCTTTTTAAGGAACTGTTTGAACATGTGAATCCTAATGTCTATTATTACCGTAAAAATTCTGCAGCCAGTTATTTGCTGCCAGAAGATTTAGATCCTCTGTACATTCAACAGGCTAAGATTTTGCATGTGACAGGCATTACACCTGCTATATCTGCCACAGCCAAAGCAGCTGTTTTTGAAGCTATTCGGATTGCAAAAGAAAAGGGTGTTTTAGTCTCCTTTGATCCTAATATTCGCCTGAAGCTATGGCATATTGAAGAAGCAAGAGAGACTTTGCTAGAGATTTGTTCATTAGCAGATATTCTATTTCCAGGTATTGATGAAGGGGAACTTTTACTAGGAGAAACAAATGTGGAGGCTCTTGTAGAACTATTTCATGAAATGGGACCTAAAATTATAGCATTAAAGCTCGGTAAAAAAGGATGTTATGTATCAGACGGTTTTACGAAAGGCTATGTAGAGGGTTATGTGGTAGAGCGCGTTGAAGACACAGTAGGCGCAGGAGATGGGTTTGCAGCTGGATTCTTAAGCAGTTATTTAAAGGGTTATGATTTATTGACCTGTGCAGACTTAGCAAATGGGGTTGGTGCTATGGCAACCCTTGTTAGGGGGGATAGCGAAGGCTTTCCAACCACAGAACAGCTGCTATCTTTTACCGGTAAAAAACCAATGGTAGACCGTTAGCAGTGAAAACAAATTAAAAAGCATTATGGAGGTAAAGACATGATTGTTAGAGAACCAGCAAATTCAAAAGACGCTATGCATTATACGACACAGAGGTTAAGAGAAGAATTTCTTATTCAAGATATATTCGTACCAGGGAAAATTACCCGTGTGTACAGTCATATTGATCGCATCATTACAATGGGTGTACTTCCTGTAGGGGAAGCCGTCTTATTGGATCAAGACTTTGATGTTCAAAAGTCCTTAGGTACAGGTTCCTTTTTAGAGCGAAGAGAACTGGGTATGATTAATATTGGTGGAAATGGCTCTGTTACGGTTGATGGTACAAAGTATGTATTGAAATCACAAGATGGCTTATATGTAGGTATGGGAGCGACAAGTGTTTCCTTTGAAAGTGATGATGCGGAACAACCAGCTAAATTTTACACTTTAAGTGCGCCGGCGCATCAAACTTATCCAAATGTACACATTGACATCAACAAAGCAAAGCAAGTCCCTATGGGTGACGCTGCTACTTCAAATAAGAGAACTATTTTCCAATATCTACATCCAGAAGTGCTTAAAACTTGCCAACTCAGCATGGGACTCACTAAATTAGAGACGGGAAGCGTGTGGAATACCATGCCTTGTCATACCCATGAAAGAAGAATGGAAGTGTATTTTTACTTTAATTTACCAGAAGATGGCGTTGTCTTTCATATGATGGGAAAACCAACAGAAACAAGACATGTGGTAGTCAGAAATGAAGAAGCTATTATTTCACCAAGTTGGTCCATTCATTCAGGCTGCGGTAGCACAGCTTATAGCTTTATTTGGGGTATGGTTGGTGAAAATGCAACATTTACAGATATGGATCACGTCAACATGAAAAACATCCAATAGGAGGATTATTATGATTTTAAATCAATTCAGTATAGCAGGAAAAGTAGCAATTGTAACAGGTTCAAGTAGAGGTTTAGGACAAGGAATGGCTCTTGCATTAGCAGAAGCGGGTGCAGATATTGTCGGCGTAGACTATACCGTTGCTGTAGAAACTAAAGAAAAAGTAGAAGCCCTAGGTAAAAAGTATCATCATATTGAAGCTAACCTGATGTCCATAGATAAGTTAGGTGACATTGTTAAGGAAGCTGTAGATGTTTTTGGACATATTGATATTCTTGTTAATAATGCAGGAATCATTCGTCGTGAAGACGCTATTAATTTCTCGGAAAAAGATTGGGACGATGTTATGAACATCAATGTTAAAACCGTCTTCTTCTTCAGTCAAGCTGCTGCAAAGCAATTTATCCTTCAAGGTACCGGTGGTAAAATCATTAATATCGCATCTATGTTATCCTTCCAAGGTGGTGTACGTGTGCCTTCTTATACAGCAAGTAAAAGTGGTGTATCAGGGATTACCAAAGCAATGGCTAATGAATGGGCAAAATTTAATATCAATGCTAATGCAATTGCACCTGGATATATGGCAACAGATAATACAGCAGCCCTTAGAGCGGATGCACAAAGAAGTGAGGATATATTAGCACGTATTCCTGCTAATCGTTGGGGATTGCCAGAAGATCTTATGGGACCTATTGTTTTCCTAGCATCTTCAGCTTCAGATTATGTGAATGGTTATACAGTTGCAGTAGATGGTGGCTGGTTAGCAAGATAACAATTTTTGATGCTCATTTTGCCTTATGAGTTATACAAAGAAGACAATGCATTGACTTGCTGTCCCAAGGTAGGTATAGTGGTATAAAGCAATGCAAAATGGGAGGACATCAATGGTGTATGATAAAAGCAACTTATCTGAAAAAATAGCTCAAAATATTCGTCAAACGATTATAGACAAAGATTTGCACCCTGGAGATAAATTACCGAATGAACTGGATCTAACGAAAGAACTCAATGTCAGTCGGTCAACCTTACGTGAAGCCATAAAAATTTTGGTTTCCACAAGTGTACTTGAAGTGCGCAGAGGAACGGGAACTTTTGTTTCTGAAAATCCAGGTCGTACAAAAGATCCTTTAGGCATTACTTTTATAGAAGATCAAGATTTGCTGAGTCATTTCTTCGAAATGCGTTTGATCGTAGAACCTCAGATGGCGGAAATTGCTGCCATTCGAGGTACGGACGAAGAAATTGAACTCATTAGGAAAGCCTATGAGCACGTTAAGGCTGCTATTACAATGGGTTTAAATCATACTGGCGCAGATATCGAATTTCACAATCAAATTGCAAAAAGCACCCATAATCCTATTCTTCAACGGATCGTTCCCATTATCAACGATGGGATTATCGGGGGCTATACTAAGACGAAGGATATTCCAGAAACCTCGGATACAGTCTTAGAGCAACATAAGAATATTATGCATGCCATAGAAAGACGCAATCCTGAATTAGCAAAAAAACATATGCTGGATCATATTCAATATGGATTAGAGCTCAGCAAGAAAAATAACACTATCAACAAAGCGTAAAAAATCTTTCGACAAAATTTCTAATGCAAATTCATCAGGTGAAACATTATAGAATTTTGTTGAAAGGTTTTTTTAATATGAGGAGTCAATCCAATATGGAACAATTAAATCAATCAATTATTCATAAAAAAGAGCGTCCAATAAAAGTGTTACAATTTGGTGAAGGTAATTTCTTGAGAGCCTTTGTAGAATGGATTTTACAAAAAGCCAATGATCAAGGGCTTATTGATACAAATGTTGCCGTTGTACAACCTCTAGAATTTGGACGTGTCAAAGAATTATCTGAGCAGGATGGTTTGTACACCCTCTATCTACAGGGCTTACAAGCAGGTGAAGTCATCAGCCAAAAAGCAGTTATTGATGTGTTAGATGATTTTATCAATCCTTATACAGACTACCAAGGGTATTTAGCGTATGCAGAAAGTGAAGATCTTCGATTTATTATCTCTAACACCACAGAAGCGGGGATTGTTTTAGAGTCTAAAGATACTGATTTAACCCATTGTCCTAATTCATTTCCGGGAAAATTACTGGCACTACTCCATAAACGCTATACGTTTTTTGAAGGAAATCTCCATAAAGGTCTGATCATTATGCCGTGTGAGTTAATTGACCATAATGGCTCAGAACTCAAACGTGTGATCAATGAATTGGCACAACTCAATGGGTTAGAACCTGAATTTATGACCTGGTTAAATACTGCAAACAGCTTTTGTAATACCTTGGTCGATAGAATCGTACCAGGTTACCCAAGAAATGAGATTGAAGCGATGACTCAGGAATTGGGTTATTTAGACCATTCCATCATCAAAGGTGAAATATTCCACTTATGGGTAATAGAAGCTGATCAATCGGTAGCCAAAGAATTTCCAGTTCATCAAGCCGGGTTAAATGTGCTATTCGTAGAGGATTTAACCCCTTATAAAGAAAGAAAAGTTCGTATTTTAAATGGTGCTCATACCGCTTTAGTGCCTGTTGCTTATCTTTATGGTATTGATACCGTAAAGGAATCTGTAGAAGACCCAATCGTAGGTGCATTTCTGAAGAACTTGATTGATGAAGAAATTGTGCCCACCCTAGACTTACCAAAGGCAGAGCTGGAGCAATTCGCAAGTGACGTTTTAGAACGCTTTAAGAACCCCTTTATTCGACATGAGTTATTGTCCATTGCTTTAAACGCAACGACTAAGTATAAGACGAGAAATTTACCATCTGTTCTTGAATACATTAAAAAGACAGGACAGCTTCCAAACCGACTTTTATTCTCCTTAGCAGCCCTTCTGGTATTTTTTAGAGGTGAAAGAGGTTCAGAAGCCATCACTTTACAAGACAACCCAGAATTTTTAGAGATGTATCAAGATCTCTGGGCCAGCTATGATGGTAGCTATGAATCTGTAGAAAAAATAGTTGATGGTTTTCTTGGACAGACAAGTCATTGGGAAGTTAGCCTAAAAGAAATTCCTGGTTTTAAAACCTATGTAACAGAATGTACCTATAACATTTTAACTAAAGGTATGGCAAAAGCCCTTGAAGGAGTGATTTAATTGCATAACACATTAAAGATTCATGAAGCAGACGGAGTTATTGTAGCCCTAACTGACCTTCATAAAGGAGAGCTTGTTGAAGGTATACTGATTCTTGAAGAGATTGGTATGGGTCACAAAGTGGCGTGTAAGGATATTGCAGAAGGCGAAGATGTTTTAAAATATGGCGCACCTATAGGTAAGGCCTTATGCGATATTAAAAAAGGACAATGGGTACATACCCATAATGTGAAAACAAAACTAGAGAACATAGATGCATATACCTATCAACCTAACTTTGAAAACATAAAAAGCGCACTTGCTGGAAAAGAAATCTCCGTCTATCGTAGAAAAAATGGCGATATTGGTATTAGAAATGAGCTTTGGATCGTACCAACCGTGGGATGTGTCAACAGCATAGCTCAAAGAATAGTAGATGCCTTCAAAAAGGAAGTAGCAACAGAGGATATAGATGGTGTTTTCGTTTTTGGGCATGTTTACGGCTGTTCACAAATGGGTGATGACCATGAAAATACAAAAATTTCCTTACAAGGCATTGCTAAACATCCCAATGCCGGTGGTGTCTTAGTCCTTGGACTAGGCTGTGAGAACAACCAAATTAATGCCTTTAGAGATTCCTTAGGAAATTATGATCCAGAGCGCATTTTGTTCTTAGAAAGTCAATCAGTGGAAAATGAAATTGAAGCAGGCGTTAACTGTCTCAAACAATTGTATGAACAAATGAAACGTGATTCAAGAGAAAAAGGATCCGTTGCTGAACTTAAAATAGGTCTAGAATGTGGTGGTTCTGATGGCTTTAGTGGCATAACAGCCAATCCCCTCCTGGGAGAGTTTTCTGACTATATTAACTTTCATGGCGGGACAACGGTACTGACAGAAGTGCCTGAGATGTTTGGTGCTGAAACCATACTTATGAATCGTGCAATCAATGAAGAAGTCTACCAAAAGATTGTTAACATGGTGAATGATTTTAAAAATTACTATAAAAGTCATAACCAGGTCATTTATGAAAACCCTTCCCCAGGCAATAAAAAGGGAGGCATAACCACATTAGAAGATAAATCCTTGGGCTGTACTCAAAAAGCGGGGCTATCTCAAGTCATGGATGTGGTTAAGGTTGGAGATACCCTTAAGGTCAAAGGCCTTAATTTACTCAGTGCACCTGGAAATGATTTAGTGGCAACCACTTCCCTAGGAATCATTGGCTGTCACATGGTTTTATTCACAACTGGAAGAGGTACCCCATTTGGTGGGTTTGTGCCAACGGTTAAAATCTCTACCAATACAGAGCTTGCTCAGTTGAAGAAACATTGGATTGATTTTGATGCTGGACGCCTCATTGAGAAATGTACAATGGAACAATTGTTAACGGAGTTCATTGACTATATTGTCCGTGTTGTAAATGGTGAAAAGACCAATAATGAAAACAATGGTGCTAGAGAAATAGCCCTCTTTAAGTCAGGCGTTACTTTATAAAATGCAAAAATGAGGAGCAATAAAATGAAAAAATTTATGGATGAAGATTTTCTTTTAGAAAGTGAAACGGCTAAAACCTTGTACCATCAATATGCAAAAGAAATGCCGATTTGTGATTATCACTGTCATCTCAGTGCTAAGGAAATCCTTGAAGATAAAAACTATCGCAATATTACAGAATTATGGTTGGGTGGCGATCATTACAAATGGCGCGTCATGAGATCGAATGGTATTGAAGAATCCTATGTAACAGGTGATCAACCCGACAAAGCGAAGTATTTAAAATGGGCTCAAACGGTACCAGAGGCTATTGGTAATCCAATTTATCATTGGACTCATCTGGAGTTACAACGTTATTTTGGGATCTATGATACTTTATCTGAAAAAACAGCAGAGGCAATATGGGAAAAATGTAATGAGCAGTTACAAAATGGCTCCTTGAGCGCACGTCAATTGATTTTAAAGTCCAATGTTCATGTGATCTGCACAACAGATGATCCTATTGATACCTTAGAATATCATCAGGGGATTGCTGCTGATGAAAAATTCCCAGTTAAAGTCCTGCCCACCTTTAGACCTGATAAAGCCATTAACATTGAGCTTTCTTGGTTTACAGATTGGATTGGTCAATTATCTGGGGTGGTTGGTCAGCCAATAGTTGAGCTGGATGATTTGCTCAAAGCGCTGACCAGTCGTATAGAATGGTTTGATCAAAACGGATGTTTCATTTCAGACCATGCCCTGGATGTTGTTGCTTATGAAGCAGCGACCTATGAACAAGCTGCGCGTATCTTTGTAAAGGGTTTGAAAAAGGAAACTTTATCTGCCCAAGAAATTAAACAATACAAAGGTTTTCTGCTCGTCTATTTAGGAAGAGAATATGCTAAGCGCGGATGGGCGATGCAATATCATATTGGCGCTTTAAGAAATAATTCAGCACGTATGTTAAAAAATATTGGACCAGATACAGGCTTTGATTCCATTAATGATGGAGAAATGGCTGGTAATTTATCAAAGTTACTCGATGCACTAGATGTGACCAATGAACTGCCAAAAACTATTCTGTATTGTTTAAATCCTAGGGATAATGAAGTTTTAGCTACCATGATGGGTAATTTTCAAGGTGGTGGATTGCCAGGCAAAATTCAATTTGGTTCAGGTTGGTGGTTTAATGATCAAAAAGATGGCATGGAAAGACAGATGGAGGCATTAAGCCAATTGGGTCTTTTGAGTCGTTTTGTTGGTATGGTCACAGATTCCAGAAGCTTTTTATCCTATATCCGACATGAATATTTTAGACGCATCTTATGTAATAAAATAGGCAAATGGGTAGAGATGGGTGAGTATCCCCTAGAAATAGAATACTTAGGGAAGATTGTTCAAAACATTTGCTATCACAACGCTATTAATTACCTCGCAAAAGATAAAAGGAGCACAATTTAATGATCATAGGAAAAATAACAGATCTCAAAAAATATGAAGCATTGTCTGAGCATTTTAAAACGGCCATAGATTATCTATTAGGACAGGATTTACTGTCCTTAGAAAATGGGAAATATCCAATCGATGGCGAAAATGTGTATCTCATCCGAGACAGTTATGAACCGCGTGAGCAAGAGGTGTGTTTTTTTGAAAGTCATATGCTCTATGCTGATTTACAAGTGGTCCTAAAAGGGAAGGAAGGGTTTGGCTATATTCACAAAGACCAGCCGTCAGTACAAGTAACTGAGGCTTATAATCCAGAAAAGGATATGGCAAAGTATGAAGCAAACCCAGAACTCATTTATAACTTAGAGGCAGGTTCCTTTGCCATTGTATTTCCAGAGGATCTTCACATGGTAAAAGTTAAAGTAGAACCCTCCTTTGTAGAAAAAATAGTCCTAAAAATAAAGCTCTAAACCATTGATAAAAATGAGGTATTAAGATAAAGTGTATTTATCATAAAAAAATGAGGTGAAGAAAAAGAAAAAAGCGGACTTGGTGATGATATGGATTTT
>CAZJIO010000147.1:6799-8543 GCA_964546035.1 uncultured Eubacteriales bacterium | reverse complement strand
CTAGTTGCTTTGATGGTGTCGAAGATGAGGCAGAGAATATGGAAAAAGCAAGACATTATTGGCGGATGGATATAAAAAATGAGAAGCCCGTGTTTGAGACAATCGTAGACGGGGAAATATTTGTTGAAGAAATTGTAGAGTTGTATTAGTGCATGATTATCAAAATGAATATGGAGGATTAAAAATGAGAACAGCAATTATTTTTGCAGGTACTTATGGATTTACTGAAAAGTGCGTGAGCAGCCTGCAAGAGAAACTTACTGGCCAAGTTGAAGTAATCAATCTAAAAAGTAATGAACCCAAGGATCTTGCTGGGTTCGATCAAGTCATCGTCGGCGGGTCCGTGTATATGGGGCAAATGCAAAAGAAGGTGAAAACTTTCGCGATTAAACATGAACAAGAACTATTATCTAAAAGACTCGGATTATTTGCCTGTTGTGGTGGTTATGAAGCGGCTGATCAGCAATTGAGAACGGCTTTTAACGATTCGCTATTTAAAAAAGCGGTTTCAATTGAGTGTTTTGGTGGTGTTCTAGAAATTGACAAAATGAATTTTTTTCACAAACAAATTATGAAAATGGTTGCTAAATCAAAAGATTATAAACCCATGTTACCACATTTAGAAAATATTGATAAAATGGCTGATGCCATGAATGCGGCACACTAATTATAATCGTCATAAAGCAGATATCATGGGCTAGGCATAATAAATGCTTAGCCCTTTCTCATTGGCTTTACAAATGACCTTTAGGAGTATAGTATTTAATAAGATGCATATGCTTGAACGAACGAATTTTATATTTTAGTACTTAATCTCACTTCAGGAGGATAAAATGATTTATCGAATTTTAGTAGCTGATGATGAACCTAGACAATTAAAGGCTTTTACAAATATCATAAAGAATCTCAGACCCGATTATGAAATAACGACAGCAGAGGATGGACTCGAGGCTTACGATGAACTTCAAAAGAATGATTTTGATATGTTGTTGACAGATATCAAAATGCCTAATATGGATGGGCTCGAGCTGCTTTCGAAAATAGAAAGTAAAAGAAGCAAAATGAAAATAGTTATTATCAGCGGATTCGCAGAATTTGAATATGCTCAAAAGGCCATATCATTTGGTGTAAATGACTACTTAGTAAAGCCTATTACCAAAGAGAGTCTAGAGAAAATACTTAGTACCATGGAAAGTGCCATTTCAGTGGAACGTATTAGGAGCAAAAATGAAGCAATTCTTGCACAAAAATTGAAAAGCTCTTTGCCAGTATACGTTGAGCATCAATTGAATAATTGGATGAAAGGCAATATGGATGAAAAAGGGATGGAGGAGATTGCTTCAATATTTCCATTTAAAGGTTCAGGTTCCATATTAATGACTGGGTTGAAGGGGATTAATCAAAATTGTGAAGATTTTAATGTCTCTCTTAAGCAAGATGTCAAATTTAAGATGAAAGAAACACTGGATAAAGTGGGACATTCCATCTCTTTTTTTCTTGAGGACAACAATAGCATCATGGTGACTATACTCAATACGAATCAGCAATTTAACCTGCTATCTCATGAAAATAAGCTGATCTTGGCTGCATTTATTGAAATGCTAAAAGATCAGTATGATATTAATGGTGTCGTTGGTATTAGTGAAAAGAACGATGATATATTTGCTAATATTTCTAAATGCTTTAAGCAAGCCCAGACTGCATTGGAAAGTAGATTTTATCAAAACGAAAAAAAAATAATCTA
>CAZJIO010000147.1:0-6767 GCA_964546035.1 uncultured Eubacteriales bacterium | reverse complement strand
TTTTACTGCACTGGGAAGTCAGGAAATCATAAAATCATGGAACTCAGAGGAACTCGAGAAAGAACTTTCTGTGGCAATTGATAACCTAGATAACAACCTATGTATACAGTTGACAACAAAGGCTGCAAATAATATAGGCATTGGTATCCATCCAGAAAGTTTGAAACAAGTATTGACGCATACGATGTTAAATTTATCCAAAGCACTCAGGAATGTCATGACTGAAGATGAATATTTGTCTTTCAAAGATCATGTCAGAAAGCAAATTTATCAATGTGAGGATGTGATAGAACTGTGGCACCGGATTAATGGCATTATTCAAGAGGTCATTGAAAAACTGGGCTTTCAAAGAAGAGATATCAATGCGGTCATTATTCAAAAATGTAAGAAATATATTGATGAGAAGTATGGTGATGACCTGACGTTAGAATCGGTTGCGCTCAAGTATCATTTTAATAATACATATTTTAGTAATCTGTTTAAAGAATATGTGGGCATAAGTTTTACCAAATACCTTTCGAAAGTACGTATTGAAAATGCGCAGAAACTGCTTGTTTCAACGGAGTTATCAATGAGTGATATTGCTAAACTTATCGGAATTAGTGACCCAGCCTACTTTAATCGGATTTTTAAAAAAGAGTTAGGTATCTCACCAAATAAATATCGCCAAAACAGTGCACATTCATAGGAGCAATGACATATGAGAAAAATACGAATGGTTTTTAAAAATATCAGCCTAAGGATGAGACTACTGATTATTTTTATTTTACTGATCTCGATACCGATGCTTGTTTTTGGTGTTCGATTTTATTTGCTCAGTAAAGAAGTAATGGAGGAAAGTGCTCAAAAAAATGCGTATCAAATCGTCAAAAAAAACAATGAAATAATTGATACCAAATTGGGACAGATCAATGAAAAAATACTTTCCTTTATTGGCGATGAAGCGCTTTATGACACCTTTGCCGATATCAGACCAGTTAGTGATTATCATATTAATCTTATGGATATCAACATTTCAAAACTACTGAATAAGTATTTTGGCTACTCCAATGATATCTATTCAGCGCAGCTAGCGACAAGTTACTTTACTTTTATGAACAGGGCAGAAAAAGTAACGACGACTAAGAATTACATACCAAAGGGTGTTTTAAAGGAAACGGATATTTATAAAATCGCATTAGAAGCCGATGGGAAAATCGTATGGGTACCTACCTATGAATTTTCAGATATGTTTCATGTTGATTATTTGAAAAACACAAAATTAGAATACAAGTATTTGTTTTCCGTTATTCAAATGATGAACAAAACTTATTTTGATGGACATTCATTCTTGGATTTTCCCAGTGATATTGAGAGACCTGTGTTGATCCTCAACCTTAAAGAAAATTTTTATCAAAGTGTCTTTGACCAAAGTATTCTTGCAGATGGAAGTTATTATTTTGTGGTGACGAGGCATGGAGAGGTGGTTTCTCATCAAGATCCAACTAAGCTAGCAACTACCCTAGATATACCATGGTTGAAGCAGGTAGCTGAAAAAGGTAGTGGAACCGATATTGTAAATTTCGAAGGTAAAAAAATGATCATATGTTATGATACCTCTGAAGTGACGGATTGGGTCTCTGTTGTGTTAATTCCTTATGATCGACTTTTAGATAAAATCATGCCAACGATTACCAGCTATATGATTGGATTGCTGTTGATATTGATTTTTGTTTCTGTATTCATTTCTTATTTTATTTCTGGCATGATTACAAATCCGATCTTGAAACTGATGAAAGCGATTCGTAAGACAGGGCAAGGTCAATTTGATAGTAGGGTAGATGAAATTGGCAGCATTGAATTTAGAGAATTGATCAATAGATTTAATGGTATGAACGAGAAAATTCAAAAGCTCATCATCGAGAATTTTGAAAAAGAAATTAAGGAGAAGGAAGCAGAAATCCTTGTCTTGAATTTGCAATTGGATCCTCATTTTATGTACAACACATTAAATTTGATTAATTTAATGCTCATTGAAAATGGACAAGATGAAGTTAGCAGTCTGATTGATAATTTATCCAATATGCTAAAGTATACCGTAAGAAATAAGAAGGGATTGGTTCCGTTTACTGAGGATCTTATATTTCTAAAGAGTTATGTATCGATCATGACCAAAAGGTTTGAGGGTAAATATCAAGTGGATTATATCATTGACGAGCGGCTATTTGCCTATGAGGTTCCAAAGTTTTTTATGCAACCTTATGTTGAGAACTCCTTTGTACACGCATTTAAATCGTTAAAAGCAAATGGTATTTTGAAAATTATTTGCTGGATTGATGGAGATGTACGATTTTATAGCATTGAAGATAATGGATGTGGTATTGACACGGATAAATTAAATGCAATCAACTCAGAAAATTCACCCTCTATTGGCATCAATAATGTTCGTAATAGGATTAAATTGGTGTATGGTGATGGTTTTGGCGTGAGCATAGAATCTACATATGGAAAGGGTACTAAAATACTAATCCGCCTGCCACTGGTGGATTATAATGAGAATAACTTCTTAAAATAGTCCAATTAAACAATAAAAGTGCAATTTGTTCTTCGATTTTTTAGTCTATAATAAAGCCACAAAGAGCTTCGGTTCTTCGATAAAAGATACCTAGGAGGGAATAGTTTTATG
Source organism: uncultured Eubacteriales bacterium (assembly GCA_964546035.1). Classification (GTDB taxonomy): domain Bacteria; phylum Bacillota; class Clostridia; order Lachnospirales; family Vallitaleaceae; genus CAZJIO01. Next base: position 4,102 of record CAZJIO010000147.1, on the reverse strand, counting down.
AAAAGATTAAAGAAAGTGTTGTCTATTGTCCTACTTATATCTATGGTTATAAGTGTGGCCGGGTGTGGTAAAAAAGATGATGGAAAGACAACAATGATCAACACAACAACGGCTGCTGTTGAAGACTCAAAATCAACAGATGCGGAAGTATCGTCAGAACCCGTTACATTGAAGTTTACATATTGGGGAAGCCCAGATGAAAAGGCAGCGATTGAAGCCGCATGTTCAGCATTTACAGACATTCACCCTAACATCACTGTGGAACCTATTCAGATTCCAAATGCTGATTACAATGCTAAATTAACAGCTATGGCAGCGAGTAATGATTCACCTGATGCAGGTTACATGACTGCAGACTTAGGCGAAACATGGTCAAAAGAAGGTAAGTTCGTTAACATTTTCGAAAGACTTGATCAGGATCCAGAGCTTAGCAAAGAGGATTTTTTAGACTATATATGGTTTAATGTAACCCCTGATAATGCTTGGGGTATTGCAACAGCGGGAGAATGTTTTGGTCTCTATTACAATAAGGATGCGCTCAGTGCAGCGGGGGTTGATGTATTACCGACAACAGCTGAGACTGCATTGACTTGGGATGCTTTCGTTGAATTAGCTCAAAAATGCACATTGGATAGTTCAGGTAAAAACGCACTCGATCCAGCATTTGATCCAGAGAGCATTACCCAATACGGCGTGATGTTTGAAACCTGGAACGATCCAATTTCCAATTTTATATTTGGTAATGGTGGTTCTTGGACGTCAGAAGATGGTTCTAAATTAACCATCAATTCACCTGAGAATGCGGAAGCAATTCAGAGACTTGCAGATTTAATCAACGTTTATCATGTAGCGCCAAACCCTGTGGCAGCGAGATCTCTACCAGGAATGAGCGTGGCTTTACAAAATAAATTAACGGCTATGGCAATTGGTGGTCAATGGATCAATCTTGATCTTGGAAATGCAGCAGTTAATTACGACATCGGTGTATTACCAGCTATGAAGAAAAGCGTAACCATCGGTCTTTCTGGCGCTAGTGTTGTATTCAAAGATTCAAAACACCCTGATGAAGCTTGGGAGTTATTCAAATTTATGTCTAATCCAGCTGGCGCTATTAACCTTTATAAAGGCGGCTTATGGATGCCAATCTTAAAAGCTTGGTATGAAGATCCTGCCCTTGTAGCGCAATGGGTGGATGCAAATCCTGCGGCTCATCCAGCAGGCTTCAAAGATGCGATGATTGGACAATTATTGAAAAACGGTGTCCCGTCAGCGACTTTCTATCTAAAAAATCAAGCGAAACTTGTTCCAATTGTAACAACCTCATGGGATGAAGTTTGGTTAGGTAATAAGACAGCAGCACAAGCCTTAAGTGACATGGAACCACAGGCACAAGCTGAGTATCAAGGGAGATATGATAAGTAATCAATAAGTTCATCAAAATAATCTTAAAAATGGAAGCCACGTACTATGCGGCTTCCATTTTAGAAAGGAATAGTTATGGAACATGTGAATTCAGCTCAAAATAAAAAGCTTATGAAAAGAAGACAGTCTAATAAGAACTTATTGAAAGGTTTACTCTTTACTTCTCCGGTTATTCTCGGTTATCTCATTTTTGTATTTGGTCCACTGCTTTTTACGTTGATCATTAGTTTTACTGATTTTTCTATTGGTGCAGCGAAGACCACATTTGTTGGCCTTAAGAACTATTCAGATATGTTGAGTGGGAGAGATATCTACTTTTGGCCTTCTGTCAGGTCTACTTTAACCTATGTATTTTGCAGTGTGCCTTTATGTATTGCATTTTCATTTTTTATTGCTGTCTTGTTAAATAGTAAAATAAAGGCTAGAACCTTTTTCAGAGGGGTGTTTTTTCTCCCGGTATTGATTCCGCTTGCTGCAGGCTGCTCCATTTGGGCTTGGATGTTGCAACCGAATTTTGGAATTGTCAATAAGTTATTCCATGTAGTGGGCATTCCACCTTCTACTTGGTTGTCTTCAGATAAAACAATTTTACCAACGTTTGTTCTAATCAGTTTATGGGTTACAGGAAACGCCATTGTCATATTCCTTGCTGGCTTGCAACAAATTCCGGCACATTTGTACGAAGCTGTTGAAATTGATGGAGGGAATGCTTGGCACAAATTGAAGCATATTACTATTCCAATGTCTTCATCCATTATATTTTTTAATGTGGTTATTGGCTTCATTAATGCGTTTCAAACATTTGTTCAAACGGCAATATTGACACCTGGTTCAGGTCACGTACTAATGGGGCAGCCTAATAATGCAGCGTTACTCTTTGTTCCATATGTGTATACGAAAGCCTTCACATTTTCAGAAATGGGAGCAGCAAGTGCCAGTGCCTTGATCTTGCTAGTGGCTATTGGTGCACTGACTTTTGTGTTTTTTAGGATTCAAAATTCTTATGTTTATTATGAAAGAGGTGATAATAAGTGAAAAAAGTAATTGGGAAAATTATCATCTATGGTATCTTGATCGCATTAGCAATTATCTTTCTTTTTCCCTTGTATTGGATGATTCGAACAGCTTTGTCTACAACGGCAGATGTATTTACAAAGGACATTAGATTAATTCCTACAAAATTCATTTTTAGCAACTATGTAAAAGCATTTAGTGTGTCACCCTTTATCAGATTTTTCTTTAATACCTCTGTCATCACGATCCTTAATATCATGGGTGCCATAATAACAAGTTCTCTTTGTGCCTTTGGTTTTTCTAGAATTGATTGGCCAGGAAGGGATAAAATTTTCGGATTATTAATGACCGCTTTAATGGTGCCCTATGCTGTGCTTATTATTCCACATTTTGTTGGCTGGTCATATTTAAAGCTAACCGATACGCTGGTGCCACTCACACTGCCTGCTTTCTTTGGTGGTGGCTTATTTAACATCTTTTTACTCAGACAATTCTTTTTGGGCATACCAAGAGAACTGGATGAAGCGGCGTATATTGATGGGGCAAGTACTTTTCAAATTTATAGTAAAATCATATTGCCGTTGAGTAAGCAGGCTTTGATTGTCGTAGGATTGCTCACATTTTTGACCAATTGGAATGATTATATGGCACCACTCGTTTATCTTTCCTCAGAAAAAAAATTCACATTGATGTTGGGCTTAAATCAATTCATAGGGGGCTATAACTCCCAATGGGAATTGATGATGGCAGCAGTCACTATTGTCATATTACCATCCCTCATTATCTATTTGATAGCACAGAAACATTTTATTGAAGGGATAGCAATGACTGGAATAAAATCCTAGCCAATGACGAGAAAGTGTGATATGGAAATAAATAAATTATGTAAGGAGAAGTGCCTTTTATGAAAGTAATAATTGAAGATGGATTCTGGACAAAATACATAAAATTAATTGAAAATGTTGTGATCCCTTATCAGTGGGGTGCTTTAAATGATCTCATTGAAGGCGGCGAACCCAGCCATTGTATAGAGAATTTTAAGATTGCAGCTGGGCTTTCACAAGGGTCCTTTGAAGGGTTTGTATTCCAAGATACGGACATCTCTAAGTGGCTCGAGGCAGTGGGCTATATGCTCAAAAACCATCCAGATGAAGATTGGGAAAGAATTGCTGATGAGGTTATTGAGCTGATTGAACAAGCTCAGCAGAAAAACGGCTACTTAAATACCTATTTTACGATAAAAGAGCCTGATTTCAAATGGACTAATTTGAGAGAATGCCATGAGCTCTATACAGCAGGGCATCTGATTGAAGCAGCTACGGCGTATTACAGCGCAACGGGTAAAAGAAAAATATTGGATATTGCGTGCAGATTGGCAGATCATATTGATGACGTATTTGGAGCTGAGTCGGATAAATTACATGGTTATGATGGCCATCAGGAGATTGAATTGGCACTCATTAAGCTTTATGACGTAACGGGTGAAACTAGATATTTAAATCTGAGCAAATATTTCATAGATGAAAGAGGAAAAGAGCCTTACTATTTCGATATTGAATCTGAGTTAAGAGGGAATACAAAACATTTTGATGGAAACTTCATGTATGAAAAAACCTATAACCAGACGCATTTACCAGTGCGCCAACAAACAGAAGCCGTCGGGCAT
>CAZJIO010000146.1:0-8706 GCA_964546035.1 uncultured Eubacteriales bacterium | reverse complement strand
GTTGGATGAGATAAAAAATGCAGTAACACAAAAAACTTATGCTTGTTTTGAACCAGCTCTTGATTATGTGGTTGTCAAAATTCCTAAATGGCCCTTTGATAAATTTGATTATGCCAATAGAACCCTTGGCACTCAAATGAAAGCCACCGGCGAAGTCATGGCCATTGATAGAACCTTTGAAAGTGCTCTTTTAAAGGCTGTCATCTCCCTAGAAGGAAAAGAGACCGGTCTCAGAAAAGCCTCTTTAGAAAAGCTGTCAAGGGATCATATCAAAGAGTTGCTTAAGACTGTAGACGATGAAAGAATTTTTCTTTTGGCGGAAGCTCTTAGAAAAGGCATCACAGTGTCTGAAATCAACGAAATCACAAAGGTCGACCCTTGGTTTATCGATAAAATCTTCAATATCATTAAAGTTGAACAGCGTTTAGAGGCTGAAGCCCTTACAGGAGATCTCCTTGAAAAAGCCGAAAGAATGGGCTTTACAGATCATGAAATTACTGAATTATCAGGAAGTTCCTATCAGATTCTTGATACCATCAGAAGAGCTCACGGTTTGTATCCTGTTTACAAAATGGTGGATACTTGTGCGGCGGAGTTCGAATCTTCAACGCCCTACTATTATTCAACCTACGAAAAAGAAGAAGAAAATGTCATTACTAAAAAAGAAAAAATCATCGTTATTGGTTCAGGACCCATTCGTATCGGACAAGGAATAGAATTTGACTATTGCTCTGTTCATGCTGTCTGGGCTATTCAGGAACTGGGACTTGAATCCATCATCATCAATAATAATCCTGAAACCGTGAGTACAGACTTTGATATTTCAGATAAATTGTATTTTGAACCTCTTTATCATGAGGATGTGTTTAATGTGATTCGTAAGGAAATGCCAAAAGGGGTTATTGTCCAATTTGGTGGTCAAACAGCTCTGAATTTAGCGCCAAAGCTCGTGAGTAAAGGGGTGCAAATTCTTGGCACCTCCGTAGATTCTATTGACGCAGCAGAAGATAGAAAACGTTTTGAAAGACTGCTGAGAGAATTGAAAATACCACAGCCAAAAGGTACAGCGGTAACCAGCATTAAAGAAGCCATCAAAGCGGCTAATGAAATCAACTATCCTGTTCTTGTGAGACCTTCCTATGTCATTGGTGGTAGAGCGATGATGGTGGTTAAAAACGAAGAAGAGCTCATTGGCTACGTGCATGAAGCGGCTTCCTTGTCCTCGGAACACCCTATTCTCATTGATGAATATCTAGAAGGAATGGAAGTGGAAGTAGATGCTATTTGTGACCGTGACAATATTTTAATCCCTGGAATTATGGAACACATCGAAAGAACGGGTGTGCATTCGGGAGATAGTTTCACCGTCTTCCCACCTCAAAATTTATCCGAAGAAATTATCCAAACTTTAATTGAATACACTGAAAAAATCGCGAAAGCCCTTCAAGTGATTGGTCTTATGAACATCCAATTTGTCGTAAAAGACAATAAGGTTTATATCATTGAAGTCAATCCACGTGCTTCACGTACAGTACCGATCATCAGTAAAGTCACTAAAATTCCAATGGTTAAAATTGCGATGCAGGTCATTTTAGGAGATAAACTCATTGATTTGCCTTATGGCATTGGTCTTGCACCTACAACGAAGTTAATTGCTGTTAAAGCGCCAGTCTTCTCCTTCGTAAAATTAACAGATGTAGATGTTGCCCTCACACCGGAAATGAAATCCACAGGGGAAGTGCTGGGTATTGATACCGATTATAGTAAAGCGATGCTTAAAGCATTTCTTGGGGCAGGTTATAAATTCAAAGAAGGTGGCAAAGTCCTAGCCTCACTATCTGATGATTCGAAAAATGAAGGTTTACCATATATCCTTGATTTACACAAAAAGGGCTTTAAAATTTTAGCCACTCAAGGGACTTCTGTCTTCTTAGCGGAGCAAAACATTCCTTGCACAATGGTAGATAAAAAAGCATTACCAATCATTCAAGACATGATGAAAAATGGAGAACTTGCCATGGTCATTAATATTCCGACTAAGGGCAAGGATACCAAAAGAAGCGGCTTTAAAATTAGAAATTTATCCGAACACTTGAAAGTGCCTTGCTTCACATGTTATGATACGGTTAACGCTTATATCAAAGCAATGGAAACCTTTATCAAAAAAGATCAATTAACTTACGAAAGTATTGAATATTATATGTAGGTGGTGAATTTTATGGCAATTATCAATAGAGCAGTAGCAGCAAAAGAAGCGTCTATTCAAATGGCTGCCTTAAAAGGTGAGCTGAAAAACAAAGCATTAGCTGCCATTGGGCAGGCCTTGTTAACACGTCAGGATGAAATCCTCATTGCGAACCATAATGATCTGGAGCGCAGCATAGGGGAAAACTTAGAGGCACCACTGCTCAAAAGACTGAAATTTGATGGCGAGAAAATTAAAGGCGTTGTTGAAGGGATTGAGAGCCTAATGGGGCTTGAAGAGCCCGTAGGTAAAACCCTTATGACCACTGAACTCGATCAGGGCTTAGAACTCTATAAAATCAGCTGTCCAATAGGCGTTATAGGAATCATTTTCGAATCACGACCAGACGCACTGGTTCAAATTGCGACGTTGTGCCTAAAAAGTGGTAATTCAGTATTGCTTAAGGGTGGCAGTGAAGCCAAGGAAACCAATAGGATTCTCGCAGAAATTATCGAAACCGCTTCTATAGCATCTGGACTTCCAGAGGGATGGATTCAACTCCTTGAAACCAGAGAAGATGTGGGCGAAATGCTAAAGTTGGATGCGTACATTGACTTAATCATCCCCCGAGGATCTAATGCTTTTGTGAAATATATCATTCAAAATTCTAATATCCCAGTCCTTGGTCATGCCGATGGTATTTGTCATTGCTATGTAGATGAAGCGGCTGATCTTGTAAAGGCGGTAGCAATTGTCAATGATTCAAAGACCCAATATGTCGCTGTGTGTAATGCCACAGAAACACTTTTAGTCCATGAAGCAGTTGCTCAAGGGTTTTTGCCAAGTGTTAAGGAGCTCCTAGATCAGAACAATGTGCTGTTATATGGTTGTGCAGAAACTGCAAAAATCATTCCATGTGAACTGGCAACAGAGGAAACCTATAAAAACGAATACTTAGATTATGCCATGTCCATTAAAGTGGTTAAATCTGTTGAAGAGGCAATCGCTCATATTAATCGTTTTGGTTCTGGTCATACAGATGCTATTATCACTGAAAATAGGGAAACAGCAGAGCAATTCATGACCCTCGTCGATGCTGGAAATGTCTTTTTAAACTGTTCCACACGCTTTAGCGATGGGTTTAAATATGGTTTCGGTGCTGAAGTCGGTATTAGTACCAACAAAATTCATGCTCGAGGTCCTGTAGGACTTGATGGATTGTTGATTTACAAATATAAGATGATTGGGAATGGGCATATTGCTCAAGACTACGCAACGGGTAATAAAAGCTTTACCCATGTTAAATTGAATAAACCTTTTGAACTTTAAATTTCCTAGTAAAACGCCACTGATCACATCGGTGGCGTTTTTGTAATTTATTGGGTTCATAAAACAGCTGTTTTTGGCAAGATTAATACTAAAAACAACTGTTTAAAAAGGAGTGGTCCAATGAGCGCATTTTCAAGAATTTTTTTTGAAAAAGATGCTATGAAATATGAAATGGCCGGGAAGATATTAGAAAAGGCGACAGAAGAACATATTGAAACCCATATTTTGACGAGCAATCGATTCACCAGCGAAAAGGGAATGACTAAAAAAGAAAAATATTTCTATGGTAAGCAAACCATGATTGTAGGGGTAAGGAAGACCTTGAAATTTCAAACATGCAAGCCCTCGGCGCATTATCAGCTTCCATTAGTCTCAGGTTGTATCGGACAATGTGAGTATTGCTATCTCAATACCCAATTCTCTGACCGTCCTTTTGTATACGTCTATGTCAATATTGAAGAAATCCTTGACCAAGCTGCCCATCATATCAAAGAGCGCGGTGAGTTGACCTTGTTTGAAGGTGCTGCCACCTCTGATCCCTTGCCAACTGAACCCTACACAAGCGCACTCAAACGTACCATTGAATTTTTTGGACAACAAGAACTGGGTAGATTTAGATTTGTGACCAAATATACGGATGTAGATGCTTTACTCCAGCTAGACCACAACGACCATTCCGAAATTCGATTAAGCGTCAACATCCCCTCTGTCATTAAAGCTTTTGAACACAAAACACCCTCTTTAGAAAAACGCCTCGAAGCCATTAACAAACTCATTGGGAGTGATTATCCAGTAGGCTTAATCATCGCACCAGTCATGCTTGAAGAAAACTGGAAAGACCATTACGGCGGTCTCATATCCCTACTAGATGAAACCCTCTTACGAAAAGAAAAACCCATAACCTTTGAGGTCATCTCCCATAGATTTACAACGCGTGCGAAAAATGCCATTCTTGAAATCTACGAAGACTCCAAACTCCCCATGAATGAAGAAGAAAGAAAATTCAAATACGGCCAATTTGGTTACGGCAAATTTATCTACACCCCAGAACAAATGGCCGACATAAAAGCCTTCTTCCAAGAAAAAATCGGTGCAATGGACCTCCCACACAACATCCTCTACATCATCTGAGTGGTATCCTGGGGACGGAGAAAGTGACAACTTGAGATTTTATGGCATCCTGGGGACGGAGAAAGTGACAATTATACAGTGTCGAATTAAATCGCTAAATAATGGGAATAACGCTTGCAAAAAGCAGTAATTCTGATATAATAAATGATAGGATGGCTAAGTGTTGGTTTTTTAATTGACAAATCTTTGTCTATCTGATTAATTTGATAACTTTTATTTGGAAATATTTTTTGACCAATAAATAAAAGTGTGCACAATGGAGTGTTCATATATTGGGGTCACTCCTTTTTTATGAGGTTATTTAGATAAAGTTGATGAATTTGTTTAATTTAGACAATTATTTTTTATCGAATATGGAGCATTATGATTTTTTTTCGAAACAAAAGTGTTGTCTTAATATAAAAAAATATTTAAAGGAGATCGATTAAATGAAAGTAAACATGACAGAAACTGTACTAAGAGATGCCAATCAATCTCTCATTGCGACCAGAATGCCCTTTAGCGATTTTGAAGCTATTCTTGAAACAATGGATCAAGCAGGATTCTATTCTTTAGAATGCTGGGGTGGTGCAACATTCGATTCCTGTTTAAGGTACTTGAATGAGGACCCTTGGGAAAGACTTAGAAAAATAAAAGCAAAAGTGAAGAACACAAAACTTCAAATGCTTTTAAGAGGACAAAACATTTTAGGCTATAAGCATTATGCAGATGATGTGGTAAGAAAGTTCGTTGATCTTTCTATTAAGAATGGTATTGATATTATCCGTACCTTTGACGCTTTAAATGACTTCAGAAACATTGAAGTTGCAATTGATCAAACCATTAAAAGTGGTGGTCATGCACAAGGATGTATCGCATACACAACAAGTCCTATTCATAGCCTTGAAAATTATGTAATGCTTTGCAGTAAACTTGTAGATATGGGTGTACATTCCATCTGTATTAAAGATATGGCAGGTATTATGGGACCTCAAGAAGCATTTGATCTCATCAGTGCGCTTAAGAAAACAATCACTGTTCCGATTGTACTTCATACACATTCTACAACTGGCCTTGGACCAATGACATTAATGAAAGCTGTTGAAGCGGGTTGCGATGTTATTGATACAGCAATTTCCACTTTCTCAGGTGGTACTTCACAACCAGCTACAGAATCTATGCATTTTGCATTTCAACAATTAGGCTTTGAAACAGGATTAGACGAAAAAATTCTTAAGAAAATTAATGATTTCTTTAAGCCTGTTAAAGATAAATTTATGCAAGATGGCACCCTTGATCCTTATGTATTAGGAACAGAAACAGATGCCCTTGTTTATCAAATTCCTGGTGGTATGTTGTCAAATCTGATTTCTCAATTAAAACAACAAAAAGCGATTGATCGTCTTGATGAAGTTTTACAAGAGACACCAAGAGTAAGAAAAGATTTAGGTTATCCACCACTTGTAACACCTATGAGTCAAATGGTTGGCGTTCAAGCAGCAACAAATGTATTGATGGGTGAACGTTATAAAAATGTTTCAAAAGAAGTTAAGGCATATTTAAAAGGTGAGTACGGTACTGCACCTGGCGAAATAGATGCTGACTTAATTACCAAAGTTTTAGGTGATGAAGTGCGTATTACTTCTAGATTTGCTGATACCTTAGCGCCTGAATTTGAAAAAGGCAAAAAAGAAATTGGAAGTCTTGCACGCACAGATGAAGATGTACTCAGTTATCTTCTATTCCCTCAAATTGCCCAAAAGTTCTTTGAGTTTAGAGAAGAAAATACAGCAGTTAAAGTTAATTATTCAATAGAAAAGTTATAGGGAGGTGTACTTATGTCCATCTTAGAAAGTTTACAAATTTCTTTAAATGGTATTGCAGTTGTTTTTATTGTGTTGATCGCTATCAGTCTTTTAGTTATCCTGCAATCTTCTTTAGTGCGTTTATTTACAAGGAAAGCAGTTGTGGATAGCCCTGTGGTAATGCCTGTGGCGAGCGAAGTAATTTTTCCAGTAAGTCAAATCGCCCAAGGTCAATTAAAGTTATATGATGTTGATGAGAAGACAGCAGCAATGGTTATGGCAATCGTTAGTGATGAGTCCAATATTCCATTGTCAGAGCTTAATTTTAAATCCATCAAGGCATTGGTTTAGTATACAATATTAAGTCAGGAGGCATATAAAATGAAATACGTCGTAACAATTAATGATAAAAAATACGAAGTTGAAGTAGAAAAAGGTCAAGCGAGTGTTTTAAGTACAACTACGGTTGTAGCTACAGCACCTGTGGTTCAACAAGTAGCAGCACCTGTTGCTGTGGCTGTTCAAGCTCCAGTAGCACCAGTAGCAGCTCCATCAGCACTTCAAGGGGAAGCTATAAAAGCACCTATGCCAGGTGTTATATTAGATGTGAGAACTGCACCCGGGACACCTGTTAAAAAAGGCGACATCATTATGATTTTAGAAGCTATGAAAATGGAAAATGAAATCTTCGCTCCTCGTGATGGCGTTATCGTACAAGTTGTTGCTGCAAAAGGAGCATCTGTCTCTACAGGTGACATCCTTGCTGCAATACAATAGTGGGAGGAACAAGAAATGTCAATGTCCTTAATAGATACACTGGTAAAAATATGGAATGATTCAGGCTTTGCAGCTATGACATGGCAATCCATGCTGATGATTGTTGTAGCATGTATATTAATATACTTAGCAATTGTAAAACAATTTGAACCACTTTTATTACTTCCGATTGCTTTTGGTGTTCTACTAGCTAATTTACCTTTAGCGGGTTTAATGAACGAGCCAGTTGCTGGAAGTGCTGAACCTGGTGGACTTTTATACTATTTGTACTTAGGAGTCAAAAAGGGCATTTATCCATCTCTCATCTTTTTGGGAATTGGTGCAATGACTGACTTTGGTCCATTGATTGCTAGACCTTCAAGCTTACTACTTGGTGCGGCAGCTCAATTTGGTATTTATATTGCTTTTATTGTAGCTACAGCATTAGGTTTTACACCTCCAGAAGCTGCATCCATAGCTATTATTGGTGGAGCAGATGGACCTACGGCAATTTACTTGACAACACGTTTAGCACCTGAGTTATTGCCGGCTATTGCCATTGCTGCATATTCGTATATGGCACTCATTCCTCTTATTCAACCGCCACTTATGAGGCTGCTAACGACTAAGAAAGAAAGAGAAATAAAAATGGAACAGTTAAGAACTGTTTCCAAATTAGAAAAAATAATGTTTCCTATTGTAGTTACTATATTCGTAGTTCTTTTACTTCCACCAGTAGCACCACTTATTGGGATGCTCATGTTAGGAAATTTATTTAAAGAATCTGGTGTAGTTGAAAGACTTTCTAGTACGGTACAAAATGCTATGATCAATATTGTAACCATTTTCCTGGGAACAACAGTTGGTGCAACAGCAGTAGCATCAAGATTTTTACAGCCATCTACTTTGAAAATTATTGCACTTGGTTTAATGGCCTTTATGTTTAGTACCATTGGCGGATTACTCTTTGGTAAGTTGATGTGTTGGGCAACAAAAGGTAAAATTAATCCATTGATTGGATCTGCTGGTGTTTCCGCAGTACCAATGGCAGCTCGTGTTTCTCAAACAGAAGGACAAAAGGCTAGCCCTGGAAATTACCTCCTCATGCATGCAATGGGTCCAAATGTAGCTGGTGTTATTGGTTCAGCTGTCGCAGCAGGATTTTTGTTAGCGATGTTTGGATAGTCATTTTAACAAAAAAGAAGAGTGTCCTCACTGTGGGTGAGGCACTCTTTTTTAAACACAAAAGTTTTAAATTCTAATGTCCCATGGTATAATAAAGTCAATACAAAGGATAGGAGGGGATGATCTTGCCTCAACTCACATTAACTCAATTAAAAGGCAATACCTATTATATAGCGTGTCCAACCAATATTGGAATTTATGTTGTAGATGATCATGTGACGCTCATCGATACGGGTATAGATAAGGATGTAGCAAAGCAAGTGCTCAAACTGATATTAGAAAAAGGATGGAAATTGGGTGCAATCATCAATACCCATTCCCATGCAGATCATATCG
>CAZJIO010000145.1:2419-8770 GCA_964546035.1 uncultured Eubacteriales bacterium | reverse complement strand
AATGAGAAATTTTACTTTACTCCTGGGGACAGTGGTTTTGAGGTTTTTAAAACAAAATATGGTACCATCGGTATTGGCATTTGTTGGGATCAATGGTTTCCAGAAACCGCTCGTTGTTTAGCTTTAAAAGGGGCAGAAATCATATTCTATCCAACGGCAATTGGCTCAGAACCCTCCAAGCCGGGATACGATTCAAAAGACCATTGGCAACGTGTTATGCAGGGTCATTCAGCCGCTAATATTGTCCCTGTGGTTGCTTCTAATAGAGTTGGCACCGAGGATATCGGAGACTCACAAATAACGTTCTACGGTTCTTCATTTATCACTGACCAATTTGGTGAAAAAATTGCTGAAGCCAATCGAACAGATGTGACGACCTTAACAGCTACTTTTGACTTAGATGAAATTGCAGAAATGCGTTCCTTTTGGGGATTATTTCGAGATAGAAGACCTCACATGTATACAACCCTACTGACTAAAGACGGCGAAAGAATGTAATTTAAAGGGGCTGTGCACTAGCAAATAAAATTAGCTAGTGCACAGCTCCTTTACCCTTTTCTAGAGGACCGCCCTTAGGACATATTCTTCATCATCCCCGAAATCATATCTAATTTTGCTTTTTCTTGAGCGCTCATATTTGTCTTCAACACTTCCATCATCATCTCTGACTCTGCCTTTGTGAACTGAAGTCCTTTGCTTTTCATTTCCATGCCATAACTGAACAGACATTGTATGCGCTCTTCACCATTTTTCTTTTGCATATCATTAAACATTCTCGACATTATTTCGAGCTTTTCTTTATCAATTTTTCTGAAGGCTTCCTCATTAAAAAATTTTGTCTCCATTTTTCTCTTCATCCTTTTCATCAATGATTTTATTGACCATGTTCATGAACTCACTATAACTATCTTTGGTCGGCTCTTTGTTTGTTGTTGGAGAAGGTGTAGGGGTACCTTCTGGAACAGAAGACAACATTTTTGGATCGGTTTTATAAGCCTCCATGGTGTGCTGCATATTCATGAGCATAATTAACATATTCAGTTTCTTTTGACTTGGTTCATCACAACTGTTTTTAATGTCTTGCAAGAATTCCAAAGAGCTTACGGCTTTTTTTTGTTGGAACTCCGTATGTAGGGGTGTGGGCTCATTAAAAACCTCAAGGGTTTTCCTGAACTCAAGCATTTTTATGGCCATGGCTAGGCTCCGCTGTTGACTAAAATCAAAATAAGGGAGGCTAGCTTTTAATATACGCATTTTTTGGTTGTTGGTTGCTTTGTCAATAGGGGCAAGGGTAGGGGGTGTATAGGGATCTTGGTTTTTTGACAGATTCTGGGCGAATCTTAATACTTCGTTAAAATCTATATTGGCATTTTGATCAGACATTTATCGTACCTTCCTTTTATAAAATAGAATAGTTTGACTGAATTGACTACTTTTTCAGTTCTATATCATATAGTAAATAAAAAATGTTTTTAGGAGTTTGATGAAGGATGGAGTTACAGGATCAAGTCATTATTGATGGTAACGCTGTTTATGAGATTGACCATAACTGTAAAAATCATATTCAATCAACAGAGCTAAAAAGCAACCAAACGTCAATGCTTCAATGGATGATTATATTTTTGCTTTTGCTTTAAAAACAAGTGGGGTTAGGGTTCACCCTTAACCCCACATGGCCTTAATTAATTAAACATTAGTAAGAAGAACAGTAAGAACATCATGTTGTTATCGCCTAAACCGCCGCCAGGACCTTGGTTTCCGCCAAACATATTACCCATTCCTGAACCGCCACCACTAAAAAGCATCAAGAAGATAAGTAAGAAAACCATTGAGTTATCCATGCCGCCGCCTCCAGGTAGGAAACTATTTGCATTCATTTCACTCATATAAGCACTCCTAATTCTATTCATAATATAGTATGAAGAAATTTGCACAACTATGATTAAAACATATTGGACTTATCTCTCGGAATAAATATAAAAAAATTGAGGTGTTAATAAAGAATGAAAACTCTTTCAAGTGAAAGGAAGAAAATTCAAGTCATAGTCAATTGCGAAGAAAGTGAGAAACATAAAGAAGAGCTTGAAAAAATGGGGGTCCTAAAGTATGCGTTACCGATGATCAATTCCTATGTATTGGAGATTTTCCAGGATGAATTGAATCAATTAGCGGGTATTGCCGGGGTTGTCAAAATCGAACAAGATACCCATCTCACCGCTCAGATGGATACGGCTAGAAATTCCATTAATGCTACATGGCAGGAATCGAAAAGTTGCCTTGGCGAAAATATTACCGTGGCTATTCTAGATACGGGACTTTTTCCACATAATGATTTAGTTCAAAGAAATAACAGAATTGTTGCGTTTAAAGATTTTATCAATGGGATCGAAGAGCCCTATGATGACAAT
Source organism: uncultured Eubacteriales bacterium (assembly GCA_964546035.1). Lineage (GTDB taxonomy): Bacteria > Bacillota > Clostridia > Lachnospirales > Vallitaleaceae > CAZJIO01. The sequence goes on along the minus strand of CAZJIO010000145.1, from coordinate 6,362 downwards.
GGACATGGCACCCATGTAGCCGGTATCATCGCAGGGGATGGTTATGAGAGCAATGGCAGATATATGGGGATTGCACCGAATTGTGAAATGGTTGGCATAAAGGTACTAAGTAAAGATGGCTCGGGTAACATATCAGATGTTTTGGCGGGTATACAATGGGTACTGGATCATCAAGAAAAACTTCGCATCAGAGTCATGAACCTATCAGTTGGCATGGAAGACTTAGAGGGTGAAGACTCGGCATTGGTAAGAGGCGTGAATGTTGCCTGGGATAATAATATTTTGGTGGTTTGTGCTGCTGGAAATAATGGTCCAGAGCGAGGAAGCATTACAACACCCGGTATTTCAAGAAAAGTCATTACTGTGGGATCTTCAGATGATTCTCAGTCCTCTCAAATTAAAGATGAGCTGATTAGCAATTATTCAAGTAGAGGACCAACAAGAAACTGCATCAAGAAACCCGATGTGGTAGCGCCAGGTTCTAATGTGATCTCTTGTAGTTGTGATGCCAATTATATGCCAGGTAAACAAGGCTTATTATCCAATCGATGGGGTTATATAAAAAAAAGTGGGACGTCTATGGCTACACCTGTTATTACAGGTGCCTTAATCAGAGTGCTTTCTGATTTTCCAAATTTATCAAACAGAGATATCAAACTCGCTTTGAAGTATTCAACAAACGACCGAGGTTTTAGCCAAGAGCAACAAGGCTGGGGTCTTTTAGATCTGAAAAAGCTCTATGAAAATATTGAACAATTAGAAAAAATGACTAAACAAAAGGCCTAGGAGAAATCCTAGGCTTTTAAGAAAGATTGGTTTGGAGATTGGGTACTGAAATAAAGCGGCTTAGTAGGCAGCTATACCACCAAACATCATCATAAATAATATTAAGAAAAAGAACAGGCTATTTTCTGCGAATGCGCCTTTTCCGCCACCACATGCGCCTCCATCATTAAACATAAGTAAGAAAAAGAATAAGAAAAAGATGTTATTATTTCCTGAAAATTGATTCATGATATACCTCCTTTCAAACAATGTATTCTTTCTCATTTGCATACTATATACTATGAAGGCAAATATAAAATGGTGAAAAAAATTTAAATTGTTTGCTTAAGCGCAAACAAACAAGCAACCTGTGTATAAATATGTGGACAATGTGGAAAAGATTCATTGAATTCAGAAAATTAGACAAATTGTGTAAAAATTCAGACCTATTTATCGACTGTTGTAATTTTACTAAATTAACTGCATAAAAATACACTTGACATAGACGGTATTATTGTATACAATAATGCATAAGTACAAAAATTATCAAATTTAGGGAGGCATATTATGATCGAATACAACCAAAACACCAATCTGCTTGAGAGAACTGAGTTTACATATCCTTTACAGGATGTATCTGAACCCAATTTATTTAGAAATCTGTTCCCTTATGATGAAGCGCCTAAATTTGCCTTTAATCATAGAGTGGTACCTATTAATATGCCTGAAGATATATGGATAACAGATACAACGTTCAGAGATGGACAACAATCTAGAGAGCCTTTTACAACAGAGCAAATCGTTAAATTATATGACTATTTACATGAACTTGGTGGCACTAAAGGCATTATCAGACAAAGCGAATTCTTTGTTTATAGCAAAAAAGACCGTGATGCGGTTTATAAATGTCTTGAAAGAGGATATACTTTTCCAGAAGTCACCACATGGATTAGAGCCTCAAAAAAAGACTTTGAACTTGTTAAAGGCATGGGAATCAAAGAAACAGGCATCCTTGTAAGCTGTTCAGATTTTCATATTTTCTATAAAATGAAGATGACCCGTCGTCAAGTTCTTGATCACTATCTAGGAATAGTCAAGGATTGTATGGATCTTGGTATTCGACCACGATGTCATCTCGAAGACATTACAAGAGCTGATTTTTATGGTTTTGTCGTACCTTTTGTATCTGAACTCAATAAATTAAGCATTGAATCAGGGATACCTGTTAAAATTAGAGCTTGTGACACCATGGGTTATGGGGTTAGTTATCCTGGAGCAGTACTGCCTAGAAGTGTTCAAGGTATTATCTATGGTCTTCATCATCATGCCCGGGTACCTTCAGAGATGTTAGAGTGGCATGGTCATAATGACTTCTATAAGGCTGTTCAAAATTCCTCAACAGCTTGGTTATATGGTTGTTCAAGCGTTAATACGACCTTGTTTGGTATTGGAGAAAGAACGGGTAACACACCACTCGAAGCTATGATTTTCGAATACTCACAATTCAAAGGTACTTTCGATGGCGTAGACACACGTATTATTACTGAGATTGCTGAATATTTTCAAAAAGAATGTGGGGGCGATATCCCTGTTAGAACACCTTTTGTTGGGAAAAATTTCAATGTCACGCGAGCAGGCATCCATGCAGACGGCCTCCTAAAAAATGAAGAGATCTATAATATTTTCGATACAGATAAATTACTTAATCGTCCAGTAAGAGTAGCGGTTTCCGAGACTTCAGGGTTATCAGGCGTTGCCCATTGGATCAATGCTTATTACCATCTAAAAGGTGATAAAGCTCTTGATAAAAAGAATCCAGTGGTTGTTCAAGTTAAAGAATGGGTAGATGCTGAATATGAAGCAGGTAGAATCGTTTTCATTTCAGAGGAAGAATTAATAAGAGAAATTGAAAAAGCATCTGTGGATACAGGTATTCAAATCGGATAATTATACCTTGCGAATTCGATTAAAGTCGCCTATAATAATAGAGAAATCTAACAGAAAAATTATGGAGGTATTCAATGAATTATATAGAAAAGTTTGAAAAAATCATTCAAGAACAACTGGCACGTGTTGAAAAGATGAAGTTACAAGCCGATTTTATTAAGTATGAAGACTTAGATAAAATTATCATAGGGGTAGCTGGTGGTGATGGCATTGGTCCAGCAATTACAGCACAAGCCCATCGTATATTAGCATATTTATTAGCTGACCAAGTTAAAGCGGGTAAAATTGAGTTTAGAATGATTGAAGGATTGACCATTGATAATCGTGTGCTCCATAATCAAGCCATTCCAGACGATGTTTTAACAGAACTTAAAAAATGTCATGTGATATTAAAAGGACCTACAACAACACCTCGTAAAGGCGATCCATGGCCAAATATTGAAAGTGCAAATGTAGCAATGAGAAAAGAACTGGATTTATTTGCTAATGTTAGACCTGTAAGAGTACCTGAAAAAGGGATAGATTGGACCTTCTTCCGTGAAAATACCGAAGGTGCTTATGTACTTGGTAGTAAGGGTGTTAATATTACAGAAGATATTGCTATCGATTTCACAGTTGCCACCACTCAAGGTACTGAGCGTATCGCTAGAGCTGCTTTTGAGTTTGCTAAGAAAAATGGCAAGAAAAAAGTAACTTGTATTACTAAAGCGAATGTCATTAAAACCACAGATGGCAAGTTTCTAGATATCTGTAAAGAAATGTCTAAAGAATACGAAGGTATTGAGTTTGACGATTGGTACATAGACATTATGACGGCCAAATTAGTGGATGAAAAAAGAAGAACACAATTTGAAGTCATGGTGCTTCCAAATCTTTACGGTGATATATTAACAGATGAAGCTGCTGAATTTCAAGGTGGCGTAGGAACAGCGGGTAGTGCAAACGTAGGTAAAGAATATGCCATGTTTGAGGCAATCCATGGTTCAGCACCAAGAATGGTAGATGAAGGTAGAGATGTTTACGCAGATCCTTGTAGCATTATTCGTGCAGGTGCTATGCTACTGGCTCATATTGGGTATGCAAGCCAAGCAGATCAATTATACAAAGCTCTTGATATTTGTGGTAATATAGAAAAGAAATTGGTCATTACAGGTAGAGAAACAGGTGCAACAAGTGCTGCTTTTGCTGACTATCTCATGGAAACAATAGAAAAACTGTAACACATTTAAAA
>CAZJIO010000145.1:0-2401 GCA_964546035.1 uncultured Eubacteriales bacterium | reverse complement strand
AGGAGGGAAATTGTGAGCAGTTATAACGTAAGTAATGATACGACGGACCACTATTCTTTGCGTGGTAGAGTCTTCACTAAAATTAGAGAAGATATTTTAAAGGGTCGTTACAAACAAAACGAAGCTTTAATTGAAACTAAGATTTCTGAAGAATTAGGGGTAAGTCGGACGCCTGTTAGAGAGGCTATAAGGCAATTAGAGCTTGAAGGCCTCGTTACGAGCATTCCTAACAAAGGCGTCATTGTATCGGGTATTAAGACAAAAGATATTCAAGATATTTATGCCATTAGGTCTCTTATTGAGGGCTTATCTGCTAAATGGGCAGCACAAAATATCAATCAAGAACAAATTGAAGCCTTAGAGGAAATCATCTATCTTTCTGAATTTCATCTGGCTAAGGGCCATCTAGAACAACTCTATGAGCTCGATAATAGATTTCACGAAATGATTTATGATATTTCAAATAGTAAAATTTTGAGACATGTATTGTCTGATTTTCATCACTATGTGCAACGTGTTCGAAGGGCTTCTCTTTCTTCAAATGAAAGAGCAGAAAAGTCAATCATGGAGCATAAAGGGATTTTAGAAGCTATGAAGCAAGGGGACTATCTTAAGGTAGAAGCCTTAACCAACGAGCATGTCAGTAACACAGCTAAAAATGTAGCCGATAAGAAAATAATGGACATTTTAAAATTAGACGAGTAATGAGCAGCCATATCCGTAGAAATGCAGATATGGCTTTTTTGCGCTAATTCTAATTGCAAAAGTCTTTAGGTTTTCATTTCAATGGACGATAAAATTTGATATACTGATATACATACACAGGATAGGAAGGAAGTAACATGAAAAAACACCCATTGATACACACTCTGATTCATTTAGAAGGAAACCCAAGGGCTTGCGTTTATACAGAACCTTTGTGGGGCATTCCAGCAAATTTATATGGACCCTATGTTGTTGCTTATATGCTAGCGCTAGGGGTTACGGATACTCAAATTGGACTTATTGCAAGTATTTTTACCTTCTCTCAAATTGGCTTTGCCTTACTTGGAGGCGTTATAACAGATAAATTAGGTCGCAAGAAAACGACTCTGATTTTTGACCTGATTGCTTGGTCAGTTCCGTGTTTAATATGGGCATTCTCGCAAAACTTTTATTACTTTGCAATCGCAGCGCTCATCAATGGGGTCATGAGAGTGACGGCCAATTCTTGGGTATGTTTATTGGTGGAAGATTGTGATAAGAGCAAGATCGTTTCGATTTATACTTGGGTTTATATCTCAGGTCTTGGAGCAGCGTTTTTTGCCCCAATCACCGGAATTTTTGTTGGTATTTTTGATTTGATTCCAACGATTAGAGTGGTTTATTTATTAGCATTTGTTCTCATGACCTCAAAATTCATCATACTTAATGTCTATGCGACAGAGACCCAACAAGGCCTCATCCGTTTAGAAGAAACAAAACACATTAGCCTTATTAAAATGCTTCACGGTTATCATGGGGTCATTAAGAAAATCTTCAAAACACCTGAAACGATCATGACCTTGTCGCTTATGACGATTATGAGCATTGTTAATCTCATTAACAATAACTTTTGGGCAGTTATTGTCACTGAAAAATTAAATGTTTCCCTTAAAAGTCTGGGAATTTACTCTTTTATTAAATCGATAATCATGCTTTTTTTCTTTTTTGTTATTATTCCTAAAATAAATGCCATGCGATTCAAAAGACCTCTGATTCTTGGATTCTCAATATTTATCATCAGTCAAATTGTGCTAATCACCACACCAGAAAAAGGTTATTTGATATTGGCTATTAGTATTCTATTGGAAGCATGTAGCTTATCTCTCATCAATCCACTACTGGAATCTTTGCAAGTGGTTATGGTAGATCCTCATGAGAGAGCACGCATTATTGGTGTATTATTTGTCATTGTACTCTCTTTGACTTCACCTTTTGGATGGATTGCTGGCATTCTTTCGGGAATGGATAAGAGGTTTCCGTTCATTCTCAATCTTGGTTTGCTCTTATTAGGCGTGATTGTTACACTTTTTGTAACCTATAAGACGAAAGAAGAAACAATCATAAAAATCGTTTAAGAAATGAAAGGGGCGTGGGTGTTATGAAATTCCTCCTCATGTTTATTGGCGTGATCATTGTATTTCTCATTATTTCTCAGATAATGATCCAACTTATTTTTAGTGTGATTTATGAAAAAAGAGTCAAGCGGCATAACAAATATACAAAAATAAGTAAAGAAAAGCTCGTCCGGGAAAAAGCAGAAGAAAACTACAGCCGTTTGAATGCGTTTGACCTAACGAATACATACCGTAAATATCTAAAAGAAGATGTTCGGAAAAAAGATTTAAAAAGGGCAGCCGAAATTGGCTGCCGATTGGAT
>CAZJIO010000144.1:8535-8842 GCA_964546035.1 uncultured Eubacteriales bacterium | reverse complement strand
CTTGATAAGGCGTTGCTATACGCACACATCTGCCAAAAAAAAAAAAAAAATCACTCATGGTTAAAAAGTGGCGAATAATCAATCCCCCAGTACTGTGTCCAACCAAATGAACTTTCTCTCCGGGCCTCAGACGTGGTATTTTCTTCTCGGCAATCTCCTTCATGGCAAGTGCTGCTTCTTCGATGGTCGTAAAGGTAAGAGGTAAATTGATTCTAGATACCTTATATCCCTTTTCAATAAGAAGTTCTCGTAAAGGTGTCATATCTCGATATGTACGATGAAAGCCATGAATCAACAAAACACGTTC
>CAZJIO010000144.1:759-8505 GCA_964546035.1 uncultured Eubacteriales bacterium | reverse complement strand
CTCCTTAAATAAAATTGACGTTATAAATAGATAAAGCTATACTATAATCATACAGTAAATGCTCATAATTATATAGTAGAAAATAGGTGGTTAAATGAAAGCATCAAATCATAAAAAAAATTGGTACAAGTTGGATAATGCAGGAAAACTTTATCCTTCCATTGTATCGACCAGAATGTCAACAGTCTTTAGGATGAGTATTGAAATGAGTGAAGAACTCGATCCAAAAGCCTTACAATTAGCCCTCAACCAAACCATTCAGAGATTTCCATATTTTAAAGTAAATTTACATCGTGGGTTATTTTGGTATTATTTTGAATACAGTGAAAAGATGCCAAAAGTCGAAAAAGAGACTTATTATCCCTGTATGTTCATGAAATATAAAAAGAACAATACTTTTCCATTTAGAGTTCTTTATTATAACAATTACTTAAGCATAGAATTCAGCCATAGTATATGCGATGGAAGTGGAGCAATCACTTTCATGAAAACCCTACTGATACAATATTTTAAAATTAAGAAACACATCACTTGCAGTGATTTAAAAGGTGCTATTGACATTCATTCTGAAGTAGACCCTTCTGAATTTGAAGATGCCTTTAATAAATATTATCAGGAAGGGATTCCCGTCCCAGAACGTAACAGATCAGCTGTCCATTTCCCCTTTCCCCTTATTGAAAAGGGTAAGTACATCATTTTAACGGGTATTATTCCTGTTAGTGAAATCATTCCATTGGCTAAGAGCTATGGGTGCACCATTACTCAACTCATAACTGCCCTATATTTTGAGGCCATACAAGATTATGTCCTAGGATTAGAAGGCAAGGCCAAAAAGAAGCTGCTAGGAAGAGTTGCCATGAACGTACCCGTAGATCTAAGACAGATTTTCCCCTCTAAAACCCTGAAAAATTTTTTCATCACCATAACACCTGAAATTGACTTAAGGTTAGGGGTTTATACTTTAGAAGAGTTGATAGAAAACGTTAAGAATTATATGAATTTAAGTATTAATAAGAAGAACATCAGTCGATACATTTCCAGAAATGTTCAAAATGAAAAAAAATTCTATATTAAGCTCATGCCCCTGTCCATTAAAAATCTCATCATGCCAACCATTTATAGCCGGTTTGGCGAGAAAGGTTTTACAAGCAGTATTTCAAATTTAGGGATCATTAAAATGCCAGATGAAATCAAGCCCTTCATTAATAAAATTGAAGTACTCCCCCCACCAAGTGTTGAGAATAAAATTAAACTAGTGATGTTAAGCTACGGCGATCAGATGGTGTTAAGCTTTGATTCAGAAACACGCGCGCGTTTTCCGGTAAATACGGAAATTGAAAAACTTTTTTTTAGAAAACTCAGAAAAAAAGGTATTCCAGTAAAATTAGAAACGAATATGAGGTGATTATTATGGCCTATTGCCCTAAATGCGGCGTAGAACTTGAGAAATATATTGAAAACTGTCCCTTATGCAAATTTGAGATTCCTAATGTTGGAGATCCTCACTACTTTTTTGAAACAGAGTCAACAAAGAAATACCCTAATGCCATTAATATTTACAAAAAAGACAACATGGTCATTAAGAATAAAATCTTTTTCTCCTTTATAGTGGTGGTCATCAGTGCAACAATTATTTTGGCAGTCTTAAAATTGATATACCCAGGAAGTATCGTGATCGTTAATTATGCACTCATTGCCTTTATTGGGCTATTATTTTATATGTTCTTCTCCTTTGGTTATCTGAAACCCTTTTTTAATCTGCTGGGCTTAACTTTAACGAGTTTATTTGTCACCTATGCCATTGACTATCAATTTAAAGATCTGGAGTGGTTTTTAGATTATTCAATGCCGATTATCATAATTCTGTATGCAGATATATCTGTTTTTTTACTCCTAAGTAAAATGAGCAGAAACAAAAATAAGTTTGTTTATGTACCAACAGTAAGTTTGCTGTTCTTAAGCATTTTAACCATGGGTATAGATGCTGTCATCACGAGACGTATTGAGGGTGACATTCATTTATCGTGGTCACTCATTGTCCTCATTTGTTCTGGGGCCATAGCATTTATATTGCTAGGCGTTTACCATGGGGTACCAGAAAAAACCAAGACCTGGCTTAAAAGAAAGTTGCATGTCTAATGTGACTTGACAATAAAACAGATAGTGTTGTATAATAGCACTGAATTCGATGAGGAATTCATAGTGAAAACGCATACGAGACAATGAAGTCTGTATATTACCTAGGTGATGTATGGGCTTTTTTAGTTCACTAAAAACTTAAACTTGGAGGAAACAAATATGGATCTTATGATAATTAATTCAATGTGGGTACTGATTGCAAGCATTCTTGTATTTCTGATGCATGCAGGTTTTTCAATGGTAGAGGTTGGCTTTACACAATCAAAAAATGCCGTTAACATTATTATGAAAAATTTTATAACGGTATCTGTAGGTGTATTGTGTTATTTCTTTGTTGGATATGGACTTATGTATGGAAAAGATTTTGGCGGCATTATAGGAACAGATTTATTTGTTTTACTTAATAGACCAACAGTTATTGCAGGCATATCTTTTGATGTTTTCTTCTTTTTCCAAGCCATTTTTGCAGCGACCTGTGCGACAATCGTATCAGGAGCCATGGCGGAGAGAACAAAATTTGTATCTTATATTATTTTTTGCTTTGCAGCAACCTTAGTTATCTATCCCTTAATAGGACATTGGATATGGGGTGGAGGCTTCTTAGCAACAAAATTAGGATTTATTGATTTTGCAGGTGGCACAGCGGTTCATGCAGTGGGAGGTTTTTGTGCACTTGTTGGCGCTTACATGGTTGGTCCAAGAAAAGGGAAGTATAAAAAGGGTGTTGCACAAGCAATTCCTGGTCATAACATTCCACTTGGTGCATTGGGCGTTTTGATCTTATGGTTTGGTTGGTTTGGATTTAATCCTGGTAGCACCCTAGATATTACGTCGCCATTAACGGCGCATGCAGCTGTTACAACGTTGCTCAGTGGCGCTGCAGCAACTTTTGCTACACTTGTTGCTAGTTATATCAAATATGGTAAGCCAGACGCAGCTCTAACACTTAACGGCGCCCTTGCAGGGCTAGTAGGTATTACAGCTGGTGCTAATGTCATTACTTTTATGGGAGCCATTATTGTGGGTGTCATCAGTGGTGTGATCATGATGTTTGCAGTAGAGTTTATAGATCAAAAATTGAAAATTGATGATCCAGTTGGTGCAATATCCGTTCATGGTGTGTGCGGTACATTTGGTACCATTGCCATTGGTTTATTTGGCGCAACAGATAGCGTTAAGGGTTTATTTTATGGAGGTGGGTTCTCATTATTAGGAACTCAAACGCTTGGGGTACTTATTGCAGGAACAACAGCTGCTATCTTAGCCTTTATCGTCTTTAAAATCTTAAAAGTTACAATTGGTTTACGTGTTGAAGAACATGAAGAGCTACATGGCTTAGATGCAATGGAACACGGTATATCAGCTTACATTAACCTATAAATTATATTTAATAACCCCTTAACGCGGAAACGTGCTAAGGGGTTATCGTATTTTATAAAATAAAAGCTTGAATTTTAATAGAAATCCTCTATAATTAATAATGAAAGCGTGTCCAACTGAGGAGATTAATATGACAAGTCAACAAATCGCAATACTTTGCGGCGTTTCTAGAACAACAGTCTCAAGAGTCATTAATAATGACCCCAATGTAAAAGACGAAACGCGTCAAATGATTTTATCTATGATAGAACAAAACAATTATGTACCTATTGCCTCAGCAAGGCGTTTAGCAGGTATTGATAGCAATATCATTGGCTTATTCATCATAGATATCAATGTTGGTCAATCAACAGCCCGCGTATCAAAAAGTACTTATTTCTCTCAGTTGGGTAACCTCATAATCGACCAAGCCAACAATTCTGGTTATCATGTTTTGGTATCCATTATTACTTCGGATCAGCAATTGCTGGAAGCTAGAAATTTATTTGCTTCTCGAACCATTTCTGGAGGCGTTTTTATCGGAGCCTATAATGAGCCTACCCAATTAGATAAAATACTAGAACTTGAACATCCTATTATCATAATTGATCGTCAAAAGGATTCCATTAGAGAAACCCCTAACAGTTTAGTGATTAATCTAGATAATTTTATGGGAGGCTACGAAGCAACCCAATATCTCATAGGTCTTGGACACACTAAAATTGGACACATAACCGGTGAAATTAGGAAGCTCTCAGGAAAAGATCGTTATGAAGGCTATAAAAAAGCCTTATTAGATGCAAACATTCCTTTTGATAGCAACTTAGTGCGACTAGGGGAATTTCAAGAGCAAAATGGGTATTTGATGGCACAAGAGTTGGTCAAAGAGCAAGTAACAGCTATTTTTTGTGCAAATGACGGAATGGCCATTGGCGCTATTAAAGCCATTAAAGAATTGGGTTTGAAAGTGCCTAAGGATATTTCAGTTATAGGTTTTGATAATATTGAAGTGGGGAATTACATTTCTCCAACACTAACAACAGTAGCAACCCCCCTAGATGAAAAAGCGAAAAAGAGCATTTCCTCTTTGGTTAATTTTAATAATAACGGCTTTTTTCAAGATCAAGAAATTAAAGTTAAAACCAATATGGTTCTACGTGAATCAACTCAAGCCCTCAAATAGGCGTCTTTTTTTGAAAATGGACGCGCATCCATAATATTATTAATTTAAAAAAGGAGTATCACATGTTCATATTACAAAAAGCAAGGGACAGTCAAAAGGATGCAATTCAAATCTGTAAAGAGGTCTTTATAATGCATTCAGATTTTCAAGACCCGATGGATGCACAATTTATAGACTTTAGGACACAAAATGTTTTTGGCGTTACAGGTATTTCTTACCAACGACCAGTTTGTCTTGAAATACTTAAGAATGAATGGATTAGGAATTATTTAAAAGGATTTTTTGATTTGGAAAAGTCTGTTTTATTGGTATTTGATGTGTTAACAAAAACGATTACAATTAAGATTTCAGATCACTTAAGCATCAGTTCTCATGAGATTCCTGGGGAAATTGCTAGTTTACTTGTTGATTTTATTATCCATACGGGCAACTGGGTAGGGCATCTCAATGAGAAAGGGGAGCATATTACGAATTTGGTTTCACCACCGCCAGGTCCGCATTTCCATGTGAATCTATTAATGGGTAACCGAATAGGTTTTGAAGCACCGTTATTAACAACACCAAAAAGCGTGGTTGATCGGTTAGGTAGAGGTAGTTTTAGATCCCATGCTGGCACCCAAGTTCTTGCCACTAAGTGGGATTATTTACCGGAGGAAAATGGGTTTCCTGCTAATCGCCAGTTTTATCTTGTTGAGGAAGGGAAACAAATATTTTACTCAGCAAATCCTCAAGATGAGCGCATAGAAGAAGCCTTTTGCCTGCATGGACAAAACCATACTGTCATTACCTATAAAACGATTTGCGGTCTAGAAATAGAGAGAATCATTTTTTTGCTGCCCCATCAAGAAGGTATGCCTCTTGCAACAGAGGTTCAAAGAATACACATCAAGAATACATCCGGTAAGAATAGAACAATCAAAATCATTTATACAGGGATGCTAGGCACATCAGCTGCCGCTGCCTTAGCCATTGATGTGGTTTATTCAACATTAATTATGCAAGCCAGTATATTGAAAACTGAGAATGGCGAGATAGCCGCAATCTCTTTTGATAATAACCCAGATTACCTACAAGAAGATTTGCGTTACCATAGTATGTTAATTCATGGTGAAAAGGGTGTGAGCTATCCCGATGAATTTACAACACATTATACGACTTTTGTCGGAAGCGGTAGCCTTGAGAGACCTCAAGGGATACAACAATTAAATAATCAACTTTCCAGAAAAGGGCCAGGTTTTTTTGCATTGGCAAAAGAAATGACACTGCATACGGGCGAAAATTGTACAATTGATAATTTTACAGGACTTGTTTCAGCAAAATGTCAAAAAAACTTTGATGAAAGTGTATTAGCAAAAGAAGTCAATAACTTGCTTTCCTATTACGCTACACCCGAGCACGTGGTCAAGAGTTTTGAACAAGCCAAGAATTTTGGGAAAACATTTTCCACAAACATGCAGATACAATCTGAAAGTGAAGAACTGAATGCCTATTTTAATAATAATTTGCCGTTCCAAGTGTTGTATCAGACTTTTGTTTCTAGATCTTTTGGATGGACACAAAAGGGATACAGAGAAATTGGGTTTAGAGAAATTCAAGATATTTATGCGTCCATGTACTATTTCGTTGGTATGGGCCAGCAAGATTTAGTGAAAAAACTGATGCAAGAATGGATTGAACATGTCTACGAAGAGGGCTATGCCAACCACAATTTTTATTGGGTAGGGAAAGAGCCGGGTAGATGCTCAGACGATGCTCTATGGCTGTCTCAAGCAGTAGATCGTTATATAGAGTTGACTGGGGACTATGACTTCTTAATGGAATCCTTTGAAATGGCCGAGCGTAATGGCAATAAGCGTTCCGTTTATAAAACGTTCTTGGCAATTATTCATTATTCTAACGATTTATCCGTAGGACATCATGGACTACCGTTGCTAGATCATTCAGACTGGAACGATTGTCTTCAGTTAGATTTTCAACCGATTTCTCCAGGGGAGAAAATTAAGCAATACCGACAGTTAAACCCAGTTAAGGGCGAAGCCATTAAGCACATCGATACAGATCAGTCGGAAAGTGTTATGAATGCTTTTCTTCTTAAAATAGCTATTGATGTCTCCAAAAAATTTGCTATTCATCTTGGAGATCTTGAAACAGGAAATGCGTTAGAAAAAGCTTCTACCACGTTGAACGACAATATCCAAAAGTATTGCTGGAAAGAGGATTATTTCGCAAGAGTTCTATTTAATAGAGTCATTGAAGGAGAGATTACGTTTTTAGGTGCTGGTAAGGATGGTCTCTCCTCTGATAGAAGTAAAGATGGCACTTACTTTATTAATTCCTTTACTTGGGCGGTGCTTTCGGGTGCTGTTACAGAAGCACAAATTGAGACAATGTTAGTTGCCATTGAAAAGCATCTTAAAACCCCTTACGGGTTACTGCTTTGTACCCAAGTGGATTATAAAAAAGTTTGCTCTGAAGCATCCTCTGCTCATTATTTTGTCGGGGACCGGGAAAATGGAGCAGTCTTTAAACATGCCAATATGATGGCGGCATCAGCGATGTTAAAAGCGGCTCAAAATGTAGCATCCAACGATTTGGCTAGACGTCTTACAGAGCTTGCTTATTGGACAATTGATCAGGTGCTTCCTTATAAAACTATGGAAAATCCTTACCTAAAAGCGGGTAACCCAAGACTGTGTACCCAATATAACAACTCTCAGACGGGTGAGGGCATTGGTCCTGTACTCAGTGGGACGTCTACTTGGCTCATTTTCGCTATGATGGAAGCCTTAGGTATTCATTATGTAAATGAAAGTATGGCACTTATGCCACTCATGAGACCTAACGAGAAAAAAATGAGTCTTAACATTCAAGAAGTAGGCACGACTTATCATATCACTATTGAAAAGCCTTTAGGATTTTATAGAATAAAAGACAGTGCAGCAGATATTTATCTGGATGAAAAGTTATGGGGAGGAGCTGTTCTTCCAAGGTTAAAGGATGGTAAGTCCCACGAAATCAGAGTCGTTTTTAAAGCCTCAAACAATTAAGGTTATCCAATAAGGTTA
>CAZJIO010000144.1:0-740 GCA_964546035.1 uncultured Eubacteriales bacterium | reverse complement strand
ATTTAACAGGGGTCCTTTAATTTTTTTTATTTACCCGTTGACATTTTTCTGCCAATAAATTATAGTATGAGAGATAGGATTTATCATATAAGTTTCAAGCGAAAGGAGTGTTGTCTTATGTACAGTGCATTCAAATTAGAAATCAAGGTGTTTAAGAACTGAATAAGAGTAACCATTGGAAAGTAACCCATACGCTTGAATGAGATTTTTGGCACGGTTAGTTATCGTGTTTTTTTATTGCCCAAAAATAACAACAGTTCCCGCATAGGTTCGCCCTATTGCGGGATTTTTTCGTCCTAGTAGGTATTGACTTTTCAATTAACAAAAGGCTATCTGATAGCCAAATAAGTGGAGATCCATGGAGGATACAATTTGAATTTAAAGCAATATGGTTGGAATGAATACTTTGAAACACACTATAAAGAAAATGGCTATGAAGGCATGACCTATGGTCGGGTCCTGATTGGTCATAACAATAGGTATGAAATTATAACTGAAGCAGGTGAAATACTTGCAGAATTAAGTGGGAAAATGCTCAAAGGCGAGCAGAGTAGTGATAAGCCAGCAGTTGGAGATTGGGTCGTCCTTCAACAAAGGTCAGATAAGTGGTTGGTGGAAGCCATCCTTCCAAGAAGCTCAAAATTTTCCAGGAAAATGGCGGGGAATGAAATTCAGGAACAGATTGTTGCTGCAAATATCAACACCATTTTTATCAACCTTCCAGATATTGTGCGGCATTG
>CAZJIO010000143.1:2544-8953 GCA_964546035.1 uncultured Eubacteriales bacterium | reverse complement strand
TCCGAATGGTAATTTTCAGGAAATTGCAAAATTTGAGATGGCTCAGTTTTTACCCATAGAGCTAAAAAACTATGTAGTGCAATCTAAACATGTTCGAGAAGTAGATGTTGATGGTAAGCCTTTCATCGAAGCGTTGGCTACAGCGATACCAAAAAAAATGGTAGATCAGCTTCATCTGATCATTCAGAATATTGGACTAAAACCAATGGTTCTAGATACCCATGGGAATGCCATATCTAAGCTTTTTGAAGTTCAAGAGCGCGTCAATGACGAAAATATTTCAGGTAAGACCGTTGTATTTCTTGAGTTTGGATATGAAAATATAACGATTTCCATTTTTCAAAAAGGGAAATTTAAATTGAGTCGTTTAGTTTTAAGAGGATCCAGGGAAATTGATGGAAATATATCCAAATTTTTACAGATTACAGTTGAAGAAGCGGCTATCAAAAAAATGAATATTAAAAACCTATTGGATGAATCTTCAGATTTTATGGATGAGGAAGCCAGACTTAGTAACATGATTCGGTCTTCATTAGAAAGTTGGTTTGACGAAATTGACAAAACCTTCAGATACTATATTTCGAGAAATAAAGGCGCGGAGAATATAGAATTCGCCTTTATTTTTGGATCTATTACGAACATTATTGGGATGCCTGAACTTTTTAAGACTTACTTTAGAATTCCCACTGAAAGCATTAATAAAATTGAACATGTGAATTGGCATACTAAGGATTTTCCAAAAGAAATTGCGGACTATGTTTATGCTTTGGGCACAATGTACAGAAAGTAGGGAGAGCGATGTACGATTATAATTATTTTGAGAGCTACACATCAAGAAAAAAAGGTAAAGCAGGAAGTAATGGGAAAATCGTTCTTGTTTTCGTTCTTTTCTTTTTAGCGGTTGGCTGTATTACCGGGTATACATATTATAAGAAAACGGACTTACTTAAAGAAATACATGTTCTAGAAAAACAATTGGAAACAGAAGATAATAAAGCTGTTATCCAATCCATACAGGACAAACAGGCGCTACTGGTTCAAGTTCAACAAATAAAAAATGATATCACCAATGCGCCAATTGCACTTGACGAGGTTAATAACATCAATAAAGAGCTTATTGAAGCTATTGTAAATGCGCTTCCTTCAGATGCCCAGATCATAGATATAACCTTTGATGAACAAACAATTAATATGAACGGAAAAGCTGCGTTGCGTTCTGCTGTAGCAGAGTTTGAACATAATTTGAGATTAGCACTTGTTATTCCTGAAATTAAAGTGAGAACAATATCCTTTGATGAAAATGAATACACATTTGATTTGGAAATTGCATACGGAGGTGATGAAAATGAAAGTATCAAGTAGAGAGAAAATATTTCTCGCCCTCCTATTGATAATTGGATTGAGCTATTTGGCTTATACTTATCTAATTTCACCACAATTGATAGAGGTAGATGCGTTAACCCTTCAAAGAAATGAAGCAGTCGTGAATGTAAATTCCTTAAACAATGCTCCAGAACAAGTGAAACAATTAGATCTAGATATACAGACGCAATATGATGATATTTCTCTATTAGCTAAGCAATACTTTAATACAACGCCACAAGAAGAAGTGATCTTATTATTTAATGATTTATTTACAGTACCAGAAATTACGGCTGACGTGATCAACTTTAATGATCCAGAAGTGTTCACTGTTGGGAATCTTGACTTTTTAAAAACTTCCATCCAAGTCTATTTCACAGGAGATTATCAAGTATTAATGAATATCCTAGATACCGTATGGTTGTTCCCTAAAAAAATGCAAGTAACAAATTTAACGATGTCTATGGGAGAAACCGAGTTAGATGGTAGTGTCACTATTGAACTTGTGAACGTCATGATGGATAGTGGCATGGTTGATAATCTTTATACATGGTATGTGGACGAGCTGTTCGACAAAGAAAATCCTTTTATACCCTATACCAACAGTAATGGAACCATTCGTTATATCTATACAGGTGAAGGAGCTAATTTGTTTAACTTCAGTCGATATGAGGAGTTTACAGATCTTTCTGACCATTGGTTAGAAACTGAAATCAACACTTTTTTAAAAAACGGATACATCTACATGAATCCTTATTTTACCTTTGGACCTGATCAACCTATGACCCGTGGTGATTTTGTTGTTCTTTTAGATAACGTTTATCAGTGGACAAGCGATGATTCTGAAGTGGACTTAACCGAATTCGAAGATTATTCATCACTTGGTAGTTTAGAAAGCTCATATGCAAAAGCGATTCAAAAAGGTTTTCTCAGCGGTTTTCTAGAAGGTTATGACGATAATACCCTAAGGCCTGCGAATCCAATCACCTATAATGAGGTTGAATTGTTAATGAGACGTATTAAAAGTGATGATTCTTTTACCTGGGCAACCGTAGGCGAAGGCATTACACAGAAATCAGGTATTACTTCCGAAAATTGGAGCAATCCTGAGGCTACCATGACTAAGGCAGAAGCGGTATATTTGTTAACATACTTTAAATAATTGAAAAGGCTGATAGATGACAATGATGATAACTATGACAATAATGATGATCGCCTTCGTATTTATTTTTGGATTACTGATTGGGTCCTTTCTCAATGTATGTATTTATCGAATACCAAGAGAAGAAGAAATTGTTTATACCCCGTCTCATTGTATGAGCTGCGGGACAAGAATTAGATGGTTTGATTTATTACCGGTAATCAGTTATCTTCTGCTGAAAGGAAAATGCCGTAGTTGCAAGCAAAAGTTATCCTTACAATATCCAGCCGTTGAGTTCGTCAATGGACTAGCATATGTGGGCATTTACTTAATCTATGGATTCAATAAGGACTTAATAATTTACTGCGCACTGTTTTCTATTTTAGTGGTCGTATCCCTCATTGACTATAGCCATCAAATTATACCAAATGGCTTAGTGATTGCGTTACTGATCTTAGGGCTCATTCATTTAGCCTTTAATTTAGATCAATGGTTGACCTATTTAATTGGCTTTTTTGCTGTTAGTTTAATTTTGTTCATCATCGCCATCATAACCCGTGGTAATATGGGTGGGGGAGATATTAAGCTAATGGCAGCAGCAGGGCTATTAATCGGGTGGAAATACATCCTACTGGCTTTGATGCTAGCTTCTATTTTAGGATCTGTTATAGGACTTACCTTGATGGCCTTGAAAGTGATTACGAGAAAACAAATGATACCCTTTGGGCCGTTTTTATCAGCGGGTATTTTTATTGCAGCTCTTTATGGTGAGCACATTATTGAATGGTATTTGGGTTTGATGTACTGATCTAAAGGCTTTAATTGGGAGGAGTAGAGAAATGAGCATGATATTTTTACTAATGATCGTGGGATTTGGGTTTCTATTAGTTGGCGGGGCAGCAGTCATCATCATATTGCTAACCTTAAATAAGAATAAAAATTGATTTAAAGGAGAGCGCATTACGAATGGACAAGGATAAAGACAAAAAAATTGCAGTACTCATAGATGCAGATAATGTATCAGATAAGTATATCAAATACATTATTGACGAGATTTCAAATCATGGGACACCAACATATAAAAGAATTTATGGGGATTGGACGAAGCCACAATTAGCTTCATGGAAAAATGTATTATTGAATTATTCTATTAGCCCCATACAGCAATATAGTTATACCACAGGTAAAAATGCCACAGATGCAGCCTTGATTATAGACGCTATGGATATTCTATATTCTAAGAATGTAGATGGTTTTTGCATCGTGTCCAGTGATAGTGATTTTACCAAGTTAGCGGCTAGACTCAGAGAAGCGGGCATGTATGTGATAGGTATGGGAGAAAAGAAGACACCAACTCCTTTCATTGCAGCCTGTGAGAAGTTTAAATATTTAGAGGTATTAGCTTCTGTTGCAGTAGATGTCGTTGAAGTTAATCCGGTAAAGGGCCCTCATATTGTTCAAAAAGAAACAAAAGTGGGCATGGCTAGTACCGATCAACTCATCGAGGTCATTAAGACCATTATTACAGATATATCAGATGATGACGGATGGGCGTTTCTCGGCGAATTGGGCAATACCCTCAATAAAAGATTTCCAGATTTTGATACCAGAAATTATGGTTTTTCAAAGCTGACACCTTTTGTTTCTTCCCTAAAGCAATTTGATATCAGAACGACAAAGGCTAACAATTCTAGTAGAGGCCTCAAATATATTCGAATTAAAGAACTGAATAAAGTAGGAAAGTAATCATAAATTTAAAATGCTTCAAGCTTAAAAACCTTGTGGCATTTTTAGTTGAGAGATGAATTGGAGAAGAAGATGCCAATTTTTGAATATGGACAAAAAGAGATTGATTATTTAAAAAAAAAGGACAAGAAGCTTGGTGCAGCAATTGAGCAAATTGGATGGATTGAACGAGAAGTGATACCTGATCCATTTACTGCATTGATCATCAGTGTGGTCGGTCAGCAGATTTCCACTAAAGCAGCCCAGACAGTTGCAAGTAGGCTATATCAGTTAGTGGGAAATATAACTCCCCTCACGATTGAACAGGCAGAATTAGAGGATATACAAAAATGTGGTATGAGTGTAAGGAAGGCCAGCTACATTAAGGGAATAGCTGTCTCGGCGACGAGTGGGATGATTGACTTTGATAGGCTGAACACCTTAACAGATGACGAGATTATTGAAAAACTATCTGCTCTGAAGGGGGTTGGGGCATGGACTGCAGAGATGCTCTGTATTTTCTCACTCAACAGACCCGATATTGTCAGTTATAAAGACTTAGCTATCTGTAGAGGGATGATGAATCTATATGGGCATAAAAAATTAACAAAGGATCAATTTGAGAGATATAGGAAGCGCTATTCGCCCTATGGTTCTACGGCATCCTTATATTTGTGGGCGATATCTGTTCTACCAGTCGTGGAAAAAGGGCACTTGCTTTAGAACGCTTGTTCTGGTAGAATGGGTGTATAGAACAGATATAGGAGGAGAATCATTTATGGTAAATAATAAATTGCTTAGAAGTACGCCAGAGCAACAAGGGGTTACCTCAGATGCGATCATCGCATTCGTTAATGAAGTTGAAAAAAATATGAATACTGAGAATAATCAGGATTTACATAGTTTAATGGTCTTAAGACATGGGAATGTTATTGCTGAAGGCTGGTGGGCACCCTACAAGAGGGAAATGCCCCATATGCTGTTTTCACTCAGTAAGAGTTTTACATCTACAGCTATTGGATTAGCGGTTCATGAAGGCCTTTTATCCGTAGAGGATGATGTCTTAACATATTTTAAAGATGAGGTTAAAGGGGTTGCCAATGAAAACTTGGCGGCTATGAAAATTAAGCATCTATTATCGATGTCGACGGGTCAAGTGAGAGATACGATCAATGATATGGTTGGGAGTAAAGACGGGGATTGGATCAATGAATTCTTTAATGTACCTGTAGAAAAAGTGCCCGGCACTCATTTTCTTTATAATACGGGTGCGACTTATATGCTATCTGTGATTCTACAAAAAGTAACAGGTGAAAAGTTAGTAGATTATTTACAACCTCGACTTTTTATCCCATTAGGGATTGAGAATCCAGAGTGGGAAACCTGTCCAAAAGGCTTCAATACCGGTGGTTTTGGCCTCAGTATCACAACAGAAGACATTGCCAAATTTGGACAATTGTATCTTCAAAAGGGTAATTGGAAAGATATGCAGCTGATTCCTCGAGCTTGGATTGAAGAAGCAACCAGCAGTCAAATCGATAATGGTACAGATCTTACAAGTGATTGGAATCAAGGCTATGGGTATCAATTTTGGAGATGTCGTCATAACGGTTATCGAGGAGATGGTGCCTTTGGACAGTACTGTGTGGTCTTACCTGAAATGGAAATGGTAATAGCCATAACAGGCGGAGCTAAAGATTTGCAACTACCCCTAAATTTGATTTGGGAGTATTTGTTACCAGGAATCGGGATTGACCCCTTAGTTGAAAATCAAGAGTCGCTTCTAAAACTTAATTCAAAAATGATGGACCTAGAGGTTAAACTGCCTCAAGGAAATTTACATGAAGCTATTTCACCAAAGGTCAGTGGGTATCATTATTTATTAGAGGATAATCTTCTCAACACAGAGATGATTTCAATTGCCTTTGGAAAAGAACAATGCTTGATCACAACTAAAGAAAAGGGTACAGTTAATGTACTTCCTTGCGGTCTTGGTAAGTGGCTTGAGGGATATGTTCTAAGGTTTGATCGCAAATTAAGGGTTCTCTCAAGCGGCGCATGGTCAAATGAAAATACTTTTACAGTATATTCTAGATACATCGAAACACCTTTTTGTGATACCACAGTTTTTACCTTTGATGGACTAACAGTTCAAGTTGAAACTCAGATGAATGTATCCTT
>CAZJIO010000143.1:2211-2523 GCA_964546035.1 uncultured Eubacteriales bacterium | reverse complement strand
CAAGTGATTGCACTAAAAGGCAAAAGAGCAGCTTCATCAAACTGAAAAGGTAGTAAGTAACTGATTAAGATGTTCGGTTAGTAGACGCAAGTCTGTCATGCGTGTTTCTTGAATTTGGAGAATTTCATTGTAGAGTACGAGCAATTGGTCAAAATCTCTTGCTTCTCTTGCAACGCGTATAGCCAAATTCTTAGTTTTCATGGCACCTAATGTATCTTCTAAGTTGTTTTGATAGTGTTTAATTTGAATGAGTGAATCCTTTAGATGGGTGAGTTGGTCTTGAGATAAATCATCTTTGTTTTCCAAGAGGAT
>CAZJIO010000143.1:0-2201 GCA_964546035.1 uncultured Eubacteriales bacterium | reverse complement strand
AATCTTTAGTTTGGTTTCTTTAGTCTTATGTCGAACTTCTTCAAACATCGTTTTTAAGGTGAATAGATTTTTAGTTGCTGTTTGTGCTGCTGCATAAACAGCAACTTTTGTTTGGCGCTCATCTTTGTTAAGTCTTGATTGAGCATGAACTGTTGAGGATATGAGTATCATAAAAACCAAAGTAAACAGGAATAATTTTTTCATTTAATTCAAACCTCCTTCTTCTATATAGGCATCGGTTATTGTATCATTTTCCATTTTGTCGAGACTGTTAAGGGTTTCATCTAGAAGGGCATCGATTTCATTTAATATGATCGTTGTAGCATTTTGATCGTTGAGATCTTCTGATTTGGCAACGATAATGGGTTCTGCTTCAGTGGTTGTGGCAGCAGCTTGCGTATTAGGGACTTCAGTTTGTGTTGTTTCAATCTTTTCATTTGGGATGGCTGAAATTGTTAGTTCTTCAGTAGTTTCAGCGTCTACCACAGTAGTACTGATTTCTAAAGTTGTATCTTCCTGGATATCTATGAGTCTATTGACCTTTCTGTCTTGGCAACCCGTTAAGATCAGTAAGAGGATAGAACCCAGTATAAAACACTTGCGCATAAAATAACCTCCTTATAATGGAAACCACATGGTGACGGTGGTCCCTTTTTTTAGTTCACTTGTTATCTCTATTTTACCATTGTGCAGTT
Organism: uncultured Eubacteriales bacterium; assembly: GCA_964546035.1. Lineage (GTDB taxonomy): Bacteria > Bacillota > Clostridia > Lachnospirales > Vallitaleaceae > CAZJIO01. The sequence goes on along the minus strand of CAZJIO010000143.1, from coordinate 1,506 downwards.
CGATCAGTTTTTTCACAATGCTTAAACCTAGACCATTGCCTTCAATCTGTTCAGTGTTTCGCACACGATAATAATTTTCAAAGATTCTATCCAAATCACTTTTCTTGATACCATAGCCATTGTCTTGTATTTGTAAGCAAAGGAAGTCTTCCTTTACAAAGCAGGAAATAGATATTTTTACCGGGCTATTGGTATATTTAATGGCGTTACTCATTAAATTGGCAAGCACCTGCTTGATCTTATTTTCATCGGCGTAGAGGGTTATGTCGTCGTCACAGGCCAAAGTAATCTGGATTGATTTTTTTGTATTGACCTGGGAAAGCTGAATGGATTCCTCTAGTAGGGGCTTGAGCTTAAAGATCGTTGCCTCAAGATAGAGGCGAAGGTCCTTGTTGCTGGTTTGGGTAACGATTTCTTTTGTCAATTTGGTGAGACGATTGGTTTCTCGATAAATGATTTCTAAGGAGTCGCTGATCTCTTCTGGGTTTAAGATGCCATCATGTATGGCTTCTAAATACCCTGAAATGACTGTTAGGGGTGTTTTTATTTCGTGGGAGATCATACTGATAAAGGTATTTTTGTCGGTTTCTATTCGAAGTAATTCGTTTTTCATAAAGTTAAAAGCCGTGGTCAGTTCATTCAGTTCATCGTAATCAGAGGCAAGGATGTCTTCTATTGTTTCACCGTTGGCAATTCTAAGTGTAGAGTCACGCACGATTTGAATCGGTTGGGTGATTCTTCTGGCGTTAATGAGAAGCAAAAAACCCACCAATATCATGGACATAAGTGCAATCCCTATGAGAAGGGTTACCATCACGCGGATATTGCGATTAACGGTATTAATGGGTGAAAACAGGATGATTGCACCTTTGATTTGGTCATCTATTAAGATGGGTCGACCATAAAAAATCATCATGGTATCAAAGGTTTGAGTATATTGACTGTTCCTAAATACTTCGTTACCATCTAATATATCTCTTAAATCTTCATATAAATAATTGTCTAAGTCTTCGTTGTCAAGGGCTAAATCTTTGATGTTTTCTATAGTAGCATGAGAGATATTGAGTATGTAAATTTTGGATTTTGAGACATAGGACATGGCATCCATGTAATTTTGCAGGGTGCTATCACTGATTAGCCCCTCTTTCATATTGCTATATAGACTTTCTGTTTTTAGGGCTATATCTGCCAATCGTTCTTTTTCTAATTGATACATATGCTTGGCATAAAAGAAAGAAAGTGCAAAGGATAATACAAGAATCAAGCCGAGTAATATGGAAAGATTCGTGATCAGTAATCTTGAAAAGATGCTTTTCTTCAAAGTGAGCCCCCTTATGTTAAGGTCTTTGGTATTCTTTCAATTATATCAAAAAAATGTCGGATTGAATAGGTTCATAGGGTTTGATATAATGGACTCATAACAATTGATGAAATCATGTGACATATGAAAGGATGGATTTTATGGCAGAATTACTTCTATTAATCAAGCTATTAGTTTTTTAGGAT
>CAZJIO010000142.1:1316-9098 GCA_964546035.1 uncultured Eubacteriales bacterium | reverse complement strand
CTCCGAAGCGAGCGCCAATTACTCAACCGAGAAAATGAACATAACCTTTGATGAAGGAAAGGTGTCACTCCAACAAATTAAAGAAGCTGTCACCAAGGCAGGCTATGAAGCCTTAGAGGAAATTGTTGAAAAGGAAATAACCATCCCCATTGAAGGGATGACCTGTGCCGCTTGTGCCAACAGAATTGAGAAGGTACTGGGTAAAATGGAGGGAGTCCCAAATGCTGTCGTCAACTATGCGACAGAAAGAGCAACAGTAAAATACGATCCTTCAAAGGTCAGAATTTCAGAAATCAAACAAGCCATTTCAAAAGCGGGTTATAAAGCCCTTGAAATCGAAACACAAAAAGCTGTTGACGATGACAAGCTTAGAAAAGAAAAGGAAATCAGAATCCTGTGGATCAAATTCCTCGTTTCCGCCTTCTTTAGTATTCCTCTACTTTATGTGGCAATGGGCCCGATGGTTTCCTGGCTCAATTGGCCCCTACCTAAATGGTTGAATCCTATGCAGTATCCCTTGGTCTATGCCTTTGTTGAAATAGGTCTCGTCATACCAGTTATTATTGCAGGTAACAAATTCTACACCACGGGTTTTAAGGCTATTTTTAGAAGAAGTCCTAATATGGATTCCTTAATCGCCATGGGAACGACGGCAGCCATGCTTTATAGTTTATATTCTACTTATCGCATATCCATTGGTGATTTTGCATTTATGGATGCCCTTTACTTTGAAACAGCGGGTGTTATCATCACCTTGATTTTATTAGGTAAGTCTCTAGAAGCTCGTTCAAAAGGAAAGACTTCTGAGGCGATCAAGAAATTGATGGGTCTAGCACCTAAGACAGCAACCATCATCCAAGACGATAAGGAAATTGAAATCCCAATTGACGAAGTTGAAGTTGGCGACATTATTTTAGTAAAACCAGGTGAAAAGATCCCTGTGGACGGCATTGTAGTTGAAGGGCTAACCTCCGTTGATGAATCTATGCTGACAGGCGAAAGTATGCCTGTTGAAAAGAGCAAAGGCAGTAAAGTCATCGGTGCAAGTATCAACAAAAATGGCTCCATTCAATTTAAAGCAACAAAAGTCGGTAGCGATACTGCTCTTTCACAAATTATCAAACTGGTTGAAGATGCCCAAGGTTCAAAAGCACCTATTGCTCAAATGGCCGATATTGTCTCTGGTTATTTTGTGCCCATTGTGTTTATAATCGCTATTGTTTCAGCGGTCCTTTGGTTAATCGCTGGGGAAAGTGCAGTCTTTTCCCTCACTATATTTATAGCGGTTTTAGTCATCGCTTGTCCTTGTGCACTGGGACTTGCAACGCCAACTGCGATTATGGTTGGCACGGGAAAAGGCGCTCAATACGGCATACTCATTAAAGGCGGTGCTGCCCTTGAGAGCACACATAAAATTCAAACCATCGTCTTTGATAAAACAGGTACTATTACAGAAGGTAAGCCAGAAGTAACGGATATCGTCACTACATCCCTGGCTGGTAAAAATGAACTCCTTCAACTCGCAGCCTCTGCTGAAAAAGGCTCTGAGCATCCTCTTGGCGAAGCCATTGTGCGAGGTGCAGAAAAAGAAAATCTTGAGTTCTTAAAGGTTCAAAAATTTGCAGCGATACCAGGGCATGGTATCGAAGTTGAAATCAACGGGATCCATTTGCTACTCGGTAACCGTAAGCTCATGCTAGATCGCAATATATCCTTAATTCAGCTTGAGGCTGATTCCGACAGACTCGCTTCCGAAGGAAAAACACCGATGTACATTGCTATGGAAGAAAAACTCGCAGGCATCATTGCAGTTGCTGATGTTGTAAAAGAAAGTAGCCAACGTGCAATTAAAAAATTACACGATATGGGGATCGAAGTCGCTATGATTACTGGGGATAATAGAAGAACGGCTGAGGCCATTGCCAAACAAGTGGGCATTGACAGAGTCCTTGCTGAAGTACTCCCTCAAGATAAGGCCAATGAAGTGAAAAAACTTCAATCTGAAGGCAAAAAGGTAGCTATGGTAGGCGATGGTATTAACGATGCCCCTGCCCTTGCTCAAGCAGATATCGGAATTGCTATCGGTTCTGGAACAGATGTGGCTATGGAATCTGCTGACATCGTCCTGATGAGAAGTGATCTTATGGATGTTCCAACTGCCATTCAGCTGAGCAAGAGTACCATCAGAAATATTAAGCAAAATCTTTTCTGGGCCTTTGGTTATAATGTTGCAGGTATTCCTGTAGCCGCAGGTCTACTCCATGTTTTTGGTGGACCACAGCTGAACCCGGTGCTTGCCGCTGCCGCTATGTCCTTAAGTTCTGTATCTGTTTTGACAAATGCTTTAAGATTAAAAGGCTTTAAACCTAAATAAACTAACCATCATTATACTGGAGGATTTTATCCATGAAAAAAATAATTTTAATCGTTATGACCCTTGCTCTTATGTTATCCTTGTCTGCGTGTAAAGAAACCGATGTTGTAGGAAAAGTCTCTACAACTTCTTTTGAAGCTGTACTGAATAAGGTTCCTGCTAGCGTTGCCTTTGATGAAACTTACAAAGGCTGGGCGCTCACCTCTGCTACTGGAGAGCGCTTTATTTGGAGCAAAGATTTCAGTGCTTCTGATACACCTGATGCGATGATTGAATTTGACGCACAACCCTTTTTAGATGCAGGTCTAGATGTGAGCAAACTACCCTCTGATCGCATTTCAGGAGATAAAATTGTTTATAAGGGCGAATTTTCAGCAGATGCTTTTACCTATAGTGGTGAGGCGACACCCCTTGATTCTTATAAGCAAATTGTAAAAACCAACAGAGAAGTTATTGGCTACCATGCTAACTTGGATCATTATGGGATAGCCCTAGGTGAAGGTAATATGTTTGAATGGGCAAAAGATATGAGTACCAATGATAAAGATCTAGTCTTTGTTCTTAATCCTCAACCTTTTATAGATGCTGGAGTCGATCCTAATGCTGTAGAAGGCTGGGTATTTGCAGAAGTTGAAATGATGGATGAGTCAGGCAAAAAAATGTTAGTGGATAAGCTTTTAAAACCCTTCAATTTAGATTAAAATAGACCTAACAACAAAATAAGAGGAGAAAAAAATGAGAAAAAAAATTAATATTACGGGTATGAGCTGTGAACACTGTGTAAAACATGTAACGAATGCATTAAATGAATTAGATGAAGTGACAAACGTGGTGGTAGACTTGAAAGGCAATCATGCGGTTATTGAACTCAGCAATGATGTGAGTGAAGGTGAAATCAAAAACGTTATCGAGGATGCGGGGTATGATGTCGTTTCGATCATAGAATTATAAATTTGGAGGAACACCATGAGTGAAACAAATCAGTTTATTGATCAATCTCAACTCGACGCCCTCACAAGTGCTGAAGAGCGAACAACAGATCGACCTGACAAACAAAAAGATGCCTTAGTAACGCGTCTTAACCGCATTGAGGGTCAAGTGCGAGGCATAAAGGGTATGATAGAAAAAGATGCTTACTGCGATGATATCTTACACCAAATTTTAGCCGTGCAATCTGCTATGAAGTCTATCAGCAAGCTTATTCTTGAAGGTCATATGAACACCTGTGTGATTGATCGGATTAAAGCTGGAGATAACAAAGTCATTGATGAGTTATTGGTGACCATAGGCAAAATGGTTTAAATAATTGCTCCATTAAAACCATTCTATTGGGTGCAGCTTTATGTGCGCCAAATAGGATGGTTTTCTTCTTGACAGCCACTCCTTCAGGTGATATTCTTTTAAAGACAGAAAAACGACCTTTAATCTAGCACAGAGAGGCTAAAAAGGAGAAAATGATGTTAAAAGGCAAACATGTTATTGAATCAACAGATTTATCCCTTCAAGAACTGGACGAGATTTTCACATTAGCGGACCAGATCATCGACAATCCCCAAAACTATTTAGACATCTGCAAAGGCAAACTACTGGCTACTTTATTTTATGAGCCTTCTACACGCACGCGTTTTAGCTTTGAAGCCGCTATGCTGCGTCTAGGTGGACAAGTTGTTGGTTTTTCAGAGCCTAACTCTTCTTCCGTTTCAAAGGGAGAAAGTATTGGAGATACCATTAGAACCGTGGGTTGTTATGCAGACTTGGTCGTTATGAGACATCCAAAAGAAGGTGCCCCAAGGCTAGCTTCGAAATATTCCGACATACCGGTTATCAATGCAGGGGATGGGGGTCATCAACACCCTACTCAAACCCTTACGGACTTACTGACCATTCGTTCCCTTAAACCCAGTATTTCAAATAATACCATCGGCATCTGTGGCGATCTTAAATTTGGCAGAACGGTCCATTCCTTAGTTAAGGCATTATCCCAATATGAAAACATACATTTTGTGTTCATCTCTCCTCCTGAGCTGCGTATACCGAGCTATTTGCTGGAGGAACTCAATGGTCACAGTTACGAGCAACTTACCGAACTAGAATCTGTGATTGAAAAACTAGATATTCTTTATATGACCCGCATCCAAAAGGAACGCTTCTTTAACGAAGAAGAATACTTGCGCCTAAAGGGTTGTTACATTTTAGATAAAGAAAAGCTCTTACTTGCTTCACCAGATATGATCATCATGCACCCCCTCCCAAGAGTGGATGAAATTGCTCAAGAGATTGATTCTGACAATCGGGCTGTATACTTTCAACAAGCTAAATATGGCATGTATGTCCGAATGGCACTCATCGTCAAGCTTTTAGGAGGTGCTTAATATGTTATCTATCATCGGTATAAAAAAAGGAATCGTCATCGATCACATTAAGGCAGGTCTGGGGTATAAGATTTTTCGTGAGTTGAAATTAGATGAAGTCGAATATACCACGGCTTTGATTAAAAATGTGCATTCGGATAAATTAGGGAAAAAAGACTTGATCAAAATCGACAATGTCATTCATTTGGATCTTCAAGTTCTTGGACTAATAGATCCTGATCTCACCATTTGCATCATTGAAAATGAAGTCGTTGTTCAGAAAATAAAATTAGATTTACCCAATATGGTGACTGGTATTTTACAGTGTAAAAATCCGAGATGTATCACGAGTCTTGAAAAGGATATCATCCCCACTTTTACTTTAGTGGACAGAGATACCAAATCTTATAAATGTGAATTCTGCAATACGAGAGCTGCTTTATAAAATAAGTCAAGAAACCCCCTATTTCTCATGGATTGTGAGAAATAGGGGGTTTTTCAAAGCAATATTTGGTTAGTCACTTGTGTATAGCTCTAAAATGCGTTCCATTTTCATCCCTCTTGAACCTTTCAACAAGACCACATCGCCAGTTCGTAAGGTATCTTTCATATAGGCAACAATTTCTTCGTGGGTCTCAAAGATTTTGAATTTACTAGGAACCCCAATACCTCGGGCCATATCTATGGCATTCTCACCCAAAAGGGCTGCAAAATCAATAGCATTCCTCTCACACATTTTACCCACTTCATAATGGGCGGTGCTTGCCATGTGCCCCAGTTCGAACATGTTTCCTAATATAGCAATAGCTCTACCGCCTTTTGCAATGCCGGCTAAGACTTGAAGGGCCGCTTGCATAGAGTCAGGACTGGCATTATAACAATCGTTAATAAATTTGATACCTTTTATTTCCAAGAGATTGAGTCGCATCTTTTCTGGCTGATATTCCTGGATGCCCTCAAGGATTTCCTCAGGCAACATGCCAAGTTCTAGCCCACAGGCAATGCCTATGAGCACATTATAGACATTATGTTTGCCAATAGCTGGCACCTTGACCTCATAAATTTCTTCGTTTAATTTAATCTTAAAAGAAATACCCTCTTCACCCAGCTCATTTACGCTGTACGCTTGATAGTCTGCAGGCATCTCTATCCCTATAGTGACCATTCTCTTATGTGCCATAGGGGTCACTTGTGCAAGGTAGGGATCATCCATGTTGAGAATTAAAAGTCCATTTTTGGGTAAGCCTTCAACAATTTCTAGCTTAGCTTTTAATATATTTTCCTGTGACCCCAATCTTTCTATATGGGACAAACCAATGTTCGTAATTGCCGCAATGTTTGGCTGAGCAATATGGGTTAGGGCACTAATTTCTCCAAAGCCTCTCATCCCCATTTCAACTACAGCCAATTCATGCCTATCTTCCATCTCCAAAAGGGTCAGAGGCAATCCAATATGATTGTTAAAGTTGCCTTTTGACTTATGGACCTGGTACCTACGGGACAAGATGGTGGCAATCATGTCTTTGGTGCTGGTTTTACCCACACTTCCAGTAACCGCAATGACAGGTTTACATAATTTCTGGCGGTAGTAAGTAGCCAGCTGCCATAATGCTTTTAGCGTATCTTCTACTTCCAAAATAGGTATGAATAACCCATTCATTGGCTTTGAAGCAATGACTGCAGCCGTACCTTTTGAAATGACTTCTTCTATAAAATCATGTCCGTCAAAGCTTTCACCTACAAGAGCAATATACAAATCACCCTTCTCAAGTTTTCTGCTATCTGTACTTATTTGGCTAATTTCAATGCCCTCATAGGACTGAACACATCGCCCATCTACAGCTTGAATGATTTCTTTTAAACTTAAACGCTCCACAAAATCCTCCATAAATGATTAGATTGAAGTTTTTAATTGTATTTCTCTCTCGAATCGTTCAATAGCAAACTGAATAAGGTGGTCAATTAAGTGGGTATAGGATATGCCAGTGGCTTCCCACAGTTTCGGATACATGCTAATTTTTGTAAATCCAGGTATGGTATTGACTTCGTTAATGAGAAGCTCACCTTGATCTGTAAGGAAAAAATCGACTCTCGTTAAGCCTTCACAATAAAGGGTTTTAAAGGTGTTAACTGCCATTTCTTGGATTTCTTTGACACGATCTGCTGGTAATTTGGCTGGAATTTCAAGAACTGCACCCTTTTCATCCAGATATTTCGCTTCATAAGAATAAAATTCGTGGCTACTTGTTACTTCTCCGGGTAAGGAAGCCTTTGGGTTTTCATTTCCAAGGACGGAGCATTCTAACTCTCTGCCGTTGATATGGGCTTCAATAATGAGCTTGAGATCAAATTCGAAGGCTTCTGTTATTGCTTTTTGAAATTCTTCAGCGTTGTGCACCTTGCTGATGCCAACGGAGGAGCCTAAGCTTGCTGGTTTTACAAAGAGGGGGCTGCCTAATGTTGCTACGATTTCTTCATAAGTGGGAATGACTTCTCCATTAGAATATTTATTTAACGCAATGTATTTTGCACTAGGAATCCTGGCATCCTTCAATAAACGTTTCATAACTTCTTTATCCATTCCGACGGCAGAACCTAATACACTCGGTCCAACAAAGGGAATATTTAATATTTTCAATAACCCTTGCATGGTGCCATCTTCACCATTTGCGCCGTGAAGTATTGGGAAAACCACATCTAGTTTGCAGATGTCGCCTTTACCTTCTAGATCAATGAGCTGTGCACCTTCTGAACCAGGGATCAGTGCTAGCGCATTATTGCCGGTCACTATGCCTGCTTCTGAAATAATGGGATTTAAAATCCATTTACCTGCTTTTGTAATACCGATCATGACTACGTTGTATTTTTCTTGATCAATTGCATCGTATACATTTTTTGAGGACTTTACAGAAACCTCATGCTCTACTGATTTACCACCAAAAAGAATGCCTACATTTATTTTTTTATTCATTTGAACCTCCAAATAATTTACCATATTCTATCCTATATACTATACCTCTTTTTATGTTTGTTTTTCAATCATTATCTGAATCTATT
>CAZJIO010000142.1:0-1300 GCA_964546035.1 uncultured Eubacteriales bacterium | reverse complement strand
TTTTTTGTCTTTTACGCGTTCTTGTTTGGAGCCAAGAAAGGTGGTATAATTATGGGTAAATGGCTTGTACAACACACACATTTGAGGTGAGACATTGGTCGAAATTTTAGAAGAACTCAAACAAAATCAGATTTTACATGGCAAAAGTGTTGCTGCCTTAAGAAAATATATCACTCAAAAATATCCTGACGATTCACCTAATAAAGTATCTGCCATTTTTGCGGATGCCATTAATAAAATTATTGATACAAATATCGCCCATTTTGATAGCTATCATCGCGTCCATATTAAAAAGAATCTCTATAAACAAATGGCCAAAAAAGAAATTTTTACCATTAATGCTTATGAAATTTTTGAGGCTTGTACCCATTTAGAGACCGAGGATTCTATATTTATAAAATCCCTCACAGAGTGGATCAATAGCAATCAAAGCCAAGTTATTCAAGGAGATGAAGTGCGGACTTTAGCCCTTGAATTAAGAGCTACTTTTACATATAACACTTTGAATTCCGAGTCTACTGAACCGGTTCTCATAGAATCAGAACCCGTGATGCCATTGATTCTACCAATAGATGAACCCATTCAGATCATTCGTAAAAGCTTACCACCTATACAGCTACCAGAAATACCAGAACTTACTACACCTATAAAAGACGGTCTTTTTGATAAAATCGCTGAGTTATGCAACGACATCGGCATGGATATGGTCACTTGGTTTCGCAAACATACCTATAAATGGCTCATTCCCTTAATTATTATGGTGGCGCTTTTTGTATTTTATGAAGGATTTTTTGCTGCAACGGAGCCAAAGGCAGAAAATATATCGGCACCTTATCTATTGGACCTTACTGCTAGTATGGCAACTTTTGAAAATGATATAGCTCCCTTTGCAAAATATGTTTCTATCCCTTTTGAATACCAAGAAATCAACCGTCAAGCCCTAAATAATTGGCTGGCTGAAAGAAAATCATTGTTAGCAGAAGAGCCTTATTTCACAGGCATTATCACAGCCGCTAAAGAATTCAACGTCCATCCTCTACTGCTTTTTGCCATAACCGGACAAGAACAAGCTTTTGTACCAAAGTCGACTGAAAATGCTTCAGTTATTGCGAATAATCCTTTTAATGTCTTTGGCAGTTGGCAGGCATATAACACCAACATTGAAGATGCTTCACGAATTGCCGCTAAGACCATTGTTAATTTACGTATGGATTGCCCAGAAAATATGAGTGTCATTCAATGGATCAATCGAAAATATGCAGAGGATGCTGATTGGCATGTAGGCGTTTCTAAAATCTTT
>CAZJIO010000141.1:5036-9157 GCA_964546035.1 uncultured Eubacteriales bacterium | reverse complement strand
CTCCAGTGACCCTAAGACTCTGAAAATTTTTGTAATCCTGAAATTCCCAGAATTACAAAAACGTTCAGAATCCTCAGGCCACTCAGCAGGTGCTCTTACATCACCACTTCACACAATTTGATGCCTTTGATCAAATTGAGGGCCTTTGTTTGATGCCTTTTTTGGTTTTGTTGAATGCCTTTTTCAATTTGTTTGACGGCATTTTGAATAACTGTTAAGGTACGAAGCCCTAAAAAGTCCATTTTTAACAAGCCCAATTCTTCTAAGGTGGTCATGGTAAATTGGGTGGTTACTGCACCTTCACTGGCATTTAAGGGGACATATTCATATACGGGTCTTTCACAAATCACAACACCTGCCGCATGGGTAGAACTGTGACGAGGTAACCCTTCCAGACGCTGGGACATATCGATGAGGTATTTGATTTGCTCATCGTCTTCATAGAGCTGGTTCAGGTCTTTGTTAATTTTAAGGGCTCTTTCAATGGTTATTTTAAGCTCTTGAGGAATCATTTTTGCCACTTTGTCTACGTCGTTATAGGGGAGATTCAAGGCTCTTCCCACATCTCTGATAACAGATCTTGCGGACATGGTACCAAAGGTAATGATTTGAGCCACCTTATCTTCACCGTATTTATTGACCACATAATCGATGATTTCTTGACGTCTTTCATAGCAAAAATCGATGTCGATATCGGGCATACTGATCCGTTCTGGATTTAAGAAGCGCTCAAATAGGAGCTGGTATTTAATGGGGTCAATATCCGTAATTTTAAGAGCATAGGAAACTATGCTTCCTGCTGCGGAACCTCTGCCTGGTCCAACAATGATGTCATTGTCTCTGGCATATTTTATAAAGTCCCAAGTGATGAGAAAATAATCCACGAAGCCCATCTTTTCAATGACATCCAGTTCAAATTCCATTCTTTGAAGCAGTTCTGGTGTCAATACTGGGTAGCGCAGTTTAATCCCTTCATCACACAACATTCTCATATAACTGCTGGGTGTATAAGGGACAGGCACATCGTATTTTGGTAATTTGATGACACCAAACTCAAATTCTACATGACAACGCTCTGCAATTTTATGGGTATTTTCCAAAGCTTCTAAATGCTCTGGAAAGAGCTCTAGCATTTGTTCGGGTGATTTGGCGTAGAACTGTCCCCCTGGATAGCGCATACGATCCACATCATCCACTTTTTTATTGGTTTGAATGCATAAGAGTATATCGTGGGCCTTTGCATCGTCGGCAAAAGTATAGTGTACGTCATTGGTGACTACTAGTGGGATATCTAATTCTTTGCTCAGCTCAATGAGCCCTACATTCACTTTCTTTTGTTCCTTTAACCCGTGATCCTGAAGCTCTAGGAAAAAATTGCCTTTTCCAAGTACGGCTTCATATTGTATAGCAACTTCTCGCGCTCTTTCATAATCATCTTTTAATAGGGCATTGGTCACTTGCCCTGCCAGACAAGCCCCTAAACCAATGATCCCTTCACTATGGGCTGCCAATAGGTCTAAGTCAATTCTTGGCTTATAATAAAAGCCTTCTGTAAAACCAGCGGATACAATCTTCATCAGATTCTGATAGCCCTGCTGGGTTTCTGCGAGTAGGACCAAATGATAATAACCCGCATCCACTTTTGAGTCTTTATCAAAACGGGTACGGGTCGCAACATAAACCTCGCAGCCAATAATGGCTTTGATGCCTTGTTTTTTTGCTTCTTTATAAAAATCAACAACGCCATACATAACGCCATGGTCGGTAATTGCAATAGAATCCATGCCAAGTTCTTTCACTCTCGCAATGAGTTCCGTAATCTTACTTGAACCATCTAACAGGCTGTATTCCGTATGGACGTGTAAATGGGTATAGGGGATATGCGATATTCCAGTTGTCATCTATTCTTCCTCTTGGTTTAACTGATTATTTACAATAGAGTCATTTTATCATAACCAATGGACCAATGTCAAAATAACGAACTGTAAATTTCAAACTCAGCCACCTGAGCACCACCAGCTCCAGAATTTTCAGTAAACTCAAGTTGCACATATTGTGCCTCTACTGGATCAAAAGTAATCATGACTTCATTGCCTCTATCAGGATCAAAGGTGTATTGTACTATGGGTATGAGTGCTTCAAAGTTTACACCATCGCCACTCTTGTTAACGCTAAATGTTTGAGTTCTTTTTCCCCATACATTCATAGGATTAAGACAAATGCGTATGGCATGGATAGTTGCTGTCTTTTTCAAGTCTATGGTCAGAACATTAGGAAATGTATCTGCTTTTCCTTCCCAATAGGAGACACCGCTGGTCTTGCCATCGTTTACTTTTCTTGGTGTAAAAGAATCTGTAAAAGAACTGGCATCTACTTTACCGTCTAAAGCAATATTAACCCCTTCAGGAATGGCTGAAACATAAGGTTCTTTGATAAAATTCGGATGTTCCATGGATGCCTTTTGATCTATGGCTTCATGAATCATTAGATTTGCTGAATCCATAACCCGAGACACCTCTTGGATACCCATGAATCTATAGGCATTAACGCCAAAAAATGCAAGTATTAACACAAGAATAATTGCCCTTCTTATTTTCATACACGATCGCCCCCTTTATTTTATTCTGAGGTTTTTTGTACTGGCTTCATCAATCTCAAATTGTCCCATAGCAAAATCCGTGATTTTTACCCCTAATATTTCCAGGTGTTTGATGGTCACATTTTCAATGGTATGTTCTGCATCAAACCCAACAATCCTTGAGGGGCTATTTCTTCCTGATAGTACCTGGACATTTTCGATGGTAATATTTCTGATTTGGCCTCTTTCCTTGGTTTTTGACCAATTCGTACTCTGGGCTATATTCAGATCAATTAAGTAAGGCATTTGTGTACTATCCCCGCTACCCATTTGTGCATTTTCAACCCTAATATTCTTAAACAACACGTCTGAAATAGTGGCATCATCTGCGTTATGTACGGATATAACCGGTTTGTGGAAATTGTTCAAAACCGTGATATCTTCGAAACGGATGTCAGAGATCTTTGCCTCTTTCTTATTGCCTTTATTGGTTTCATAGCCTATTTCCATAGATTGAGCCAGATCCGTCCACAACTGCATATTTTTGAAAGTGATGTGTTCTGAATTGCCCAGATAATTTTTAACAACTAAGCAATCATCCCAGGATCTGACAAAGCAATTTTTCACTTCATAGTCGACACAAGACTGCAAGGTGATGCCATCTCCATTGGGTCTTGGTGAAATAATCTTAAGGCCATCGATGACACCCTTCTTAGAATCATAAGCCTGACAAACCCAAGCGTTCGCATTTAACACCACAATGTCTTTTAGAGTGATGTTCTCGCAGTGGTCAAATTTCAAAGGAATAAAGGCTGTTTTACCTTGCCATCCCTCATATTTAGAACCATCGAGAATGCCACGTCCCCTAACTGTGATGTTTTTGGCATAATTTGCATTCACAATACCATGAACCACTGCTCCACCTGCAATATAAAGGGTTTGACCATCCTCTAAAATAATGGCTTCCATATCCCATTCTCCCGGACCAATATAAATCACATCTTCGTCTGTCTCAGAAGGTATATCCACTTCCAGAGCGTTTGCAAAAATGTGTAAGGCACGGGCTGGGGAATCATTAAATGTGACGGTATAAGTATCTGGTTGAGTGATCGTAAATCTTATGGTATGGTTTTCTTTATCTAAAATAGGTTCCAAACCATAGCTTACTGGACTTATTTTTATACTTTCTAAATCCTGATTTGGAACAATGATTTCAATTTCAACGACCCCTTCAAAATCAAAATAGGTCATCGGAGTCCTTGCAATAGGCGGCATATAACCATCAACCCATTTTCGCGTATGATTAACGTTTGTGTCGTAGACATAACAGTCATATCCATTGATGGTTACCAGGGTATCCGTACAATGCATCAGACTAAAATCCCTTTGCCGCTCAGAGGTTGCAACCAAATCCGCCTCACTGGCATCCTTCAAAGATTTTGGTCCATCGTATAGGACTAGTTTTGTTTCTTTATAGCCATCAGCTTTTCCCCTATCATCCACTTCCTTGTTCAATAAAAAAGCTGAAGTGGTTACTGCAATA
>CAZJIO010000141.1:321-5020 GCA_964546035.1 uncultured Eubacteriales bacterium | reverse complement strand
TATCCATTCTATAACAGCCCTCTTTTTAATCATCCTTTTCCTCCTTAACGGATATGTGGTTATACCTGTTAATAGTTCATCACAGCCTTACCGATAAATAGTGTTTGTATATCCTTTAAATAAATGCTAAACTAAAAAAGAGTTTAACCTTAAACCTCCTAAGAAAGGGCAATAACCAATGGCAACAATTAAAGACATCGCGCACATAACAGGTGTTTCTTGTACAACCGTATCCAACGTCATACACGGCAAAACGGGGCGGGTTTCTCCAGAAACGATTCAAAAAATTCAAGATGCAATCCAACAATTACGATATGTTCCAAATATGTCTGCTCGTTCTCTTGTTTCGAGCTCATCAAAAGTAATCGGCATGATCAATCACGTGGTTACTCCCAATCATGCTAACATCATGGAAGACCCTTTTCAATCCTCCTTTACTGGTGCTATCGAACAGACCCTTCGAGAAAATGGTTATTATCTTATGCTAAGAACCGTTGAAACCTCCGAAGAATTGATGATCTTCTTACAAAACTGGAATGTGGATGGGTTATTTTTTACTGGTATTTTTAAGGACCGTTTTTTTGATGTGCTTTCAACCCTTACGATTCCAATCGTTTTTATTGATAGTTATGTGCACCATCCTAGTTTTTGCAATGTGGGTCTGGAAGACTTTGCAGGCAGTTATACCGCCACGAAACACTTGATCTCTAAGGGTCATAAGCGTATTGCTTTTGCCTCTCCTAGTATTCGTGATGGCGGTGTTTTGCAAGAACGCTTTTTAGGTTATAAAGCCGCTTTAACAGAAGCTTCTATCCCTTTTGATAAAACCCTCGTCTGCGAGCATGAAATGGATATGGAATCTTGTTTCATCCTCAGTCAAGAATTGATGAAGATACCACAAGTAACAGGACTAGTTGTCACGGCAGATGTCATGGCCGCAGGTATTATGGCAGGCTTACGCCATCACGGCGTTCGTATCCCTGAAGATATCTCCGTAGTCGGATTTGATGATATCAGTTTGTGTTGTATGATCACGCCAAATCTTACCACCATACATCAAGATATCCACTTAAAGGGTAAATTAGCTGTTGATTTTATGCTCCAAAAGCTGGATGGCCAAATCCCTGAAAAACCAGAGATTATTTTGCCTACTTATTTGGTTGAGAGAGAAAGTGTTCGAAGGCTTGATACCGTTTAAGAGCATTTTACAACAGCAGCGCCTAAGTGGGTTACCTCAACTCCATACAACACTTTTTGAAACCAAATTTTAAACCTTAACTTCTTCCAGGTGGACGGCAGTTGAGGTTTTATTTCTATCTCCCCATCCTTAAAGGTAAGGCCACCAAAGCCATTAATCGCCGTCATATAGGCACCCCCTGCTGCTGCAGGGTGCGTACCTCCAATATAGATAAGCCCTGCCCATTGTTTTCCGCCATCATTGAGATCCGCTCTCGCAGATTTCAGAAAAAAGGGATAGGCTTTATCAGGCATTTGACAACGACATGCCAAAAGCGCATACATGCACGCGCTCAAGGATGAACCATGTTCTGTCCTCGGCTCATAATATTGCCAGTTTTTCAACATAATAGCTTCTGAAAAGTCCTTTGGAAATAACGTCAGCCACGTGACAACATCTGCTTGTTTAATCACCTGAGTATGGCTTGCTATCCCATAGGCACCTCCCCAATATTCCTTTTCATGGAGAAGTCTCCCTTTTAGCATCTCCACAGTAGTATCTTCAAGGGCTTTATAGCCATCAAATTGTTCTATCACACCCTCTTCATCGGGTTGCGGGATATACAACGCAGAACTTGCCCGTTCAAATTGCATCCTCAGCTTCTGGAAATCATAGGTATTTTGCAAATGCTTTAGGGTTTTATCTGATAATCCCATTTGCAAATGGAGGATTCTTACTGCCATATCAAAGGTATACTTGGCCATACGGTTGGTATACCCGTTGTTATTAACACGTTCATGGTACTCATCAGGTCCAATGACATCGTGTAATTCAAAATAGTTTTCATGAACCTTCTGCACCAATAGACTGTAATAGAATTTTGCACATTCTATAACAGTCTCAGCTCCGCCCTCTTCAAAAATGGATAAGTCCCCTGTTATTTCAAAGTATCGCATCAAGCCATGCACAACCGCCGATGAAATATGGATCTGTTTATCTTTAAAATAAGTTCTCATGGGCCTACCCGTAAAGACATCGGTTACATTATAATCCGAACAAGCATCGTAACCTCCCTCTTGACTTTCCCAGGCATAGAAGGCACCCTCATAGCCATATCCTTTGGCTTTAATTTTCGCACCTTCAATGGTATCCACACGGTATTTGAGCAAGGTCTTTGCAACCTCAGGTTCTGTATATAAGTAAAAATCTAACATGAACATTTCAGTGTCCCAAAACACTGCGCCTTTATAAGTCTGACCTGATAATCCTCTAGCAGCAATGGATAGACTCTTAGAATGTCTTGGTGCTATTACATGGAGATGATATATGGAATAATTCAAGGCCGCCATAGCAGCTGCGTCCCCTTCGATGATCACCTCGGAAACCATCCATTTTTCTTCCCATTTTCTTAGGTGTGCTTCTTTTGATGCTGTGTAGCCTTTTAGCTTTACGTCCCGAATCAACTGCTTTGCTTTCACCTTAAAATCCGAGCAATCCTTACTTGTATAAACAGCTATCCACTTGACTATTTCAATAGGTTTGCCAGGTTCTGATACACATGCAATGTGATGAAGAATGTGTTGATCACCGATCTCCGTATGGTTTTCATTAAAAAAATCCATCTGACAGCCTTCTGCAACAAAAACTTGCTCCTTACTTTCATGGGTTGTGGCCATCACTGTTAAAATGCCGGCTTCTTCTTCAAGACGTAGTGCATCATAATGGGGGCCATTAATATCCCAAACATCACCATCAATGCCTGTCACCACTTCAATATCTGCATGAAAGTCAGTTGTTAACGCATATTTCATGACCAACAAATGGGGCTCTTCTAAACTTGCAAAGCGCTCTGATTGAAGGGTTACTTGACCCCTTTCAGTTTTCCAAATGGTTTTTCTCTCCAATAAAGCCTTTCTAAAGTCCAAAGTGGTCTGGTGTAGGATTGGTACTACCGCTGGCAAACTATATATCTGTGAATCCACTTTTATGTAGGTATACAGCCCATTTGGCGCATTCAGTGGCTCTCGCCACCCATCACCCACACGGTCATAGATACCCGCTAAATTTATAGCCACAAGCTGTTCTTTTTTATATTCTTCTAAAGTACCTCTAACCCCCATATATCCATTACCCGTAAGAAATCTATTTCCGAGTTCAGTTATTTTATCGGAATCAAAGCCCTCATCCTCAAGCTTCCAGTTCATCAATTCTACCCTCTCCATTCACAAGGAATTGTTACGACACAGGCTTCCCTATTTAAGTTCATGATTTTTCCATACACCATTATGGAAATCTCTGTTCCACCTAATGTTTGAAATGTGACGGTCTCTTTGTTGACATCAACGATAATCACATGGTTAAGATAACTAATTCTGAAAGAGTAACCTTCCCAATATTGAGGTATCAATGGACAAAAGCTCAATATTTCACCATCTGATCGCATACCGCCAAAACCATAAATGATATTCATCCAAGAAGCTGCGAGAGAGGTTGTATGCAAACCTTCATGACTATTTCTATTGTAATTGTCCAAATCCATTCGCGTGGTAAATTTGAAAAACTCATAAGCTTCATCATGCTTCTTTAGTTGAGCCGCTAATATGGAATGAACCGATGGAGACAAGGAACTTTCATGAATGCATCTCGCCTCATAGTATTCATAATTTTTCAGAACCTCTTCCTCTGTAAAACCATTGTTAAATAACAACATGAGCATCAAAACATCCGGTTGTTTGATCATATCATTTCGATAGATTCGGTCATATGACCAGTTGTGATAAAGAGGAAAATCTTCTATTGGAATTGCATCCACATCAATATGTGGTAATTTGAAATACCCCTCATGCTGTTCATATAGCAAAGTATTCGAGTCATGAGGCAAATACATACACTCTGCAATCTTACCCCATAATAGGTACTCTTCTGGCTTTAAACCCATCTGCTCTTCCAACTTCAGGACACTTTGCTTATTTTGAGCTCTTAAATCACCTAGCACCTTCAAGGTATACATCAAGGTAAACTTACCCATGTAATTGGTATAGTAATTATGATTAACCATCATTTGAAACTCATCTGGACCCATAACACTGTAATAACCGTATTGGGTGTCGTTTTGTGTAAAACTTCCTCGCGTGGCAAGCATTCTACTGATTTCTATTAACATGGGAAGACCCTTTTGAAATAAAAATGTTTCATCCTTTGATAGCTTATCATAAAACCAAATCCCATAGGCAACAGCTGTGGAAGCTTGTAATTGCAAACTGGCATGTTGCCATAAATCACAGCATTCTGTCCCAGTAATTGTAGCGATGGGATAAAAGGCACCCGCGCAATCTAAACTCTTTGCCCGTTCTTTAGCCTCAGGTAAGGTCAGATATCGAAACATTAAAAGGTTTTTAGCCGCTTCCAAATTGTTGAATAGAAAATAAGGTAGACAATAAACCTCTGTATCCCAAAAAGCATTTCCGTTATAAGCTTCTCCTGTTAGCCCTTTAGCCCCAATGTTTGTACCCTGCACCGCGC
>CAZJIO010000141.1:0-279 GCA_964546035.1 uncultured Eubacteriales bacterium | reverse complement strand
GAAAGATACAAAACCGTATCCCTTGTTGATTCAAATCATCCCCGTTGATTGTAATGTCTGAGCGCTTCCAAACCTGGTTCCACCACTTGGTATTTGCTCCCTTTAACGCTGTATAATTAGCCCCACATCCTGCATCTTTGACTTCAACACAC
Source organism: uncultured Eubacteriales bacterium (assembly GCA_964546035.1). GTDB lineage: Bacteria > Bacillota > Clostridia > Lachnospirales > Vallitaleaceae > CAZJIO01. The sequence goes on along the minus strand of CAZJIO010000141.1, from coordinate 127 downwards.
AACTTTCCAAAGTGATCATAGGCTTCTTGTGTCGTTTCCTTGCATACGATATTTGAGACAATCCGAGTAAGGGTTGATGCTTCCTGTTCCTTTAGGTGAAAGATAGATTCTTTCAAAGCCATTTTTT
>CAZJIO010000140.1:0-9387 GCA_964546035.1 uncultured Eubacteriales bacterium | reverse complement strand
TACAAGGGTTTCCAAGCTTTTTGTGTCTCACAACTGTCAAAGACAGGATTATAACCGATTCTTTTTAAAAATGCAATAACTTCCAATGCAATCGTTTGCGCAAGTAGTTAAAATTGAGGGCATCCTTTCCTTATGAAAGGATGCCCATTTCATAACTTATATCTTTTCAACAGCTAAAAGGACGTTTTCTCCGTTGATATTCCACTCTTTTTCATAAGCCGTTGGTTTTGTTCCTGCAATAATGTTACTTGCTAAGGTATCACTTGCAATCTCTTCTTTATGGACTTTCATAATGGCTTCGATCTTCGCATTTTCCCCATAATAAATATTGATGCTATCTGTGACCTCAAAATCTGCCTCTTTTCTCATGGTTTGGATTTTGCTGACGATTTCTCGCACGAAACCTTCTTCCAATAATTCCTCTGTTAAATGGGTATCGATAACAACCGTCACCTCTTTATCAGCCGCCGATTCAAAGCCTTCTTGTTTTGCAGATTCAATCAGTAGATCTTCCCTAGTTAATTCCACTAAAGTGCCTTCTACCTCAAACTTGAGAACGTTTTGTTCCTCTAATTCTACCATAGCTTTTTGACCATCTAATCCACTTAAGGCTGTTCTAATTTGGTTAAGCATCTTACCATATTTTGGACCTACAGTCTTCAGTTGCGGTTTAAAGAGGTAGTTTGTAAAACTGCTCACATCTTTCGTTAATTCCACAACCTTTAGGTTCAACTCTTCTTTGATAATTTCAGCATAAGCAGGATCAAGGGTAATGTCAGATTTCACAAACATTTTTGCTATAGGCTGGCGGTTTTTGATATTCGCTGAATTACGACATGCTCTACCTGCAACAACGATTCTAAGCACCAAGTCCATTTGCTCTTCCAGTTTAACATCGATTTTGCTTTCATCTGCCACTGGAAACTCACAAAAATGAACACTTTTTACAGCACTTGGATCAATTCCAACTACCAAATTCTGATAGATATCTTCTGCCATGAATGGCACAAAAGGTGCTGTAATTTTAGTAAGGGTTGTTAATGCTTCATAAAGGGTCTTATAAGCATTAATCTTATCTTGAGGCATATCTTTATGCCAGAAACGTTCACGACTTCTTCTCACGTACCAATTGCTCATATCGTCTACAAAAGCATCAATGGCTCTTGAGGATTCTGTAATTCTATAGTTGCCTAGGTTTTTATCCACAGTCTTAACCAAAGTATTCAACTTTGATAACAACCATTTGTCCATAAGGGATAATTGGTTATAGTCTGTTTCATAATTTAAAGGATTAAATCCATCAATATTGGCATAAAGAACATAAAAGGCATAGGTATTCCAGAAGGTTCCCATAAACTTTCTTTGGCCTTCCACTACCGCATCATCATAAAAACGATTAGGCAACCAAGGTGCTGAATTGTTGTAGAAATACCAACGAATGGCATCTGCACCGTATTTTCCTAAGGCATCAAAAGGATCCACTGCATTGCCTTTGGACTTGCTCATCTTTTGTCCATTTTCATCTTGGACAAGTCCTAGCACAATAACATTTTTATAGGCAGGTTCATCAAATAACAAGGTGGATATAGCCAGTAGCGAGTAAAACCACCCTCTCGTTTGATCCGTTGCTTCACTGATAAAGTCCGCTGGAAAATTATCCTCGAAAATTTCTTTATTTTCAAAAGGATAGTGCCATTGAGCAAAAGGCATAGCCCCTGAATCGTACCAACAGTCAATAACTTGGGTAACACGTTTCATTTTACCCTTACACTCTGGACAATTGATCAACACGTCATCAATAAAGGGTCTATGAAGTTCAATATTTTCTGGGCAGTTATCACTCATAGATTTGAGTTCAGCGATGCTACCAATAGAATGTCTATGTCCACAATCACATTCCCATATATTAAGTGGTGTTCCCCAATAACGATCTCGACTGATACCCCAATCTACAAGGTTTTCAAGCCAATCACCAAATCGCTTGGTGCCAATGTTTTCAGGCAACCAATTAATTTTTTTGTTATTGGCAATCATTTTATCCTTAACCGCTGTCATTTCGATAAACCAAGAATCTTTTGCGTAATAAAGCAGCGGTGTATCACAACGCCAACAGAAGGGATATGAATGCTCGTAATCCAGTGTCTTGTGCATTTTACCTGCATCTTTTAAATAGGTGATGATGAGTGGATCGGCGTCTTTTACGAATTGACCTACCCATGGGGTAACTTCCTGAGTAAAATGTCCTGCTCCATCCACATACTGTACAAAGGGAAGACCATAAGCTTTACCAACCTTAGCATCTTCTTCACCGAAGGCAGGTGCAATATGAACAATTCCTGTACCATCTGATAAAGTAACATAATCTGCACAGGTGACATAATGTGCTTTTTCTTGTTCGGGTACAAAGTCAAATAAAGGCTCATATTTCTTAAATTCTAATGCTTTTCCCGTATAGCTTTCAAGGATAGGCGTATCTTCTCCAACAACTTTAGAGACCAAAGCTTCAGCAAGGATTAAATAATCCTCTCCACTTTTCACTTTTACATAAGTTTCCCCTGCATTAACAGCTAGTGCCACATTGGATGGAAGGGTCCATGGTGTCGTTGTCCACGCTAGAAAGTAAGTATTTTCCTCACCAATCACTTTAAACTTGGCAATGACAGACTTTTCTTTTACATCTTTATAGCCTTGAGCCACTTCATGACTGGACAGTGGTGTGCCACATCTTGGGCAATAAGGCACGATTTTATGACCTTTGTAAAGGAGGTCTTTTTCCCATATTTGCTTGAGTGACCACCATACAGATTCGATATAATCGTTTTCATAGGTCACATAAGGATTTTCCATATCTGCCCAGAAACCGACTGTACCACTGAAATCTTCCCATAGACCTTTGTATTTCCAAACACTTTCTTTGCATTTCTTAATAAAGGGTTCAAGACCATAAGCCTCAATTTGTTCCTTGCCATCAAGGCCAAGAAGCTTTTCTACTTCTATCTCAACGGGAAGACCATGAGTATCCCAGCCTGCTTTTCTAAGAACTTTGTAGCCTTTCATGGTGCGATACCTTGGAATCATGTCTTTAATGACACGTGTTAAGACGTGTCCTATATGGGGCATGCCATTGGCAGTAGGTGGTCCATCATAAAAAGTATAAGTGGGTCCATCTTTTCTAAGCTCAATACTTTGTTTGAAAATATCTTGCTCATTCCAAAAGTCTAAGACTTTTTTTTCTCTTTCAACGAAATTTAAATTGGTCGATACTTTTTCGTACACGGGTGTTGCCTCCTTAAAACGATTTACATTGCACCCCTTAGGGGATATTCGTTCAATATTCAATGTTCTATTATAACGATAATTGAGGCTTTTGTAAAGCCCTGCTCTAGAAAGAAAAATTGCGAAGATTGGAAAACATTTGATTGTTGTTCCAACCTTCGCAAGCTTTTAATAGTTCATAGCCATAAATTCAATGGCTTCATTCTTTGGCACCGGATGACTGATATAGAAACCTTGAATCATATCACATTTTTCTTCTCTTAAAAAATCCAGTTGATTTTTTGTCTCCACACCTTCTGCGATGACCTTCAAATTACAGGCATGTGCCAGGTCAATAACGGACCGGATTATTTGTTCACCTGATTTTTGAAGAATCGTATTTTTGATAAAAGATTTGTCGATTTTCAAGTAATCTATTGGGAGCTGTGTCAAATAATTTAAGGAAGAGTATCCCGTCCCAAAATCATCTAAGGACACCTTTACCCCCAAGGCCTTTAAGTCTTGTAAGATGTTAATGGCATAGTGTATGTCATATAGCGCTGTGGACTCTGTGATTTCAAGCTCTAACTTGGTGATATCAACACCAGATGCAGCCACAATATTTTTAAAGCGTTCTACTAAATGGGTATCTTTAAATTGTTTCACGGATAAATTAATGGCAATCGTGAGTTCCGAGTACCCTTCCAGCTGCCATTGGTGTAATTGTTCCATTGCGGTATGTATAACCCATTCACCAATTGCGATAATCAATCCTGTTTCTTCTGCCACAGGAATAAACTCAAAAGGTGAAATCAAGCCTCTTTTTGGATGGTGCCATCTGATTAATGCTTCATACCCTAAAACCTTGTTGTGAAAAAGATCTAATTTAGGTTGGTAATACAACTCGAATTCTTTATTTTCTATGGCACGGCGTAGATCTCGCTCTAGCTTTAAACGTTTTGCCACGGATTCGTCTAACTCAAAGGAAAACAACTTATAACCATTTTTTCCTTGAAGCTTAACTTCATTAAGGGCTATATCAGCGTGCTTGAGCAGTTCTTCAAATTGTTCACCATCAAAGGGATAAGTAGACACGCCAATACTTAAAGTAATAAAAAAGTCTAGCCCTTCAATAGAAAATGGTTTCTGAAATTCGCTCAGTATATCTTCAACATAGGCCTTCAGCTCATGATTGGTTTGAATATTTGTCACAACAATAACAAACTCATCTCCACCAAATCGAACCAATTCATACTGGCTCGTTTTCTTCTTGAGTAAATCCGCAATTTTACATAAGATTTCATCGCCATAAGAATGGCCTAAGGATTCATTAACAGATTTGAAATTATCAATATCGATAAAGAGAAGTGCAAATTTTTCAAATTTTTTAGTTTCAATATATTCTTCCATGAGCTGGTTAAAATAAGCTCTGTTAGGTAAATCTGTTAATGGATCATAATAAGCTAAACGATTGATCTTAGCTTCAGCAATTTTTTCCTTATTGATATTACTTATGGAGCCAGCGACTCTCAGGGCAAGTCCTTCCTCATTTCTTAGAGCTTTACCAATAATATTGACCCATGTGTATTTCCCTTTGGCAACTCTGATTCTACATTTGACCTGGAAGGCGTCAGTTTCACCATGGACGTATTTTTTAAACTTCTCAAGGACATCCTCTTGATCTCTCTTGACAATTTTATCTACAGCCTCTTCAAAGGTAATGAGTTCTTCAAGTTCATTAATACCAATAATTTCTTTTGCCTTTTTTGAAACATATATCCCTTTTTTTCTCATATCAATGTCCCATATCCCAACTTCTGAGCCATCTGCTGCTAATCTGTAGCGTTCTCTACTGACCTTCAGCTTTTCTTTTTGGTCTTTCAGCTCTTTAAATTGTTGATACAGTTCATGATCACTCGCAACAAGCTGTTGATTGGCCGCTGCTAATTCCCTATTGGTAATTTTTAAATTCTGTTCAGAAAGCTTAAACTCTTTTCTTAATTTTACTTTCTGTTTAAAGTTTTTACCGACGAAAAATAGGAGCAAGACATTTAAACACGCGTTCGCCAAGAAAAGCACAGAAAAAAAACTTTGTTCTTTCATGTGATGCTCCTTCTTTTATATTAAATAAGCCAGCTCTCATTTGAATGAGAGTCCGTCTCGCACATATGTCTATTTCATAGTTGATTATACACATTTTGGAGCTATATATCAATCATTTCTTGTCACTTAATCGGTAATATAGGTATAATATAGGTATAATATAGGTGTAATAAGGGAGCAATATAGGACCAATGCATCAATTGCGCGCATATTATTCTTGATACTTAAAGCTAAATGTTATAAACTATAGCCATGAAAGTTCTTCAATCACCCGTTATTTAAACGTCTATATTTCAATGAAAGAAGGTTGTAAAATGCCAAATCTAGACTTGACTTTATTAACTGATTTTTATGAACTAACAATGATGCAAGGTTATGTGGACAGTCACAAGGAAGATTGTGTTGTTGTTTTTGATTTATTTTACAGAGAAAACCCCAGTGAAAGTAGTTTTGCAATCGCAGCAGGTTTGATGCAAGTCATAGATTATATTGAGCATTTATCCTTTTCTGCTGACGACATTGACTATTTAAAATCTCTCGATTCTTTTAAACCAGAATTTCTAGACTATTTAAAAGCCTTTAAGTTTACTGGTGATCTTTATGCTGTACCAGAAGGTACCGTCATTTTTCCAAATGAACCCATTTTAAAAGTAATTGCGCCCATTATTCAAGCCCAACTCATTGAGACTGCACTGCTCAATATGATCAATCATCAAAGTCTCATTGCAACTAAAGCGGCTCGTATTAAATGGGCATCTGGAAAAGACTCTGTACTTGAGTTTGGACTCCGCCGCGCTCAAGGACCTGATGCCGGTGTTTACGGTGCCCGAGCTGCTTTTATAGGCGGTTGTTCTGCAACTTCCAATGTCTTAGCTGGAAAAATGTTTGATATTCCCGTTAAAGGCACTCACGCCCATAGCTGGGTGATGAGCTTTGAATCAGAGCTTGAAGCTTTTAGAGCCTATGCCCATTCTTATCCTGGCAATTGCTTATTACTGGTAGATACTTATGATACCCTTCAATCTGGTGTACCCAATGCCATTCGGGTATTTAAGGAAATGATAGCGGAAGGTCATGCTTTAAGTTATTATGGCATTCGATTGGATAGTGGCGACTTGTCCTATTTATCCAAGAAGGCAAGAAGTGTGTTAGATGAGGCGGGATTTAAAGATGCCGTTATCAGTGCTTCCAGTGATTTGGATGAATATTTAATCCGAGATTTAAAGCTACAAGGCTCTCAAATTACCCTTTGGGGTGTTGGCACTAATTTAATTACCTCTAGAGATTGTCCCGCTTTTGGTGGGGTCTATAAATTATCTGCATGCTTCGATAAGGGGCAGTTTATTCCTAAAATTAAAATCTCTGAAAACCCAATAAAAGTCACCAATCCAGGCAACAAAAAAGTATTGCGCATATTAGACCCTAAAACAGGCAAAATAAAAGCAGACTTGATTGCCCTTGATCATGAAGTCTATGATTTGAATAAACCACTCATCCTCTTTGATCAAATTAACACCTGGAAGAAGAAAACCCTGGAACCCGGTTCTTATAGCATAAAAGAATTATTAATTCCCATTTATAAGGATGGACAACTGGTTTATGAGTCGCCATCTACCTTTGAAATCAAGAAAAATTGTGATGAAGAATTGTCGTCTCTTTGGGATGAATCCCGACGACTCGTCAATCCACAAACTGTTTTTGTAGATTTATCCCAACCCCTCTATGATCTCAAACAAAAAATGTTAAATGATTGTCCTAGTTAACCAAAAAGGAGGTTTATTATATGTCAAACGAAACAAACCAAAAAACACCCGATCGAAGGAGTGGTATACTTCTGCACCCCACTTCATTTCCAAATCCCTACGGTATTGGTGATCTGGGATCATCCGCTTATACCTTTATAGATTATCTAGAAAAATGTGGTCAAAGACTTTGGCAGATTCTACCTCTGGGACCCACAGGCTATGGTGACTCCCCTTATCAAGCCTTCTCATCCTTTGCGGGTCAACCTTTGGTCATAAGCCCTGATCAACTCATTGAAATGGGACTCTTAACCCACTATGATCTTGAAGATATGCCCTACTGGGATCCTAAAAAAATTGACTATGGTCCTGTCATAACCTTTAAGTTTGCACTACTCCACAAAGCTTTCACACGATTCCAAAACATCGATCTGCCCAGCCTAAAGGCTGACTTCAAAGCCTTTTGCCAACAAGAGGCTTCATGGCTACAAGATTATGCTCTTTTTATGGCAACAAAAGATGCCCATGGCGGTGTTGTGTGGACCAGTTGGGATCCTGAAATAGCCTTCCCAACAGCAGAAGCAAAAGAAAAATGGGCCAAAAAGAATGCAGATAACGTTGAATTTTACGCCTTTATACAATTTCTATTTTACAAGCAATGGTTTGCCTTAAAGGCTTATGCGAATGCAAAGGACATACAAATCATTGGGGATATTCCCATCTTTGTTGCTTTTGATAGTGCTGATGTTTGGGCCAATAAACACCTTTTTTTCTTAGATGACAAAGGTTTTCAAACCGTTGTTGCTGGTGTGCCACCTGATTATTTCTCTGCTACCGGTCAATTATGGGGTAATCCCCTTTATGATTGGGCTATCCATAAGGAAGAGGGCTATAAGTGGTGGATCAATAGAATAAAGCACAATTTAAAGTTGGTAGATGTCCTTCGAATCGATCATTTTAGAGGCTTTGAAGCCTATTGGGCCGTTCCCTATGGTGCAAAAAATGCCATCAATGGCCAATGGTTAAAAGGACCTTTTAAGGATTTGTTCTTTGCTCTAGAAGCGGCTCTTGGAAAAAACCTGCCTATTATAGCAGAAGACCTTGGCATCATTACGGCTGAGGTTGAAGAGTTGAGAGATGCCTTTAATTTTCCAGGAATGAAGATTCTTCAATTTGCTTTTGAAAACGTGGAAGAAAATAATTTTTTACCTCATAATTACCCTCAAAATTGCGTTTGTTATTCGGGAACCCATGACAATGATACCACCATAGGTTGGTATGAAAATGCCATTGAACTCAGTAAAGACCGCGTTAGAAGGTATATGAACACCGATGCTAGAGATGTCTCTTGGGATTTCATTCGGACATGCCTAAGCTCTGTTGCTAACATGGCTGTTGTCCCACTTCAAGACGTTCTTGCTTTTGGCAGCTGGGCGAGAATGAATACACCGGGTGTTCCCACCGACAATTGGCAATTTAGGTATACACCGGATATGTTGAGCGATTCTATTGCCCATAGGCTCAATGGTCTCACAGATTTATACGGTCGTTGCCCCAAAAAGGTGCAATCATGATCCGTTCCGTCCTCATTGCCTTGCTTTTTATCCTTTACATTATCCTTGTATTTCCTTTATGCCTGTTGGGTTTCTTAATCGGTCTTGTTTTCCCAAAATGGCGTTATGGTTTAGCTAAAATGATTACCAAATTTCCATCCTATATCTTTTTCATTATTTCCGGCTCAAAGATTACAGTTAAAGGGCTTGAAAATATCCCCAAAAAAGAAGCCGTTTTATTTGTTGGCAATCACAAAAGCTTTATTGATATTCCGCTTATGATTAGGGTTGTACCCCAACCCCTTGCTTTTATCGCTAAATCGAGTTTGAAAAAAACACCTTTTTTAAATACCATTATGAGCCTCTTAGGTTGCTTATTTATAGATCGGGAGAACCTGAGACAATCACTCAGTATTATCAAGGCTGGCATTACTAAACTAGAGCGGGGGGAATCTCTTTTGATTTTTCCTGAGGGAACCAGAAGCAAAACTTCCGAACTACTCCCTTTTAAACAAGGCAGCTTAAAATTGGCTGAAAAATCCCATGTTCCAGTGCTTCCTTTTGCCATCTTTGGCACTGAAAGTACCTTTGGTAAGGACGGTTACAAGGTAAAGCCTGGGGCAATTACCTTAACCTTTGGTGAGCCCATTCATTTAGACACCCTGTCACCAGAAGCCCTTAAAAAGAGCGCTGCCCATGTCCAGCAAATCGTGCAGCACATGTACGATGAGATG
>CAZJIO010000139.1:934-9530 GCA_964546035.1 uncultured Eubacteriales bacterium | reverse complement strand
AGGGTCACAGGTTCGAGCCCTGTTGCGCCCACTCAATGCCGTAGTGGCGGAACTGGCAGACGCACAGGACTTAAAATCCTGCGGTCGCAAGATCGTACCGGTTCGATTCCGGTCTTCGGCATTTTAAATAGCACCTATGCCAAATGGGTGCTATTTATTCATTAAGACATGTGCGCATAGCTCAGCTGGATAGAGCGTCTGGCTACGGACCAGAAGGTCGGGAGTTCGAATCTTCTTGCGCACGCTAGAGAATGCCTTGTTTACTGCATAGTAGATGGGGTGTTTTTTATTTGTTTTTTATCCTACAACCCTATACTAAAATAACAATATTAAAGAACGTTGCTGAAATTGCATTTACTTGCCTAATTCAGCAGCGTTCTTTTTTTAAAACATAGGCTATTGACAAATGTTATCAGTACAGATAGAATCTAAGTAATCGGTTAGGTAACTGTTAAGAATAATATGATGTGGCGATGTGTTTGCAATGAGGATTGCAGAAGGAGAAGTTATTATGAAAAAAAGGACCACTCAGCAGATCTTAACTTTGTTATGTCTATTGGTTATTTGTATTGGGGTAATTGGTTGTAAGGGCACGGAGGCAAAAGGCGATTTTATTGGGACAAAAGGGTCTCAATTTATTTTGAAAGACGAAGCGTTTAGATTTGCTGGAACAAACAACTATTATTTAAATTATAAAGACAATGAAATGATTGATGATGTCATTGAAAATGCAAAGGATATGAACTTGAAAGTCATCCGTTGTTGGGCATTTCTTGATGGAATGGGCGATAGTATGAAAAATAATAATGCCTACATGCAGACCGCGCCTGGGATTTTTGATCAAATTCCAGAAGGGGCAAGAAACGGTTTTGAAGCTTTAGATTATGCTTTGAATAAAGCTTCAGAAGAAGGCATCTACCTTGTATTGGTCTTATCCAATAACTGGAACGCATTTGGTGGAGTGGATCAATATGTAGAATGGTCTACGACCGCAGAGAGTCATGATGATTTCTATACAGATGCACAATGCAAAGAGATGTATAAGAATTATGTGAAGTACTTACTGAATAGAACCAATTCCATCAACAAGTTAAAATATAAGGACGACCCAACAATTATGTCTTGGGAGCTCATGAACGAAGCAAGATGTGAAAGTGACCCAACGGGGGATAGCATCCTTAATTGGGCAGATGAAATGAGTACATATATAAAAACAATCGATGAAAAGCATTTGGTTGCGTTTGGTGATGAAGGTTTCTTTAAGCGTCTCGATGCTGAACCATCACAATGGGCCTACAATGGGTTTGCTGGGATAGATGGAGATCGAATCTTGGAACTTGAAAATATTGGCTACGGAACGTTCCATTTGTATCCAACTCACTGGGGTGAGACCTTTGATTATGATGCCGCGGATTCAGGTTCTAAATGGATTACAAAGCATGTGGAAGCTGCACAAAAGGTTAATAAACCAACGGTATTAGAAGAGTTTGGGATCACTAAAACGGGTGTAGAAAATCGTGATTATGTCTATGAAGTCTGGACAAATCTTGCTGTTTCTAGTGGACTTAACGGTACTATGTTTTGGATCTTATCTGGAAAGGATACGGGTACAAGTTCTGATGAAAATGGACTATATCCAGACTACGACGGTTTTAGAGTAATAAATAATGGTGATCATACGGCGCAGCTCCTTTCAAATCATGGTAAGGAGATGGCGGGTGAAATCATTGAGAAAGTGCCCCATATTTATTTTGAAGCACCATTTAGTGGTGAGAAATTAACAGACAATTTTGCTGTCAAAGTTAAAGCAGTGGACTATGGCAAAGAAATGACTGATTTGAAGCTAACAATTGATGGTATTGAAGGTCCATTTGAGGTGCCGGCAAGCGGAGCACTTGTATTTGAGTCTAGTAAATACCCACTTGACGGGGAAACGATTTTTAATATTGAGGTAACTTATTCAGATGGCACCATTTGCAAAAATAGTGTTTCTGCCTTTGTAAGCAATCGTGCAACCAAACTTGTCCCTATAAAGACATTTACTTTTGATAATGACCTTCAAGGTTTCGAGCAAGATACGACTAGTCAAGCTAGTTTTGGTCCTGAAGGCGTTTCTCAAAGTATGGAGTTGTTAGATGGCTCAATGAAAATTGACACCATTTGGCCAGGAAAAGGTGACTGGGAAGAATTAAGAGTTGTTTGTAAAAATCTGACTGATTTTAGCAAGTATACTAAGGTTAGCTATGATATGTACTATCGTATGGATGCAGTAGGTGAGGGTGTTGGTGTAAGACCTTATGCAGTAGCCAACCCTGGTTGGGTTAAGTTAGGGCTAGATCTTAATAATTTTCCGCTAGGGGATCTACCACAAGAAGAGATTAATGGTTACAACTATGCTATCCAACATTTAGAAATAGATATTGCTGGCGCTTCATCTGCAACAGAATTATACATTGGAATTATCGGTAGTAAGCTTCCTTACCAAGGTCCTATATATGTAGATAACATACAGTTATTTGAAGAAGTATATATAGATTAAACAGTAAGTCCTATTAAATCCTATTTAATAGGACTTATTTTATCCGTACACTTGACAAAGAAGGAGCAAAAATGTAAAATGAATTAAGGTTACCGATAACCCTTTTTGTAAAGTAGAAGTGATGAGAGAAACAGGAGGTCTGAAGTGAAGCAAGTTAGAGACGAAATTTACAAAGAATTGAAGAACCACATTCTTCCATTTTGGTTAAACTTACAAGATCATGAGAATGGTGGTCATTATGGTGCAATGCATTATGATTTAGCAGTAGATAAAGAAGCTCCCAAAGGTGGTATTGCCGCTGCAAGATATTTATGGACATTTTCAAGTGCATACAGAATACTTTCGGATGAGGTCTATCTTAAGTGTGCAAAACAGGCTTATCATTTTTTTGTCGATAAAATGATTGATCCTATTGATAAAGGTGTGTTATGGATGGTAGATTATCAAGGAAATATTCTAGATGGTCGTAAGCATATTTATGCCCAGGCTTTTGGGATATATGCCCTCTCAGAATACTACAGAGGCGTAAAGGATCCCAATGCTTTGAAAAAGGCCATTGAGCTTTATGAAATTATTGAAACAAAGGGTTTTGACCCTTCCAATAATGCCTACAGAGAAGAATTTAATCAACAATGGGAACCAACAAATAATGAGATGCTCAGTGAAAATGGTGTTATTGCTCATATCACCTATAATACCCATTTACATATTTTAGAAGCTTATACAAATCTTTATCGCATATGGCCAAATGATACCTTAAAAGCTAGAATTGAAAATCTCATCGCGATATTTTATGTGAAGATTTATAATCCTGCAACAGGATACTTTAAGGTTTTCTTTGATCAACAGTGGGAGGAGCTCATAGATTTAATTTCCTATGGTCACGATATTGAAGCGAGCTGGTTGATCGATGAGGCACTTAAAGTGCTTAACGAGAGTAAAGGGGAAAAACTGGAATGGGTTGTGGAGATCGCAAAGAATATCCAAAAAAATGCACTTCTTTTAGATGGCTCCATGATTAATGAACGTGAAAATGGTAAAGAAGATGATACTAAAATATGGTGGGTACACGCTGAAGCCCTAATGGGTTTTTATAATGCTTATGAACATGTTAAAGATGAATCTTTACTGGATAGTACTAAAAAAGTGTGGCACTTTATAAAGAACCATTTAATTGATAAGAGATCTAATGGTGAATGGTATTACGCGCTAAATAGTGCTAATGAGCCTATTGTTAGAGATATCGTTGAACCCTGGAAATGCCCATATCACAACTCAAGGTTCTGCCTTGAAATCATAGAAAGAATGGAAAGGATGGCAATATGATACATCAAAAATATTATGAACTTTTAAAAGAGCAAGAGGCTTTGTTAAATCAACCGAACTTAAAGGATGATACCCAGTATAATGGCATATTTGATCGATATAAAAACCCTGTGGTAACAAGACATCACATACCCCTTCATTGGAAATATGATTTGAATGAGGAGACCAATCCTTTCTTCATGGAGCGTTTAGGAATCAACGCTACTCTGAATGCAGGAGCTCTTTATTTTAACGGAAAATATTATGTTGTTGTAAGGGTTGAGGGAAATGATCGCAAGTCTTTCTTTGCCATTGCAGAGAGCGAGACTGGCATTGACAACTTTAAATTTATGAAGTATCCTATAACTTGGGATGACATTGATTTACAAGAAACCAATTGTTATGACATGCGCCTGGTTGCCCATGAAGATGGTTGGATTTACGGCATTTATTGTTCGGAAAGTAAAGATCCAAATGCACCTTTTGGTGATATGTCTAGCGCGGTAGCTCAAGCAGGGTTAGTAAGAACGAAAGATTTGATAAGCTGGGAAAGGCTGCCTAATGTTTCAACACCATCCCCGCAGCAAAGAAATGTTGTTTTGCATCCTGAATTTGTAGATGGGAAATATGCTTTCTATACACGTCCACAAGATGGATTTATTTCCACGGGTGCTGGCGGAGGGATTGCCTTTGGCTTAAGTGATTCTATTGAAAATCCTCGTGTAGAGAAAGAGATTGTTATAGATGAAAAAAAATATCATACCATATATGAGGTCAAAAATGGACAGGGTCCTGCTCCAATAAAGACAAGTAAAGGTTGGATACATATAGCTCATGGCGTTAGAAATACAGCAGCAGGACTTAGATATGTGCTTTACACATTTGCAACGGATTTATTAGAGCCAACGCATGTGATTGCCAAACCAGGTGGTTATTTCATAGCTCCTTTTGGTGGAGAGCGTGTTGGTGATGTATCCAATGTGATCTTTTGTAATGGTGCAGTTGTCAATGAAAAGGAAGAGGTTTTTATATACTACGCTTCTAGTGATACAAGACTTCATGTGGCAACGACAACTTTAGACCAATTAATTGATTATACTTTTAATACACCAGTTGATCCATTAAGATCTTTACCATGTGTGGCACAAAGAATCGAGCTTATTAATAAAAATATTGAATTGCTAGGGGAAGTTTATTAACTTTAGTGAATTCATTTTAGGGGGAATATACTGTGGCTAAAGCTATTACAATGAAAGATATCGCGGATAAATTGAATATCAGTAAAGTGACTGTTTCAAAAGCATTAAGCGATAAAGAGGGTGTAAGCGATGAGTTGAAGGCAAAAATCAAAGAGCTTGCTAGTTCCATGGGTTATCGATACAATGCATCGGCCCAGGCCATCAAGTCGGGATTTTCCTTTAATATCGGAGTTGTAGTAGCGGAAAGGTTTACAGGGGATTATCGTTCCTTCTATTTGACCTTTTACCAATATGTCACTAAAGAACTGGATAAATACAAATATTCTTCTATTTTTCAAGTCCTGTCGGAGGAAGATGAACAAAATCTTCTTTTACCAAGAAGCTATTATGATAGAAAAGTAGACGGTTTGATTATACTAGGTCAAGTAAGCAGCGCCTATATTGAAGTTTTGAACAGCTGCGAAGTACCCATCATTTTCTTGGATTTCTATGATGAACATACAGAAGTCGATTCCGTTGTATCAGATAATTTTTTCAGTGCCTATGAATTGACCAATTATTTGATCGCTAATAAACATAGGGATATTGCCTTTGTAGGAAGTATCACATCAACGAGTAGTATTCAAGACAGATATTTGGGGTATTATAAATCTTTATTAGAGCATAAAATCTTTCATGAAAAGGGCTATGTGGTTGAGGATCGAGACGAGAAGGGGCATTTTATAGATATCAAATTTCCAAGTCCCATGCCAACGGCCTTTGTATGCAACTGCGACCGCGTGGCCTATGAACTGATTGGACAATTACAAGAGCAGGGCTATAGAGTTCCAGAAGATGTTTCTGTCGTCAGTTTTGATAACGATATTTATTCCATGTTAGCGACGCCTCAAATTACGACTGTGGATGTCAATATGTTAGAAATGACGGCCACCGTTGCTGAAATTATGCTCAACAAAATCGATAATCCAGAGCGAAAATATGGCCGTATGTTGGTCAAAGGAAATATCATCTATCGAGATTCTGCAAAAAGATTAGAGGCTATAGAGTAAATGAAGTTTATGTTTGTAAAAAAATAGCATACCGATAAGTATAAAGGTCCTTTTAACCAGTAAAATACATTATAAAACTGGTTTAAATGGCCTTTTTTATAGCTTAGAAAGTCTTGAAAACACATTTAACACGCGTTCCATTGGTGAATATAAATAATTTATTGAATTTGCTTGACATTAATATGGTTAATGTATATAATTAAATAGTAACCTAACCGATTAGGTAAAAAACTTGTCCATGAAAGGGGTAGACATTAAAGAATGAAAAAATTAATATCCATTTTGTTAGTAGCAGCTATGATGTTAACGGTATTTGCGGGTTGTGCTAAAAAAACTGAAGAGGTTGCAACAGATCCAGCTGAAACGACAGCTGCTGTAACAGATGCTGCTACAGAGGCAGTAGTAGATCCAGCCGAAGCATTAACAGGAACAATAACAGTTATTACACAACGTACAGACTTATTACTTGATACTGCACCAGTAAGTATGTTCGATTATGCAGCAGAGTTCAACAAAACGTATCCAAATGTAAAAGTTGAATTTGAAGGCATCACAGACTATGAAGGTCAAATCAGAATACGTATGAGCACTGAAGAGTATGGCGACGTATTAATGGTTCCAAAAGAAAACTTTACCATTGATCAATTACCTAATTTCTTTGAGCCATTAGGATCATTTGATGAATTAAGCCAACAGTATTTGTTTATGACAGATGCAAGATTTGATAACGTATGCTATGGTGTTCCAACAGTTGTTAACGCTCAAGGCGTTCTTTACAACACTGAAGTTTGGAAAGCAGCGGGTATTACAACCTTACCTACATCTGTAGATGAATATCTTGCGGATTTACAACTTGTAAAAGAAAAGACTGATGCAATTCCTTACTACACAAACTATGCTGCTGGATGGCCATTAGGCGGACAATATGAAGCGGAAATGCCTTCTGTTGGTGGTAGCCCAGATTGGTATAACACAGTTGCTCATACCGATGCACCTTGGTCGGAAGGTCAACCTTACTACATATTTAGTAAATTACTTTATGACATCGTAAAAGGTGGCTTAAGTGAAGAAGACCCAACAACAACAGATTGGGAAGGCTCAAAAGTAATGCTTGCAAAAGGCGAAATCAGTTCTATGTTACTTGGATCTTGGTCAATCGTTCAAATGCAACAAGCGGCTACTGACGCTGGGTTAGACCCTTCTGTAATTGGATATATGCCTTTCCCTTACACAAATGCAGATGGTAAAATCTATGCTGCATCGGGCGCAGATTACAATCTTGGTATCAATAAATACAGTGAAAACAAAGAAGCGGCAAGAGCTTGGGTTGATTGGTTTACCAATGAATCAGGTTTTGCAGCTGATCAAGGTGGAATCTCACCAGTTATAGGCGCTGAAATGCCAGCTACATTAAAAGGATTCCAAGATTTAGGTGTTGTATTCCTTGCTAATAATCCTGCACCGGCTGGAGAAGAAACATTATTAGATGATGTAGATGCTGAATCTGAAATTGGCCGTTGGTCTGAAGCTTATAGATTACGTCTTGTTGAAGCAGCTATAGGTAACAGAGACGAGTCCTTTGAAGACATCATGACAGACTTAAATACAAAATGGACTACAGCTAGAAAAACATTGGGTGTTAATTAATTTAAAACAGACACTAAGGGGAAGTGCTCAAGTACTTTCCCCTTTTTAAACAAAATAAATCTGAAGGAAGGAGAACAACCATGTCAAATCTTAAGTATAGTACACAACGTAAATTCTTTATCATTGGGTTTCTAATCATTCCTATAGCGTTGTTGATTGTATTTTCTTATTTACCTTTAGGCAACCTTTTTTATTACAGTTTGCTTAAGTGGGATGGACTTAGTAAGGATAAAGTCTTTATTGGACTTGCCAATTATAAAAGGCTCTTTACGGATCCGGAATATTTCTCGGTTTTTAAAGTGAGTTTGTACTATTTGGTAGGATCCTTTGTACAGCTTGGATTGGCACTTTATTTTGCCACGATTCTAACTTTTAAAGTGAAAGGTAAAAACTTTTTTAAAGGTGTTATCTTTTTTCCATATCTAATAAATGGTGTTGCAATTGCACTGATCTTCAAATTCTTCTATACAGGTGGCGGTACCCTTGATTCTATTCTAAGCGCCCTTGGTTTAGAAAACCTCATACAAAAATGGTTACTGAATGTGAAGATTGTTAACATTTCTTTAGCAGCTTCTTCGGTTTGGAGATATATTGGTTTTAATTTCATTGTTTTTTTAGGATCCATTCAATCGATTAGTGGTGAAATCTATGAAGCAGCTGATAGTGATGGCGCTAATAGATGGCATAAATTTGGTCATATTATTCTGCCATCCATTAGAAATATCATTGAGTTAAATTTAATCTTATCTATTTCTGGTGCTATGAGTGCCTTTGAAATTCCGTTTATTATGTTGCGTGGTGCCAATGGTACAAAGACTTTTGTTATTCAAACTGTTAATATGGCTTTTGAAACTGGG
>CAZJIO010000139.1:381-908 GCA_964546035.1 uncultured Eubacteriales bacterium | reverse complement strand
TAGCATCTGCAATGGCCATGGTATTATTTGCCATCATTATTGTTGTCACAGTTCTTCAAAAATTATATTTCGGATTAAAAAAGGAGGCGTAAAAAGTGCTGAAAATTAAGTATGTGATTGTTGATATAATCAAGTATGCTACTCTAATTGCAGGCGCACTGGCTGCGATCGTTCCCATTATTATCGTGCTACTCGCCTCATTTAAGACAAAAGCTGAATTTGCAAATTCAGGTAAACTTGATTTACCTAACAGCTTTTTTAATTTTGAAAATTATAAAATAGCATTTATAGATGGACGTATGTTTAGAGGTTTTATGAATACCACCCTAATTTTGACAGTATCCCTTGTGGGGGCTATTATTTTAGGGACCTTAGTTGCATATGTACTCAATCGTTTTGCATTTAAGTTCAAGAAGGCCATTATGGCATTGTTCCTTTTTGCAGCCCTGATACCAGGTGTTACGACTCAAGTTGCAACGTTTCAGATTGTTGAAGGTCTTAATTTATTTAACACCATGGGCGCTGCC
>CAZJIO010000139.1:0-247 GCA_964546035.1 uncultured Eubacteriales bacterium | reverse complement strand
GACGCTCTTCCGATCTCCACTTCTTAAACCTGCAATTGCTACAGTTTTTATTATTAAAGGTATTTCAATTTATAACGATTTTTATACACCTTTTCTATATATGCCTAAAAAGGATCTCCAAGTAGTTTCTACTGCTTTGTTTAGATTTACGGGACCCTACGGCTCTCAATGGGAAATTATTTGTGCCGGGATCATTATTTCAATTATTCCTACATTAATTGTGTTCCTTTCGCTGCAAAAATATATC
>CAZJIO010000138.1:0-9668 GCA_964546035.1 uncultured Eubacteriales bacterium | reverse complement strand
ACTCGTTAAAGGGCTGGATCAGGATTATGTAACGCCCAGTATTGAATTACTAGAATGCTTTGAAAAGCATTATGGGGAAGAGGTTACTTCTTGGGAGGATTCAGAGCCAAAAGAGGTTTCAAACGCCTGTGAGGTTTGTCATGAGAAGAAAATTGGTCATCGCTTGACACTGGGGGATAACAGTGTCATTGAACTTTGTTCAGATTGCTTTAATCATCTGATGGCTGAAAAGATTGGAATTGATTTGAATCCATTTGAGCAAAAAAATATTACTTTCACCAATAGAAGCGGAAAACATTTTACTTTTAAAATCAATCGTTTGGTCTTGCCGATGCTCATTGCTTATGAGGCACAAGAACTGCGAAGCGATGGACAACCTGGAAGACAAGTTGCTCATATGAACCATTTGCCCTGTGATGAAGATATTCTTTGGCAAGAGTTTTGTATGAAAGTAACCAGGTATGTTCAGAAAAATTTCATAGAAGAGAAACTGGATTACTTTGAGCAACTGAGACCAAGTCTCATTGATGGTGATGTGGGTGGGTACCTGATCAGTTCAGAGCGTAGCGGGAGAGAAAGTCATGATGTGGTCATTGATGGTCAGCGCTATTCTTGGGAAGAACTTGGGAATATGCTGAACGCCTATGAAGGCTTTCAATTTAAACTTAAAATTCTAGATAAAAGTGATGATATAACAAAAGACTAGCCCTTGGGAGGACACCTTTGAAACATCTGATTTTGGCGATTACTTTTTTAACAAGGATCTATATCCCTAATAAATATACTTATTCTGAGACGGATTTCGGAAAGAGCATGGGCTATTACCCCATTGTAGGGCTCCTCCTTGGCGGTATCTTGGGTGGATTATCTTTTGTTCTCCATAGATTTCAGATCCAAGTAGATATAAGAGCGTTAATTTTATTAATGGTTTATGTTGGCTTAAGTGGTGGGCTGCATTTAGACGGTTTGGCCGATGTATGTGATGGGCTTTTCAGTAGCAGGTCCCGTGAAAAAATATTTGAGATTATGAAAGATAGCCGAGTGGGTACCTTTGGCGTTATCGGACTAGTCCTTTATTTTTTAGGGATGTGGATCCTATTAAAAGAGGCTAACTGGCAATTGGTGCTCTTATTTCCCATAGTTGGACGCAGTGCAATATTAGTGACGGCGGGGATGTCTACTTATGCAAAAGAAAGTGGATTAGGAAAGAACATCGTTGAGACAGCAAATATGAAACACATTTTATGGGGCATTTTTGTTAGTCTAATCCTTGGGCTGTCGCTAAATGTTTTTCTGGCGATTCCTATTCTGGTCACTTTCTTGTTTGTTGCCTTGCTCACTAAAAGGGTGAGCAAAATACTTCTTGGTATTACTGGAGATGTGATGGGGATGATGGTGGAAGTCTCTCAGGGGGTTTTCTTACTTATCGGGGTACTTCTATGAAACTTATTTTAATCAGACACGGCGAATCTATAGGCAATTTGAATCGTGTGATTTATGGTTGGACGGATTATGCACTCACGGAGAAGGGCGAAGTTCAAAGTGAAGCGGTCAGGCAACAATTGAAGCAGGAGACAATAGCGGCTATTTATTCCAGTCCCTTAAAACGCACTCAGTACTTGGCCCAGTTACTGGCGGAGGATCATGGCTTAGATGTGCAGACAGATGAGCGGATTAGAGAAATGAATTATGGCCTATTTGAAGGGTTGACCCTTGAAGTGGTAGAAGAGCGGTATGGTGATTATTATCAGAAGTATTTAAAAGAATATGAGTCTTATGTAATTCCAGAAGGGGAAGGGTATTTTCAGTTTAGAGATAGAATTTACGATTTTCTGAAAATGTTGATGCCTCAAGAAGGCACTTTTATCCTTGTTACCCATAGCGGCGTCATTCGGGAATGTTTGATTTATTTATTAGCATTAACGCCAGAACAGGTCTGGCAATTTAAAATCGAGCCAGCTTGTCATATCCAAATCACTTATGAAAAGGGAGAACATCATGTTATTAGACATCTTATCAAAAATTGAAACGCCTAGCAAAGAGGTGATGGAAGCGGCTAAAACGCGCCTAGATAGTTTGGTAAAACCACTAGGTAGCTTAGGTAAATTAGAAGATATAGCAGCACAAGTTGTGGCGATTAGAGGTTCTGTTAAGCCACAAGTTAATAAAAAATGCACCATTATTATGGCCTCAGACCATGGCATCGTCGAAGAAGGTGTAGGATGTGCGCCTCAAGAAGTAACAGCGCTCCAAACCCTTAATATGCTTAAAAACATAACGGGGATTTGTGCCATCAGTAACAGCAATGGTGCCGATATCCGGGTGGTAGATATTGGTGTAAAAGTAGATCTTGAGCATCCACAACTCATTCAGAAAAAAATCCGATATGGGACGGCTAATTTTGCAAAAGGGCCGGCCATGACAAGAGAAGAAGCCATTAAAGGACTTGAAGTAGGGATTGAAATGGTGCGGGATTTGGTTGAAGAAGGCTACAATCTATTTGGTACTGGCGAAATGGGTATTGGAAATACCAGCTGTAGCAGTGCTGTATATATGGCTTTTACCGGCAGTGGTGCAGAAGGTGCTATCGGCAAGGGTGGGGGCATTACGGACGAAGGACTGGAAAATAAAAAGCGTGTGATCACACAGGCCGTGGCGTTTAACAACCCGGATCCACAGGATCCAATAGATGTGTTATCAAAAGTTGGGGGACTTGATCTGATTGGTATGGCGGGCTGTTTTCTTGGCGCTGCTTATTATCAAGTACCTATTGTCATTGACGGCTTTATTTCAGCGGCAGCAGCACTTGCTGCTTATCGTTTAAATCCTAAGGTGAAAGCCTATATGATTCCTTCTCATATGTCTTTGGAACCAGGCTATATCCACATTATGAAGGAGATCGGTCTTGAACCTCTATTTCACTTGAATATGCGTTTAGGCGAAGGAACCGGTTGTCCAATTGCCTTTTCTATCATAGAAACGGCCCTTGCTGTGTTTCATAATATGGCAACTTTTGAAGAAGCTATGATTAATGAAGAACACTTGCTGGATATTCGTAAAGAGGAGGTGTAGGCATGCTCGTTTTGGTTACGGGGGGTGCTAGAAGTGGTAAGAGTAGCTTTGCAGAAGGCATTTTACAGGATGTAGAGGGTGAAAAACTATATATCGCAACGGCCATCCCTTTTGATGAAGAAATGGAAGATCGGATTAAAAAACATCAAAGCCTGCGTTCAAATAATTGGGCAACCTATGAAGGGTTTGAGAATTTAAATCATGTACTCCTGCAAAAGGGATCAGAATATAGTGGCATTCTATTGGATTGTGTGACCTTATGGCTGACGAATCTGCTATTTGATTTTGCTGGTGAAGTAGACATTGATGGTTTGAATTTAGAGGAAATTAATGAGATTGAGAAGCGCATAACAGTTGAAATAGAAAAATTTATAGCAGCCGCCCAAAGAGTTGAAGGGAAGCTGGTGCTGGTAACTAACGAAATTGGTATGGGAATTGTCCCAGAAAATAAGTTGAGTCGCGTTTTCAGAGATCTGCAAGGTCGGGTGAATCAACTTCTGGGCAAGGCGGCAGATCAAGTGTTTTTGGTGGTTTGTGGCGTGCCAATGCAGATAAAAGGTTAGTATGGATAAAGGGGGATCATAACGGATGCTAGGCTTACAAAAGGTATTTCATCCAGAATTATATCAAGGCAGAAATAAGAAGAAAAATTATTTTGAAGGCTGGTATTATAAGCAAGTGAGTGCAGATGAAGCGTACGCCATTGCTGTCATTCCTGGCGTCAGTTTGAACCTAAAAGATCCTCATGCATTTATTCAAGTGATTATCGCCAATAAGGCACCTAAACCCACTTTAGTGACAGACTACTTTCGTTTTCCACTTTCGGATTTTAACTTTCAAGACGAACCCTTTAGAATTCAAGTGGGTAAGAATCTCTTTTCAAAAACGGATGTTGCCCTTCATTTAGAAAGTGAACAGTTACAGATCAAAGGTCATTTTTTCTTGGGTGACCTAGAACCCATTGAAAAAAGTCTGCGTTATCCCAATATCATGGGTTATTTTGGATATTTATCCTTCATGGAATGTTATCATGGTATTGTGAGCATGCAGCATGGGTGCTCTGGAGAAGTCAATATCAGCGGCAAATCCATCTCCTTTTCAGGAGGGCGTGGTTACATTGAGAAGGACTGGGGTCGATCTTTTCCAAAGGACTATGTGTGGATTCAGGGCAATCATTTTAAACAAGCGCATACAGCGGTCATGCTCAGTGTAGCCCATATTCCATTTCTTGGAACTGCTTTCAAGGGATTTCTTTGTAATCTAAAATTAGACGGTAAGGAATACCGTTTCGCCACCTATAATGGTTCGAAAATCATCAAAGAAGAAATAACAGAGAAAAAAGTTCTGTTCCACCTAAGAAGAAAACAACTCCAACTACAGATCGAAGCCGAAATCATGGACAACGGCATACTCATCGCCCCTAAAGATGGCCTCATGAACCACAAAATCAAAGAAGGCTTAGTAGGTGTCATAAAAATTAAGCTCATGAATAAAAAAGGCGACGTCTTATATGAGGATATTGGCACCAGTGCCGGGGTGGAGATTGTGCAGTAGGGTCCTCGTCCATTTTTCTCACCTCTAGGTGTTTGAGGGATTATTGAAAGTGATAACTTGAAAAAATAGAAGAATATAACATAGAGAGAAATAACTAGGAGGAGAGGTTGCTGATGCGTAAAAAATGGCGTTTATGGTTGATGTGTATAGGTTTATTATTAATTGTTCTGGGTGTTATGGTGTGGCAAATAACCCAAATTAATGAACCGACAACGACTATAGCCGAAAATGAAGTTTTATTGGAAAAAACTGAGGCTGTTTCTGATGCCAATCAGGTCAACCATACAATGGATATCAACCAAAAGATTCTGAAATTTGAGGTGCAGCAGTCTTTTCTTAAAAAAATAAGAACTGATGAGCTTTCTCCATTGGCAAAGGTCTTAAGCAAAACCCTGTTTACCGATGATTTTTTTATGCCCTACGACAAAATTAATGGACCTTATTCCAATCAAAACCAGTTATTTTCTGAAGATCAAGTTCCTATTGATTTTGATATAGCCTATTTCCAACAAGCTTATGATACGGGCATCGATTGGAACTTCGCATCTTATGTTTGTGACTATGAGTTAGCTGTATCTCATTCAAATACAGCGCTATTCTCTTTTGGAATGGCATATAACAAAGCAGCAGATTTAACCCAAAGGATAGAAATGGCGTTTCCTATTATTGCTAGCTCACTAGCGTATACAGAGTGCATTGCACTTATGACGAGGGATAACTCTGGAAAGGTTTATTTGGATCTATTAGATCCCTTTTTAAATGCAATTGGTCATGGACAGCTTAACGAACTTGAGGGGATGGATTCGAACCATCCAGTTTATCTTGTCCCAAGAGATGAAAAGTCTTTTTATGTGATTTATTCCAAGGAGAACCGCTATTTTTGTAGTACCTTTAGGTTTGTTGGTATGCCACTGGATCGTTGGAGATGGACGGATAGCTCCATTGATATCCAGGTTGAGTTTTTGGAAACATATGTCATCGAGGAAAACATTCAAAAAGTGTTTGTCAACAATAATATCATTGGGTTTACTTATCTTCAAGAAGCTCATCAAGGCAACACCCGTTTGGCACTGATGAATCGAAAACTTGAGTTGTTAGACGTGTTTGAATTACCTGATGACTTCGACTGCACAGATCTCTTGGTGTGGAAATTTCATGACGGATTGAAGTATGTGTTTCAGGGAGAATACTTGGATAAAGCAGTAGCCTATAAGTTTGAGCCAAAATCAAATTTTGAAGGAAAGACCTATATGAATTGTATTGAGAATACACCTTACATTGATGGTGTAAGTGGCGGATTGATAAAGCTTTTAGATAAGGATTATTGGGGAAGCAATTACTATAAATGGAATGGAAATATTATAAAAACCTCGAATCATGATTCCATCATAGAAACAATTATCAGAGATAAGGACCTTGGAAGTCAGCTCGATCGCGTCTATGGCGTAAATGAGTGGATCTATGGATTTTCTGGTGATCAGTTGCTGTTTACGGATCATTCCCAAGATTTTTTAGGGCTGAGGGCTTATGGAGGAGAGATAAAAGAGGGATATTTAGGTGGATTAATCTATATTGATTCAGGGGCTAAAGCCATAATGAATATTAACGAAGATGGAAAACTGGGAATTCTAGCTGAGATTCCAGCGGAGATTACTCTGAAAATTCTTGAGTCAGACGCATACTACCCACCAAATATAAAGGAATATGAGCAAGGTATTGCTCTTGAAACTCAGAATGTTTTATATTATTATGCTAAAACACTTGGATTATGGAACACTGATGTATTCATACATACTGACCTATACTTGCCTGCATTTGATCCAATACTAGAGCCTTTTAAGATGAATTATCCCTTCAAAAGGAAATATTTCGATACCTTGCAATGGGAACAGAAGGTTTACATGAATTTAGATAATGAATTCAACCAGCATGAAGCAATTAAAAATTTCCCGGGAATTGAGCCTCTAAATAGCGAATTTGTGACACTTACTAATCTAGGAGGACAGAAAGAACTCCATATCATTGATAGTCGTGAGGTCGGTGGGAGAAAGATTGTCCAATTGCATCAGAGTCAAGGACTTATAGAAGTTAAGACAGATGAAATCCATCCTTTAGTGGATATAAAAGTGCGAGAATTTGATGTGAATGAGAAAGGTATTTTATACACGGGTTATGGGGATCAATCAGGTACCTATTTTTATAATTTTGAAACAGGCATGAGCAATATACTTTACAAAGAGGCTGCGTGTGATGAACTCTGTTTAATAGGTTCGATAGCCTTTATTATAACAAACAAGACGGAACTAAGCCGCATTGACCTGGGGAAATCTGATAGCATACAAACCTATGAACTCTCAGAGTTTTTTCATGAAAAGACTCCAATTCATTGGGATTCTAATGATGAACTCTTGAACTTTGGTGGGCAAGTACTGATCAGTGGGAACGCTATCAGCTTAATCAATCCGACCACCATGACGCTTACAGATCAATTTGAAGGGCATTCCACATATGTTTATCAAAATAGACTTTTCTATAGTATTGGTGGTCTGTTAGCAGCTTATGACATAGTAAGTAAAACGATGGAACCCATAACTTACGATCCATTCCCGGAAATTCTATATATTAATGATGGGATAATCGTCTATGGAGCCACAAGATATGAATGGGGCGAGTACTTATCAACCGCCCTAGGGCAGAAATACATTGAACAGACATTCGAGGAGGCAAAGGATTATTATTTATTTGAGTATGGAGAGCATTTTAGTGATTATTCACAGTTGCTAATATATGATCAGAAGGCCAAAAGAATCACATTACTAAATTTTTTGAGTAGCCTTGATTATGAACTCTTACCGACCTCCATCAGATATCCTTGTCATTCAAAAGAAAAATGGGAACAAATCGAATGGAAAGAGTTGCCCTTGCCTGAAGGGTATACGATCGGGGTGTATCAGAAGAAATAACAAAGTGGCATCTTGGGGACGGAGAAAGTGACAACTTGTGTGCCATTATGTGCCATCTACGGAATTCAAGTTATATCAGTATAGGAGGTTTTAGTATGACAGGAAAGTATTGTGTTTTTCTAAGAGGTATCAATGTCAATGGCATTCGCATCAAGATGCAGGATTTAAAAGTCCTTTTTGATGAGATGGGATTTACAGAGGTACAAACAATCCTAGCTACTGGGAATGTTATCATTACGGAACCTGAGAGAGGTAACGATAGAGTAGGGCTGAAGGCAATGATCGAAAAAGGTTTAAATGAACGATTTGGATATGAGGCGCATATCTTCTTAAGGGATCAAAAGGAACTTATTGATATTTCAAATCACTCTAAAAGTTATCCGATTGCTGAAAATTGCCACCATTATTTGCTAATCTGTGATCAAAAAGAGTTGCCTAGTGAATTAATGGAGATTTATGAAACGATGACCCATGCAGCAAATGAGCAATTCAATCTCCTAGAACGGGATGCCTTTTGGGTTATTCCAAAAGGCAATACCTTGGATTCGGTCTTCGGATCTAAAATACTTGGAAGTAAAAAGTTCAAAAGTAGGCTAACATCAAGAAATATGAATACCATAGAAAAAGTGATTAAAGTATTGGAAAAATAAGGGAGAAATAACCGATGTTACTAGGAGCAATTGAAGCAGGTGGTACAAAGTTTATATGCGCTATAGGTACTTTAGAAGGTGAAATCTTAGAAAAGCAAGAATTTCCAACTTTAACACCTGATGAAACAATGAAAAATGTCTTTAAATTTTTTAAGGACAAAGAAATACACGGTATGGGTATTGGGAGCTTTGGTCCTGTAGGTGTTAATAAAAAGAGCAAAGAATATGGCTACATATTGAACACACCAAAACCCTACTGGGGCCAGTTTGACCTATTGGGTACTGTGAAGGAACAGATTAAATGCCCGATCGTTATAGATACAGATGTGAATGGTGCTGCCCTGGCGGAAAGTCTTTGGGGAGCTGGGAAGGGGTTATCTACTTCCATATATCTGACCATTGGCACAGGCATTGGCGGAGGTGCAGTGGTCAATGGTGATTTAATTCATGGGCTTTTGCATCCCGAGATGGGACATATTCTCATGAGAAAACATCCAGACGATCATTATGAGGGCAAATGTCCCTTTCATAAAGATTGTTTTGAAGGGTTAGCTGCAGGGCCCTCTATCGAAGCAAGATACGGTAGTAAAGCATATGAAATGCCAGAAAGTGATCCGATTTGGGATTATGTCAGTTATTATATCGCCCAAGCTCTGGTTAATTATACCTATATTTTGTCACCTGAGAAGATCATTTTAGGTGGCGGTGTTATGAAGCAAAAGCATTTATTTAAGAAAATTCATACACAATACATCGCATTGTCAAAGGGATATATAGAAAAGAAAGAATTGTTAGAAGCAATTGATCAATACATTGTTTACCCAGAATTAGGCGACTTTGCCGGAACTTTTGGTGCGTTAGCTTTAGCTAGAAAAAGCATCGCAGAAAACGCTAGCTGTTTCTGATGTTTTTGAATCAAATGTATTTGAAGGACTGAGCATCAATTTGAGTGAGATTTTTAGAAAAAAAATCTGAGGAGGAAAAGTATATGTTATCAAGTTTCAAATGTTTGGTTTGTGGTTATATCCATGTAGGTGAAACACCACCGCAGAATTGTCCAATTTGCGATGCACCCAAGGAAGATTTCGAAGGACAACAAGAAGTGCTACCTGAAAAGAAGGCTTTTAACTCCTGGCGCTGCTTGAATTGTGAATATATTCATGAGGGAAATGAAACACCTGATATTTGCATTGTTTGTGGCGCTAGTAAGGAAATGTTCCAACCCGTTATGGAAGTGCAGAACAGTCAAAGTGTCATGAATAAGATGCATATTGTGATCGTCGGTGGTGGCATTGCCAATACCTTCATGCTGGCCGCGGGCCTGAAGATCGGCAAGAGCCTGGCCGAGCCCGACCTGCTGGGCGAAGCCACCGCCGTGATCAACGCCATGAAAGCGCGCGGCGCGGCGGTGCCGATCCCGACCGACGTG